>JALZAF010000050.1 GCA_030948505.1 Chloroflexota bacterium
GCCCTCGCGCGGGCCAACGCCGCGGCTGAGGGCGCGGTCGGCGACGGCGGGGCGTCGCTCGACCGATGACAACTCGCGTCGCCGACCTGTCCGCCGACATCGGCGAAGTGCTCCTGACCGAGGAGCAGATCCAGGCCAAGGTCAAGGAGCTCGGGCAGCAGATCAGCGCCGATTACGCCGGCCGCCAGCTGACCCTCGTGAGCGTCCTCAAGGGCTCGCTGCCTTTCATGGCCGACCTGATGCGGGCGATGACCATCCCCCTCCGGATCGACCTGATGGAGGTCTCGTCCTACGGCGGCGCATCGACCGAGTCGTCGGGCCTGGTCCGCATCCTCAAGGACCTGTCGGCCAGCATCCAGGGCGAGGAGGTCCTGATCGTCGAGGACATCATCGACACCGGCCTGACGCTCAACTACCTCGTTCGCTACCTGCGCGGCAAGAACCCCGCTTCGCTGCGGATCTGCACGTTGCTCGACAAGCCGGCCCGGCGCCTGGTCGAGATCCCGGTCGACTACATCGGGTTCACGATTCCGGACCAGTTCGTGGTCGGTTATGGGCTCGATTACGGCGAGCTCTACCGCAACCTGCGGTTCGTGGGCGTCCTCCGCCCCGAGGTCTATTCGGAGCAGGGCTGATGCACCGACGTCCGATCGGCCGCGGACGGACGCTGGCCGTGATCTCGGCGGTCGTGATGCTGGTCGCCTGCCTCCTGCCGTGGTACACGGTTGGGGGAGGTAGCGACCTGCCGGCAATCGCCCTGAATGGGTTCAGTGGCAGCGGCATCGTGGTCTTCATCGCGGCCCTGGCGACGATTGCGCTGGTCACGCTGCCCTATGCCGCCGGCGACCGCCCCATCGGCGCGGACCGCTGGCTGTTCTACCTGATCTTCGCCCTCGTGGCCTGGTTGGGGCTGCTGTACTGGCCGCTTGACAAGCTGGGCGACCTCGCAGGTGGCCTGCTGCCGGATCGCGCCCCCGGGTTCTGGATCGCGATCGTTGGGACGATCGGCCTCAGCCGGGCGGTTTACGACATTGCCGGGGAGCCAGGCGGGCGCTGAGGGCCGGCCCGCCGCCGCGGTGCTCGCGTCAAGGCCGGGTCAGGCGATGCCGAGGTAGGCCTTCTGGACCATCTCGTTGTCGCGCAGGTTCTCGGCCTGGTCGGCGAGGACGATCCGGCCGGTCTCGATGACGTACCCACGGTCCGCGACCTGGAGCGCCATCCGAGCGTTCTGCTCGACGAGCAGGATCGTCCTGCCGGCCTCGTGGAGTTTTCGGATGGTGTCGAATATCTGGTCGACCAGGACGGGCGCCAGCCCCATCGACGGTTCGTCCATGAGCAGGACCTGCGGGTCGGACATGAGCGCCCGACCGATCGCCAGCATCTGCTGCTCGCCGCCGCTCAGCGTGCCCGCAACCTGGCGCCGCCGCTCTCTCAGACGGGGGAACAACTCGAAGGCGCGCTCGATGCGGCTTTCGATCGTCGCCTTGTCCCGGACGATGAAGGCGCCCATCTCGAGGTTTTCCTGGACGCTAAGGCGGGCGAAGATCCGCCGGCCTTCCGGAACCTGGACGACGCCCTTGGCCGTGATCTCATGCGCTGGCACGCCCGCCAGGTCCTGGCCGTTGAGCAGCACCCGGCCGCTCCGGGGCCGAACGATCCCGCTGATCGTATTGAGCGTCGTGCTCTTTCCGGAGCCGTTGCCACCGATCAGGGTGACGATCTCACCGGAGCCGACGTCCAGGGAGATGCCCTGCAGGGCGTGGATGCTGCCGTAGTAGGTGTGGACGTCCTGCACGGACAGGACCGGTGTCGCCATCACGTCGCCATCAGATCGGCGCCGCTGGAGGGGCCGAGTCGGGAGGCGTCGTGCCGCGAGGGGTCGTGCGACGAGGGGCCGCGTCGGCGGCGCGGGCTTCCCTGGCGGCCTCCTCGCCGCCGCGACCCAGGTAGGCCTCGATGACCAGGGGATCCTGCTGGATCTCGCGAGGCGTGCCCTCGGCGATCTTTTCGCCATGGTCGAGGACCGTGATCTTCTCGGAGATGCCCATCACGACCCGCATCTCGTGCTCGATCAGGAGGACGGTGATGCCGAGGTCGCCGCGCAGCCGGCGGATGAACTCGGTCATCTGGGCGGACTCGGCGGGGTTCATGCCGGCGGTCGGTTCGTCGAGCAGCAGGAGACGTGGCTTGTTCGCCAGGGCCCGCGCGACCTCCAGACGACGCTGGTCTCCATACGGGAGCTTGACTGCCAGGCTGTCGCCCCGGCCCTGGAGCCCGACGAATTTGAGCAGTCGCCGCGCCTCGTCGTGGGCCATCTTCTCCTCGCGCCGCTGGGCCGGGGTGCGGATGATGGCCCCCAGCCAGGTCGAGCGAAGGTGGTTGTGCTCGCCGACCAAAATGTTTTCGAGCGCGGTCATGCTCGCGAACAGGCGGATGTTCTGATAGGTGCGCGAGATCGCGCGGTGCGCCACCTCGTCCGGCCGCAGCCGATGGATTGGCTCGCCGTCGTAGGTGATGGTGCCCTCGTCGATCTGGTAGTAGCCAGACAGGCAGTTGAAGAACGTCGTCTTGCCTGCGCCATTGGGCCCGATGACGCTGGCGATCGTGCCCTCATCGAGCGTGAAGTCGAGGTCGCGGACTGCGGTCAATCCTCCGAACCGCTTGCTGACGTGTGCGGCTTCGAGAAGGGTCATCCGCGGACCGTCACTTCGCCGTGGACCGGGGCCGTCTCGACGGGCTCCAACTCCTTCAGCTCTTCCGCGGTGTGCAGCTCGCGCTGCGTGATCTTCGAGGGCAACAGGCCCTCCGGCCGGTACAGCATCATCCCGATCAGGGCGATGCCGTAAAAGAGGAAGCGATAGTCGGAGAACTCACGGAAGAGCTCCGGCACGCCTATGAGGAACAGCGCACCCAGCACGACGCCCGGGATGCTGCCCATGCCGCCGACGATGACGATGGCGACGACGTTGATCGACAGGAAGAGCTGGATGCTGGACGAGAAGATCGACCCGACCAAGCCGGCGGAGACCGCTCCCGCCAGCCCGGCGAACCCGCCTCCCAGCATGTAGGCCAGGAGCTTGGTCGAGACGAGGTTGATGCCGAGCCCCTCGGCGACGTCCTCGTCTTCACGGATCGCCATCCACGACCGTCCCAGGCGTGAGCCACGCAGCCGCCAGGCCACGAACGCGACGATGGCGGCACAGATCAGCGCGAGATAGTAGATCTGGATCGGTCCGGCCAGCAGGCTGGTTGGTGGAACGTCGATCGGCTTGGGGATATTGACGATGCCGCGCGGCCCACCCAGAAACGGCTTGAACAGATCCGAGCCTGCGAGGATCCGGACGATCTCGCCGAACCCGAGCGTCGCAATGGCCAGGTAGTCGCCGCGGATGCGCAGGATCGGAAGGCCCAGGAACAGGGCGAACAGCATGGCGAACACGACGGCGAAGGGGACTGCCTGCCAGAACGACCAGTGCGCGATGCCGTACTCGGCGGTCGACGTCAACAGGGCCACCGTGTAAGCCCCGACCGCGTAGAACGCCACGAAGCCCAGGTCGAGCAGGCCGGCCAGGCCCAGCGTGATGTTCATGCCGAGGCCAAGCAGCACGTACAAGGCGACGATCGCGATGACCTGGGCGAAGAACGGACCGAACGCATGCGGGAAGGCCAGCACCACGATCCCCAGCAGGACCACCAGGGGCACCGAGGCGGCGCGGCGGGTCCCCGGCGGCATCTCGTTCACCCGCTGGCGTAGACGCCCGACTCGCACCGCCACCATGAGGGCGGTGGTGGCGACGAACACGATGATCGCCCCGGGGACGGTCAGGCCGTCGGGCGCGAACAGGAATCGAGCGACGCCCACGAGTGGCGTCGTCAGCATCGGGGTCCGAAGGAGACCGGCGAACAGCCCAAAGAACGTGAGCAATCCGATCCCCACCACCAGGGGAGTGCGGATCAGAACGGGCAGGCTCATCACGACCCCCGTCGCGCCTCCTACGATCCCGCCTACCACGATGGGCAGCCAGAATCCCGCGGTTCCGATACCCAGCGTCAGCTCCGTGTAC
>JALZAF010000062.1 GCA_030948505.1 Chloroflexota bacterium
GGCCGGCCGGCCGTCGCGACGGCCATGCCGACGATCGGGACGGCGTCGGCGAGCGCGTCCCGGACCAGGCCGTCGAGACCCTCGCCGACGACGATGAGGTCAAGTTCGGCGTCCAGGGCGATCGACCGGATGCGCATTGCGGGGAACTGCGGGTCGACGGGCACGTACGCGCCGCCCGCCTTGAGGATGCCAAGGATGGCCGCGACCAGCGGCGCGCCCTGCTGCCCGAGCAAGCCGACCCTGGGACGGCCCGCCGGGCACACCGTCTCGATGGCGACGGCGACACCGTCAGCCGCAGCGTTCAGCTCACCGTACGTCCAGGCGCGATCGGCCTCGATGACAGCGGGTCGGTCTCCGAAGGCAGCGACCTCGCGGGCGAAGCGCGCGGCGATGCTCTGCTCGATCTCGTTGGCGATGAACGGCTCGAACGGTGTCGTGGGAGCGACGCGATTCCCGGCCGCGAGCCAGGCCTCGCGGTCGGCATCGCTAAGGACGGGAAGCGCGCCGATCGGGCGATCCGGTGCCGCGATCGCGGCCCAGAGCAGGATCAGGAGCTGGGCCAGGATCCCGTCCACGGTGGCCCGCTGGAACAGCGCTGTCGCGTAGCGGACCCGTCCGATGAGGGCGCCGGGCCGATCGTCGAATTCGAGATACAGATCGGCCCGCGAGCGGCCCACGTCAATGTCCAGCTGGCTCAGCTCCCAGCCGGTCGGAGGATCGGGCAGCGGCGGCTCCAGGACGAGCATCGTCTGGAACAGCGGGCTCCGGCTCGGGTCGCGCGGCAGCGCGAGGGCGTGGACGACCTGGTGGATCGGGACGTCGTCGTGGCTGAGCCCGTCCACGACGACCTTGCGCGTGCGGCGCAACGCCTCGCGGAAGGATGGATCGCCTGTGAGGTCGACCCGCAGCGCGAGCGTGTTCAGGTAGAACCCCAGGAGCCGCTGGAGCTCCGTCCGCTTGCGCAGGGAGGTGACGCTGCCGATCGTGGGGACCTCATCGGCCGTGCGGCGCACGAGGAGCGTCGCGAATGCCGTGAGGAGCGTAGTGAACAGGGTCACGCCTTCCCGTCGGCTGAAGGCACGCAGCTCCCGGCTGAGATCCTCGGGCAGGCTGAACGAGACCTGCTCCCCGTCGTAGCTCTGGACCGCGGGCCTGGGCCGATCCGTCGGCAGGTCGAGCGACCGCACCTCGCCCAACTGTGCACGCCAGTACGCGAGCTGGGCCTCGAGCGTGGTGCCCGTCGCGGTCGCGCGCTGCCATCGAACGAAATCCTGGTACTGGGCGGGCGGCTCGGGCAGCGATACCTCGCGGCCGGCCGCGAGATCGTTGTAGATGGCGGCGACCTCAGGCAGGAAGCCGCTGTACATCGAGACGCCGTCGAAGACGATCTGGTGGAGCGCGAGGTACAGCCGCTGCTCGTCCTCGGACATCGTGACGAGCAAGAACCGCAAGATCGGGCCCGCCTTGAGGTCGAACGGCCATCGCGCATCGTCCGTCGCGAGACGGACGGCCTCGGCCTCGCGTTCGCTGGGTGCCAGGTGGCGCAGGTCGACAGCCGGGAGGTCGACGTCGGGCGGATCGTGCACGACCGCGACGGGCTGGCCGTCGACCTCGCGGAACGTCGTTCGCCACGCCTCGTGTCGCCGGATGACCTCCGCCAGTGTCCGGCGGAGCACCTCGACGTCGAGGGGCCCGCGGTGGGTCAGGGTGAGCGGCTCGTTGTAGGCCGACGGGTCGGAGCTCAGCTGCGAGTGGAGCCAGATCTGCTCCTGGCCGAGCGAAAGCGGGTGCTCCGTGGTCCGTGGGCCGCGCGGGATCCCTCCATCGGTGCCCCGCAGCGGTGAGGCGTCACGTTCCGCCAGATATCGGTCCAGGCGCTCGCGCCGGGCGGCCCGGTCCTCCGTCGGCGCGACGCCTAGCGCCGATTCCGTAGGCTGGCGATGCTGGTCGGCCACGCGTCAGAAGTGGACGGGCAGCGCGGTGAGTCCCCTCAATCCGAGGTTCGTACGCCATGCGAGCGGACCGTCGTCGAGGGTGAGTCCGGGCATACGGCGCAGGAGAGCTTCGAAGGCGACCTGGCCTTCGATCCGCGCCAGGGGCGCGCCGAAGCAGAAGTGGGCCGCCCAGCCGAAGGCGACATGCCGGTTGTCCTGGCGTGCGATGTCGAGGCGATCTGGATCCGGGAACCGCTCGGGATCGCGGTTGGCGGCGCCCATGACGGCGATGGCGGCCTGGCCCTTCCGCAGGACCCGACCGTCGATCTCGATGTCGTCCGGCGCGATCCGGGCGGTGTGCTGGCTCGGCGACTCGAAGCGCAAGAGTTCCTCGACGCCCGACGGGATGAGGGCCGGCTCGTCGAGCAGACGGTCCAGCTGGTCGCGGTGGAGCAGCAGCGCGAGCACCCCGTTGCCGATGAGGTTCGTCGTCGTCTCCTGGCCGCCGACGAGGGTGATGATGCAGTTCGCGATGACCTCGTCCTCACTCAGCTGGTCGCCATCGACTTCGGCGTCGAGCATCGCCCCGATGAGGCCGGCGTCCGGTCCCGGCCGCCGCTGGTGGACCGCGTCCCGGAAGTAGTCCGTCAGTCCCTCGACCGCGGCGAGCACCCGCGGCACGTGGTCCGGATTGTGCTGAAAGTTGCCGAGGATCTCGGCGAAGTCGGTCGTCCACGCCTTGAGCTGCGCGTGGTCCTCCGTCGGGACGCCCATGAGCTCGGCGGCGACGATCGCGGGGAGGGGGTCGGCAAGGTCGGCGATGACGTCCATCCGACCGCGTGGCTCGGCCTCGTCCAGCAGACGCTCCGTGATCTCGGCGATGTGGCCCCGCAGCTGCTCCACCCTACGCGGTGTGAACGCGCGGGCCGCAAGGCTGCGCACGCGACCGTGGGCCGGCGGATCCAGGAACAGCATCTGGCGGACCATGAGCCGCGCGGCAGGATTGAGTTGCTCGAGGCCCATCGTGGTCAGCTGGTCCGGCGTGGGCGTCCGGTCCGCGCTGAAGTGCTGCAGGACGAACACGACGTCCCGGTAGCGGGTGACCACCCAGGCGGACAGGTACGGGTCCCAGTGGACCGGGTCCTCCTCCCGCAACTGCCGGTAGAGCGGGTAAGGGTCGGCGAGGATCTCCGGATCCAGGAGGCGGACGAGACTCAGCTGCCGTGGCCGGACGGCGGGAGCAGCCGGGCTTGCCACCACTAGCTTCCGGCCCCGAGGTTCGCGGTCTCGAGCTGTTCGAGCAGGCGGTCCTCGACGGCGATCGACAGCTCGCGCACGGTCGGCTGGTCGAAGATCGTTCGGAGTGGGATCTCCACGCCGAACGCGACCCGGAGCTGGACGATGAGCTGGGTGGCCAGTAGCGAATGGCCGCCGAGCAGGAAGAAGTCGTCCTCGACGCTCACCTGGTGGATCTTGAGCAGCGTGCTCGTCAGCTCGGCGATGCGGCGTTCGACGGTTGTCGTGGGAGCCACATACGGGGCGGCATCGTCGGCTGCCGGGATCGCCGTGCTCGATGCAGTGGCCAGGAGCGCCTCCCGGTCGACCTTGCCGTTGGGGGTCAAGGGGAACGCATCGACCTGGACGAACTCGGACGGGACCATGTACTCGGGCAGCCGGCCGCGCAGGAACAGGCCCAGGTCGCTCCGGGACGGCGTTTCGCCCGGCCTGGGCACGACGTACGCCACGAGGTGCCGGTCGCCGTCAGCGGCGATCCGTGCGACGACGACGCTGGCCTGGACCGCGGGGTGCTGGTCGAGACAGAGCGCGACCTCCTCGGGTTCGACCCGATTGCCCCGGATCTTGACCTGCGCGTCGACTCGCCCGCCGAACTCGAGCGTGCCGTCGTCCCGGTAGCGAGCCAGGTCGCCAGTCCGGTACAGCCGACCGTCCGGCGCGGCTGACCACGGGTCGGGCACGAACCGCTCGGCCGTCAGCTCTTGGTGGTTACGGTAGCCGCGGGCCACCCCCGCGCCGCCGACGTACAGCTCGCCGACCTCGCCGGGTGCGACCGGAAGCCGCTCGGGGTTGAGCAGGTGGACCTCGACGTTAGCGATCGGGCAACCGATCGACGGCAGCCGGCCGTCGTCGTCGGCGGGCATGATCGGCCCCGACGTGGCGACGACCGTGCACTCCGTCGGTCCGTAGTTGTTCACGAGCGTGAACGGCAGGCCGGGCCGCGGGTAGACGTGCAGGCTGTCGGCCCCGGTGAGCAGGATCCGGAGCGAGGTGTCCGCCGGCCAGTCGAGGGCGAGCGCCCGCTCGGCGAGGGCGGTCGGCATGAAACAGATCGTGACCCGTTCGGCGGCCAACCACGCCCCGAGCAGGTCGGCCGACAGCCGCGTGTCCTCGTCGGCGATTGCGACGCTCGCGCCCGCCGCCAGGTAAGGCCACAGCTCCCAGACGACGGCGTCGAAGGCCGGGCCTGCGATGGCCGTGCCGCGGTCGGCGGCCGTGACCGAGAACGCCGCCTGGTGCCAGCGCACGAGATTGAGCAGGTTGCTATGGCTGACGTCGACGCCCTTCGGGCGGCCGGTCGAGCCCGAGGTGTAGATGACGTAGGCGAGGTCGTCCAGGCCCGGCAAGGCGAGGTCGCCTTCGTCCGTATCGCGCGGGTCGGCGTCCGGGCCCAGGAGGTCCTCGATGAGGAGCGCGGTCAGCGGTGCCCCGTCGAAGCGCGCCCGATTCATCGCGTCGGTGATGACGATCCGGGCTCCCGCATCCTCGAGGGTGGCTGTCAGCCGTCCGGTCGGATGGGCCGGATCGAGCGGCAGGTAGGCAGCGCCGGCCTCCATGACCCCCAGTGCGGCCTGGACCGACGCGGGCGAACGGCCGAGGCACAGGCCCACGGCGTCGTCGCGCCTCACCCCGAGCCGGCGAAGATGCCGAGCGAGGCGGGCGGCGCCGGTCGCGAGCTCCGCGTAGGTGGTGATCTCCGACGCCCATCGGAGCGCCGTGGCGTCCGGCGTGCGGGCGGCCTGGAGTCGGACGAGGTCCGGCACCGTCGCCGTCGTGGACGGGTCAGGGGCCGTGGACGGCTGGCCCACGGGCACCCCAGTGACAGCCTCGACTTCCTCGTTCGAGATGATCATGCCGGTGCTCCCGGATGCGGGCTCGGTCAAGGTCGCGACCGCTGCCCGGACTGGCCCTGGTTGAAGGAAGACTGCGGCCACCCGATGACCTCGCGCCTGGGGCGTCGATCACCGTCCCCCGACTCGCCTTTATAGCACGGAAGTACTACCCTCGCCATGACCCTCGACGACTGCGCGAAAACGAATGCGGTGCTGATGCGCACCGGCGCGGAGTGCGGTCCGAAATTGGCGCCAGACCGACGGCGCGGGCCCACCCGTCCCGGTCGTCACCGCTAGCGAAGGGGCAGGACGACCGCGTCGACCGCCACCGCCAGAAACAGCAGCGACAGGTAGGAGATCGAGTAGCGGTAGAGCCGGATCGCCTGGGCGGTCAACCTGTCAGGCGAGCTGCCCTGTCGCCACAGGATCCAGGCCTGGCGCAGGAACAGCGCGCCAAGCACGACGGCGGCAAGGAGGTAGATCCAGCCCATCCGAGCGACGGCGAAGAACACCAGCGAGATCGCCACGAGCAGGATCGAGTACAGCCCGATCTGGCGGCTGGTTTCGGCCACGCCCCTGACGACCGGCAGCATCGGCACGCCCGCCGCGGCGTAGTCCTTCCTGATCCGCACCGAGAGCGCCCAGAAGTGAGGTGGCGTCCAGTAGAAAACAAGGGCGAACAGCAGCAGTGCGGGCAGCCCGATGTTTCCGGTGACCGCGGTCCAGCCGATGACCGGGGGCAGCGCGCCGGCGGCGCCGCCGATGACGATGTTCTGGGGTGAGGACCGCTTGAGCATGATCGTGTAGACGAGAACGTAGAAGGCGATCGCCAGCAGGGCGAGGAACGCCGACAGCAGGTTTACGAAATACGTCATGACCGCGAACGAGACAATCCCCAGCACGATGCCGAAGACGACCGCCCGTTCCGGTTCGACCTCGTGGGCTGGCAGCGGGCGTCGTCGGGTACGAGCCATCAGCAGGTCGATGTCGCGGTCGAGGTAGCAGTTGATGGCGTTGGCGCTGCCGGCCGCCAGCGATCCGCCGACGAGCGTCCAGAAGATGAGGCCGAGAGACGGGATCCCGTGCTGGGCAAGGACCATGGCCGGCACCGTCGTGACGAGCAGCAGCTCGATGATGCGAGGCTTGGTCAGCGCGACGTAGGCGCGCACGGAGTCGCGCTTCGTGCGGGTCGCGTTGCCAGGCGCGTCGGGGTCCATGCCTGCCCGCGGGTGCGCACCTTCGCCGATCGGCGGCGTCGTGCGGGCCGCGTAGTAGCTCGCGACCGCGAGGCCCACCATCAGCGCCCAGATCACAGTCCCCAGCGCGACGTGCAGGGTCTGGGTCCATTCGGCCAGCCGGGTCAGGATTTGCAGCCCGCCGACCACGGACTGGATCGGGTACAGGACCGCCGCCGCGACCGCCAACGCGACGACGTCGCGATGTCGCTGCTGGGTCCGCCACGCCACGACCGCGGTCGACACGACGATGAGGCCCACCACGACCGCCACCCAGCGATGCAGCGCCTGGGCCACGACCTGGTCGCCGGCCAGCGTCGGGAACGGCGAGCCGTTCATCAGCGGCCAGTCCGGGAAGACGTTCCAGGCGCTGGCGGCGGTGACATGCGAGCCGAACAGCAGCAGGGCGTAGGTCGTCAGGGCGCCGAATGCCGCCAGCAGGGTGAACCGCTGGCCCGATCCGCGGCCACCGATGCGGGCCGGATAGAGCGACCGGACCAGCAGGTAGACAAGCAGCCCGACGAGCGCCATCGCGGCCGCCAGGTGGGCCGTCACCGACTCGCCGGAGTTGCCGAGCCGCACGGTCTCCCGGCCGAGCCAGGCCTGGAACCCAACCAGCCCAACTGCGCCGAGCGAGGGCCACAGGATGGAGGGCCGGTCCCGATACGACCGAACGGCCAGGAAGGCGAGGCCGGCGACGAGCACGCCGATCAGGGCGGCGACCGTCCGGTGGGTCCACTCGATCCAGACCTGCGCGCCCTGGTCGAGCCGGGGCAGGAACTGGCCCTCGAAGCAGCCCGGCCACGTCGGGCACGCCACGCCGCTGTCCGTCGCCCGCACGACGACGCCCAGGGTGACGAGCGCGAACGTCGTCACTACCGTCGCCGCGGCGAGCTTCTGGAAACGAGTCACCGCACCTCCGACGGAAAAGACGGGAGAGCGCGCGCCGCTCCGCCGAATTCTAGCGCTCACCCTCTGGGCAACCCAGGATGCCCCGAAGGCGCGCTAAAGCGACCGCGGGTAGGCTGTCGTCGTGCGCCCCGCCCCCCGTCACGTCGCCGTCCTGGTGCTCGCGGCCTTCGTTGCTGCGTGCGCGCCGTCTCCTGCTCCGTCTGCCTCCACCGCCTCGCCATCCGCTGCGTCCTCGGCGGCGGCCGGATCCTGCCCCACCGCCGCGGACCCCGGCACGCCCGCGGGCTGGGGACAGCCAGGCCCGCCTGCGCCGTCGGTCATCCCGGTGCTCATCAACGACGCGGCTGAGCTGACGTGCGGATCGAACCGCGTCCTGTTCGGGCTCATCGACGCCCAGTCGAACGCGCCGATCGGCGGCCCGGACCGCACCGTGAAGGTCGCCTTCTACGACCTTGCTCGCGATCCCGCAAAGCCCGTGTCCGGCGGCGACGCCGCGTTCATCTGGGCGATCGAGAACGTGCGCGGCGTGTATGCCGTGCAGACCAACTTCTCCGAGGCCGGCATCTGGGGAGCGGAGATCACGACGATGTCGGGCATCAGCGGAGAGCAGATCCGGATGACCTTCCAGGTCTCACCGTCGTCGCCGGTGGTCCGGGTCGGCCAGAAGGCGCCACCGACGAAGACGCCCACCGCGGCCGACGTCGGCGGCGACCTGTCGAAGATCTCGACCGACTCGAAGCCGGACCCAGAGCTCTACAAGGTGTCGGTCGACCAGGCGCTCGCCAAGCACGAGCCCTTCCTGCTCGCCTTTGCAACGCCCAAGTTCTGCGTCAGCGCCCAGTGCGGCCCCACCCTCGATCGGCTGAAGCCGTACGCGGCGAAGTACCCGACCGTCCAGTTCATCCACGTCGAGCCGTACCAGCTCACGCTGCAGGGCGGTCAGCTCCAACCGGTCCTCACGACGGACAACCCGCCGAATCTCATCCCGACCGACGTTTCGAACAAATGGGGCCTGCTGACCGAGCCGTGGGTCTTCGTCGTCGATCGCGACGGCGTGGTGCGCAATTCCTTCGAGTTGATCTTTTCGGACGCGGAGCTCAGCGCGGCGCTGAACGCCGTCAAGTAGCCGGCGCGTCCTCGAGCCACAGGGCGTCCAGGCGGCCGGCCGCATCGCGATACCAGACCCGAACACGTACCGAGTTGGCGAGATGCTCACCCAGGTGGCCGGGCGGGAACTGGACGGCGTCAGCCAGGGTGGACAGCCCGAATCGGAGCGTGCGTCCGTCGTCGGTTCGGATGCTAAAGCCGGAGACATTGCCCAGGCCGGCCGATTCGACCCCGACCACGATGCCGTCGACGGTGGGAACATCGATCGGGCGGACCGACGCCGGGCTCCGCCCGCCCAGCACCGCCGCGCCAACGGCGAGCGTGACGATCGCGGCCAGGACGAGGAGGAAGAATCGGACGGTGCGCCGGTCCACCCCTGGCGATCAGGCGCCGGCGGCGCCGCTGCCTGCCGCGCCGCTGCTGCCCGGCGCGTGAAGCGGGACGCCAGCCGAGCACGCCGGGCAGGTCGCCGATCCCGGCTCGTGGGTCGGCAGATCCAGGCGCCACAGGGAGCGCAGCGGGTAGAAGCGCCCTGACGCCGGCGAGGTGATCGTCCCCCTGTCTTCGCCGGACCGGTCGACGAGCACGTGGCAGGCGAGGACCTCGCCGCCCGCCTCCTCCACGGCAGGCAGCATGGCCAGCAGCGAGCCGCCCGTGGTCAGGATGTCGTCGACCAGCAGGACCCGTTCTCCGGGTGAGATCCGGAAGCCGCGCCGGAACTCGCGTCGCGCCGCGCCCTCAGGGGAGCGGACCTCCTCGGCGAAGATGCCGCGGGTGCCCAGCTGGCGGGCCGTCTCGAAGGCCAGGATGACGCCGCCGGTCGTGGGTCCGGCGACCACATCGACGGTCGTGCGTCCGCCTTCGCCGCGATGCTCGGCCGCCCAGAACGCGCACAGCTCGCTGGTCGCAGCGGGATCCTGCAGGACGAGGAACTTCTCGACATAAGCACTCGAGTGCCGGCCGCTCTTGAGCTGGAAGTGTCCCTCTCGGAGCGCTCCCGACCGGCGGAAGAGCTCCTCCGTCCGCGCGGCGATCGCGGCGCGCGCGGAGCTCTCGAGAGCGGGCTTGATCGTCGTCACGAGCCGAGTGTATGCGGGACCCCGCGTCAGCCGCTGCGCCGCGATCAGGGGCGGTACTCGACACCCTTGGCAGATGGCGGCCCGGGCCGTTTCGGCAGCGCCGTCCCGATCAGCGGGCGGTACGAGTCGAGGCCACGGGCACGGCACTCGTCCGCCAGCTCGTCGATCAGGCGGACCGGCAGCGCTGGATCGGCAAAGATCGCGGTACCGACCTGGACGGCCACGGCGCCGACGGCCAGGTAGTCAAGGACATCGGCCAGCTCGGTCACGCCGCCGATGGCGACGATCGGGATGGCGACCACCTGGGCAACCTCGTAGACGATCCGAAGCGCGACCGGCTTGATCGCCGGGCCGGACAGTCCGCCGTAGACATTGCCCAGCAGCGGCCGTTGCCGGGACGGCGCGAGGGCGATCCCGGACAGCGTGTTGATCGCGGTCAGCGCATCAGCGCCGGCGTCCTGGATGGCGCGGGCGATGGGTCGGACGTCCGCCACGTTGGGCGAGAGCTTGACCAGCAGCGCGAGGTCGGTGACGCGTCGGACGGCCGCGGTCACCGCGGCGGCGACGGCGGCGTCGATGGCGAACTGGATGCCGCCCGCCCCGACGTTCGGACACGAGATGTTGAGCTCGATTGCCGCGATGCCGGGCACACCCTCGAGGCGGCGGACGACCTCGACGTAGTCGGCCACCGACTCCCCGGCGACGTTGACGATGACCGGGGTCCGCCAGCCCTGCCACACCGGCGCGTACTTCTCGATCACCGCGTCAACGCCCGGGTTCTGCAGGCCGATCGAATTGAGCATCCCCGCCGGCGTCTCGGTCACGCGGGGCGTCACGTTGCCGATGCGCGGCCTGAGGGTCGTTCCCTTGCAACAGATCGCGCCGAGCCGGCCGACGTCGACCACGTCGCCGTATTCGATGCCGTAGCCGAACGTCCCGGACGCCACGAGCACCGGATTCTCCAGGATCAGCCCGCGACCCAGATCAACCGACAGGTCGACCTCGCCGGACTCCCAGCCGTTGCCCGAAACCGCTGCCGTCATTGCCGGGGGCGGCATCACCGGCCGCGTCTTCGCCGGCGAGGGCGATGCCGGCCGCACTCGCACGGGCTCGATCGCCGAACGGACCTTTCGAACCGTCGGGGTGCGGCGGGTGACCCGCTCGGCGGACGTGACGACTCGCCGCTTCGACCTCACCAGCCGGAGTCCCAGGCGATCTCCTCGGCGGCGAACACAGGCCCCTCGCGACAGACGCGCTGCGGCGTCCCCGACACGCCCATCACGACGCAGCCCAGGCAGGCGCCGACGGCGCAGCCCATGTTCTGCTCCATCGACACCTGGAGGAACGCCTTGCGCCGCGCCGCGGGCGATCCGGCCGCGTCTCCCCGTCCCCCACCCCGCTTGCGACCCAGACTCGCCACGCCCATCCGCTGACGGCGCCCCGTGGCGAGGCGCGCCAACGCCGCCAGCATCGGCGCCGGACCGCAGGCGAAGGCCTGGTCCGCCCAGGCCTCGTACTCCGGCACGAGGTCGGTGACGTAGCCGTGATGGCCGAGGCTGCCGTCGTCCGTCGCGACGACGTACTCGACCTCATCGGGCAGGAGGGTGGACGGATAGACCTCGCGGGCGCTGGCCGCACCGAACAGCAGGGTCACTTGCCGGCCGTCACGGATGGCCTCGTCGGCCAGCATCCGCACGCCGGCCATGCCCAGGCCGCCGGCGACCAGCAGCAGGTGTCGGCTCCGGCTGTCGACCTCGAACGGGCGGCCCAGCGGGCCCAGCATGTCGATTGGATCGCCCGGCCGGAGGCGGGTGAACCACTCCGTGCCACGGCCAATGGTCCGGAAATGGATGGTCACGATGCCCGACGTGACGTCGGCGGTGTTGATCGAGAACGGCCGCCGCAACACCAGGCCGGAGTAGTCGCCCGTCCGGACGTGCACGAATTGCCCGGCCCGCGAGCCATTGGCGAGGTGCGGCGCGTGGAAGGCCTGTATCCACTGGCCGGGCAGGATTTCCCGACTGTCCACGAGCTCCGCCGCGACGATGCGCATCGTCACTCGCGGGGCAGACCCCCGCTTCCGTTGCGCGAGGTGGCGTCGGCGTCGTCGGCGTCATCGGCGCCTTCGGCTTCGGATTCGGATTCGGCCTCCGGGTTGACCGATGGCCAGGCCTCCGCGAGGGCGTCGGCCAGGTCGCCGAAGACATCCGTCGGGTCGTAGAACTCGACCAGCTCCTCCGGCGTCTGCAGCGTTCGCCACTCGCCGTTGCCCTCCTCCGGCACGACCTCGGCGCGAAAGCCCTCCCGGGCGGTCAGGATCAGCCGCTCATCGTCGTCGTCGACGAAGATGAGGTCGCCCAGCCGCGCCGTCAGCTTGGCCGAGCCGGCCTCGAACTGGTCGAGCAGGCGAGCCTCGCTGCGCTGGCTGCGCTCCTGGTACTCGAGGGCAAGGTCGAACAGGCGTCGCGCGGCTGATTCGTCGTCGTCCGCCTCGAGGACGGTTGGCTGGGTGGCCGCCCAGTCGTCTGCGGCGGCGGCATAGGGATCGGGGCCCAGGCTGAAGCTCTCGTCAGGGCCCACCGTGGCGGAACCGAGCAGGTCGTCGGTCGCCGTCGGCTCAGCCCCCAGGCCGGCAGCCTCCCGGGCGGCCTCCGCGAAGGCGGAGTACAACTCGGCCGGGTTGTAGAGCTCAACCAGCTCGGAGGGATGCTCGATGACTTCCGTCTCGCTGACCCACTGACCGGTCGTGTCGTCGAACTCGCGGGTCCGGCTGCGGAAGGTGAGATCCGGCGCGATCGACAGGTAATCGGGATCGTCGTCGATGAGGGTCAAGCCGCCCAGCTCGGAGATGCGCTCGCGGTTGGCGTCGAGGAAGCGGCGCAACTGATCGGTGGCCTGGACGAGGAAGTCGCTCCGCTCGAGGGCGGCGTCTGCCGCGAGCTCGCCGAGCAGGTCATTGCGGCTGGTGCTCATCGTCGCCTCCTTTCAGCCGTGGTATTCGAGGTCGGCGCCCATTCGCTCCCGCAGGAACATCGAATGGTGGCGTTCGAACAGCCACTCTCCGGCTCGATGGCCCAGCGTCCGCGTGGCCTCGTCGGCCTCGAGCTTGTCCAGTGTCGCGTAATCGGGCAGGTCCAGCAGGATGACGTTGTCGAAGTCCCAGCCGTGGGCCACGTTGTACCAGCCGATGAAGCGGATCCCGAACCGCTGCTCGTACTGCCGGACCTGGCGCGGGAAGATCGTTTTCATGAAGAACTTGAAGAACGGGTCGCGGCCGCGCCGGACGGAGAAGTAGGTCGCGAGCACGGGCACGGCGGGGCGATCCTCCAGGGCGATCGGTCGAGGGCGGCGGCCAGGGCGGCCTATTGTCGCACGGGGCCCTCGTCCGACGGCGCCTCCGGGCCGCCGGCCTCGCCCTTCGGCCCGAGCTCCGCGGCGCGATCCTCGAGCTCGCCGACGGTGGGCGAGCGTCCTGCTACCGGGCGGCGCCGGCCGGCTGCCCGCCGATCCGCGGCCACGAGACGGAGCAGGAAGATGATCGTCTGGCCGGCCACGAGCAACAGGGCAATCACGGCGAACAGCAGTGCGGCGCTCAGCCAGTCCGGTGCCCTCCAGGCCACGCTGAGGGGGGTCACGATGACCAGCACGACCAGGACCATGAGCTGAAAACGGAAGCAGCCGAGACCCGGGCCTCGCTCCGCGTCGAGCGGCGCGCCGCGGTAGCCGACAGGCCGAACCGGGGGGCTGGCTGGCTGGGGGTCGCTCACGTTCGCACTGTACGGGAGCGGACGCGCAACGTTGTCCGGCGTGGGACTCTTAGGGCCGCCGTTCAGTCGCCGCCGTCACCTGGAGGTCTCGCCCGCTCACATGCTCAACCTGTTCATCGCCCTCATCGGCATCCTCATCATCGTCGCCAGCGTCGGCCTGGGAATCGTGGGGCCGGTCAGCCGGACGGCCGCCGAGGCGGCGCGCGGTCGCTACGACCCGAGCAAGGGACCCGTCGTGCCGACGCGCCATGTAGCGTTCGGTATCGGCGGCGCCATCCTGGGCATCGCCATCCTGATCATCGGCCTGGCCGGACCGTTCGTCGAGGTGCCGGCCGGCAACGTCGGCGTCGTCACGAACTTCGGCCAGGTCCAGGCCGGAACCCTCGAGCCGGGGCTCCACGTCGTCGCGCCGGTCGTGCAGCACGTGACCACCGTGGATACCCGCGTCCAGCCGCACCAGTTCCAGGAGATCGACGCGGCGTCGGCCGAGTACCAGACCGTCAAGCTGACGGGCACGATGAACTACCACGTCGACGGCCAGTTCGCGTCCGACCTCTTCCAGCGGGTCGGCACCGATTTCGCGTCGAAGGTCATCGACCCGGCCTTCAACGACTTCATCAAGACCGTCGTCCCGACCTACAAGGTCGACGAGATCCTGGGCAATCGCGACGAGATCCGGCGCAAGGCCAAGGAGGCGCTGGGCGCGAACCTGGCCCAGTACCACATCATCGTCGACGACATCTACATCGCCAACATCGCCTTCAGCGACGCCTTCCAGCAGGCGATCGAAGCCAAGCAGGTCGCCCAGCAGCAGGTCCAGACCGAGCAGCAGGTGCTGGCCCAGAAGAAGATCCAGGCCGACCAGGCGGTCGCCCAGGCGAAGGGCCAGGCCGATGCCATCGTCACCCTCGCCGAGGGCCAGGCCAAGGCCAACAGCTCGCTCAACGCGTCGCTGTCCGATCGCGTCCTCCAGTACCAGTACATCCAGAAGCTGGGCGACAAGATCCAGGTGATGCTCGTCCCGTCCGGCAACCAGTTCCTGTTCGACCTGAAGGGCCTGCTCAACGGCCCGGGTGCAAGCCCGGCACCGTAACCGGCCGAAACCACCGCCGCATGTCCGCTACGCGCGGCCGCAAGCCGGCCGAACCCGCGCCCGATCGGGCCGAACCGGCGCCCGAGGGCTACCTCGACCGCTTCGCCTGGCACCCGGAGCCCGAGCTCATCGGAGTCCGGGCGCCGCTGTCGCGGGACGCCCTCGAGCTGGTCGGCCGGGCCACCTGGTCGACCGCGCTGGATTACCTGTACGACGAGGCCCTTCGCCGGGCGACGGGCGAGCCGGCGACGTACCGCGAGCTGCGCCACACGTTCTTCGGGACTGCCGGCGGGCCCGGCCCGGCGCCAGCGCATCCGACCCCGGCCGCAGAGCTGCTGGCGGAGTTCCGGACCCGCCTCGCGCCGCACCAGCTGAACGCCTGGCATCCCCGTGCGTTCAGTTACTTCACGCCGCCACCACTCGTGATGTCAATCCTGGGCGAGCTGCTCGCCCAGGTCACGCAACAGGGAGTCGATGTATGGCACGCCGGCCCCTCGGCCGCCTTCGTCGAAGAGGAGGTGATCCGCTGGCTGTGCGATCTCGTCGGCTTCGGCGAGGGCAGCTTCGGGCTGCTCACCTCGGGCGGCGTGATGGCCAATTTCATCGCCATGGGCCTGGTGCGCGACGTCCACCTGCGCGCGCTGCTCGCCGGCGACGCGCCGCCGCGCGGCGGCCGACTCGACGGCGTCCGGGTGTACGCATCCGACCAGACCCACTTCTCCATCGCCCGCGCGCTCGACGAGCTGGGCTTCCCGCCCGACACGCTCGCCCTGGTCGCGGCCGATGACCGGTTCAGGCTGCGAGCGGCTCCCGTCGCGGAAGCGATCCGGCGCGACCGGGCCGCCGGCCTGCGGCCGCTCGCCATCGCGGCGGTCGCGGGCTCGACCAACACCGGCTCCGTCGACCTGCTCGACGAATTGGCTGCGCTCGCAGCGAGCGAGGGCCTGTGGTTCCACATCGACGCGGCGTATGGCGGTGCGGCGCGGCTGTCGCGGCGCGATGCTGGGCGCGTTGCCGGTCTCGAGAAAGCGGACTCGGTGACCATCGATCCCCACAAGTGGTTCTTCCAGGCCTACGACGTGGGCGGCCTCCTCGTGCGGCGGGGGCAGGACCTCGCCGACACCTTCGACCGCAGCCCCGAGTACTACCGTGGAGGCGGCGAGTCCACCGAAACGGACGGGCACGCCCCCGACCACGGGCCCGCCGCCGCAACTGACCAGTTGAACTTCTACAAGCTCGGCTTCGAGGGCACGCGGCGGTGGCGCGCGCTCAAGCTGTGGCTGTCGTGGCGCCACCTCGGCACCGCCGGCCTGGGACGGCTGGTCGAGATGACGATCGACCTGGCCGCGTACCTTGCCGCTCGCTGCGCCGAGAGCGAGGATTTTGAGGCCATGCCGCCGGAGCCCGAGCTGTCGGTCGTCTGCTTCCGCCACCTGCCCGGGGGCGCCGATGCCGCACGGAAACTCCCGCCGGGCGCGCTCGATGGCCACCAGGACCGGCTGCAGGCGCAGCTCGAGCGGTCAGGCGACGGCTGGCTGTCGACGACCCGCCTGCGGGGCGCGACGTGGTTGCGCGCCGGGATTGTGAACTACCTCTCGACGGAGGCGGACGTCGACCGGCTGCTCGACCGCTTGCGGACGCTGGCCGAGGAGGCTGGCTAGCGAGAGCGCGCTGCCAGCCGGTCCTGGAGCCGGTACCACTCGCCGATGACCGGCAGGAACCACGGCCGGCCCTCGAACGGCGCGGGGACAAGGGGGAAGCGGAGGCTCGCCAGCGCCGGCGGATCGCCACCGGCCAGCCATTCGGCCACCCGGGTTCCGAGCCAGGTCGACATCGCCACGCCCGTGCCGCAGTAGCCCATCGCGTAGGTCACGCCGCCCGAGCGTCCGACGTGCGGCATGCGGTCGAAGGTGAAGCCCACCTTGCCGCCCCAGGCGTAGTCGACGCGATAGCCGCCCAGCTGCGGATGCACCTGGAGCAGGCCGCGATGCAGGATCGCCGCCGTGCCCTCGACGGAGGTGGGCATGAAGCTGGCTCGTCCACCGAACACCATCCGCCGATCCGCCGACACGTGCCAGTAGTAGAGGAAGTTCTTCGAGTCGAAGAACGCCCGGCCCCGCGGCGACACGTCGTGGGCTACGTCCTCCGGTAGCGGCTCGGTGGCGATGATGTAGCTGCCGATCGGGATGATCCGCCGGCGGAGCGCGGGCACGAACCCATCCGTATAGCCGTTGGTCGCCACCACGACGTCGCGGGCCTCGATCGCGCCCCGGTCCGTCTCGACGACCAGGCGCCCGCCCGCCGGACGCCGCAGCCGCCGCGCGCGGACGCCCTCGTGCAGGTCGGCACCGGCCGCGTCAGCCGAGGCCGCCAGTCCCGCGAACCACTTCCCGGGATGCAGCGTGCCGCTGCCGGCCACCGCCAAGCCTCCGAAGTAGGCATCGCTGCCGATCTCGTCGCGAAGCGCGGCCCGGGGGACAACGGTGGATTCGACCCCGCCAGAGGCGAGGCTTTCCTGCGCCTCGTCGAGGTGGGGGACGTGGGACGGCGCGTATGCCAGCTCGACGTGACCGCCCTCGCGGAAGTCGCAGTCAATGCGTTCGGCGGCAATGAGGCCGGTCACGAATCGGTACGCCTCGAGGGTTTCGCCGAACAGCGCCCGCCCAACCTCGTCGCCATAGCGGTTCACGAGGGCCCGCGGGCCCCACTTGTAGCCCGGATGGATGATCCCGCCGTTGCGCGTCGACGCTCCCCAGCCGAGCCGGTTTGCCTCGAGCAACGTCACCGTCGCGCCTCCCTGGGCGAGACGGCGGGCAGCTGCGACGCCCGTGTACCCACCACCCACGACAACCACGTCGGCTCGTGCGGGGAGCGGGAGCCCTGTCCGGTCAGGCAGGGCCGGCATCGTCGCCTGCCAGTAGGGACGCTGCTCGAAGTCGGTGTTGAGCCTCGCGTCGGCCATGCGCCGCGGTTACTCGGCCGCGAAGGCGATCCGGCCGCCGGCGAGGGTCAACAGGATTCGCCCCGGCAGCTCGGATCCGACCAGCGGCGAGTTCTTGCCACGCGACGCGAGGGTCTCTGCTGACACGCCCCAGGATCGAGCCCGGTCGAACATCACGAGGTCCGCCGCCGCGCCCACCTCAAATCCGGGCCGCGGCTCGAGCCGGTCGCCGAGAACGGCCGCCGGCCCGCGCGTCAGGGCGTCGATCGCCCGCGAGAGCTCGAGGACGCCGGCGTCGACCGCGACGACCAGCAGGCCCAACGCTGTCTCGAGACCGCTGATGCCATTGGCGGCGAGCCCGAACTCGACCTGCTTGTCGACCAGCGTGTGCGGCGCGTGATCCGTGGCGACTGCGTCGGCCGTGCCGTCGACTAGTGCCGCCAGGCAGGCAGCTGCGTCCGCCGGCGAGCGGAGCGGCGGGTTGACGCGGAGCGAGGGGTCATACGGCGGCGCGACGATGGCGCCGTCGTGCCACGGGTCACCGCTCGCCTCCCACGCCCAGCGCCGCGCACCGGCGAGCCACTCGTCCGTCAGTGCGAGGTGGTGTGGCGTGACGTCGCACGTGACCGGCAGGCCGGCGGCCCTGGCCCGCCGCACCAGGTCGAGCGCACTGGCGGTCGACAGGTGCGTCAGGTGCAGCCGCGCTCCGGGCACGTCGCGGACCACGTCGGCGAGGATGGCCAGGTCACGCGCGACGGGGGCCTCCTCGGCCGCGGCCGGCCAGCCGCGCAGGCCCAGCACGGTGGCCACGAGACCGTCGTTGGCCTCCGCGCCTTCGGTCAATGACGCGTCCTCCGCGTGATCGACAATCGGCAGGCCGAGCATGCCGGCATAGGCCAGGGCACTGCGCAGGATCGTCCCGGACCGAATGGGGGCTCCGTCGTCGGAGAAGCCCACGACGCCGGCGTCTGCCAGCTCGCCGATGGCGGCCAGCTGCTCACCGCCCCGTCCGACCGTCACGGCCCCATATGCGAGCAGGCCAACCGGCGACCCTGACGCCTCGGCGGCGGCGCGGATCCGGGCCAGCACGCCGGGCTCGTCGAGCGCGGGTGAGGTATTGGGCATGACGCACACGGCTGTGAAGCCCCCGTGGGCCGCGGCCGCGCTGCCGGTCGCGATCGTCTCGGCGTCCTCGAAGCCCGGCTCGCGGAAGTGGGCGTGCAGGTCGACGAACCCGGGTGCGACCACGAGGCCGCGACCGTCGACTCCGCGCGCATCGCCGCCGCTCAGCCACTCCACGGTCTCCAGCACACCGTCCTGCACGACGATCCGGGCGGCGCCCTCCCGCCCTGCAAACGGATCGACCAGCCAGGCGGCCGCGATCTCGAGCCGATCCATGACCTGGCCGACACGGGCCGGCGGCGCGAGGGTCACGCGTCGCGACCTCGGCGCTGCGCCCCGGCGAGGAGATACAGCAGGGCCATGCGAATGGCCACGCCATTGGTGACCTGGTCGGTGATGACGGAGCGGGGTCCGGTGGCCACGTCGGGCGCGATCTCGATGCCCTCGTTCATCGGGCCGGGGTGCATCACGAACGCCTCGGGGCGGGCCAGGGCGAGCCGCTCCGCCGTGAGTCCGAAGCGGGCGGCGTACTCGCGCAGCGACGGCAGCAGGCCGGACGACATTCGTTCACGCTGGATTCGCAGCGCCATCACCGCATCGGCGTCGCGCAGCGCGTCGGCGACCGAGGAGGTGACGTGGAACCGCCGGCTCCCCGCGGCACCCGCCGCGGCCCATGCCTCGAACCCGCGCAGCAGTGGCGCCGGGCCGCACAGCCAGAGGTCTGCGCCGGCCGCCGTCAGCGCCCAGATGTTCGACCGCGCGACACGCGAATGGAGGACGTCGCCAAGGATCACGATCTTGCGCCCGGCGACGGATCCGCCGGGCAGCCGTCGCTGCATCGTGTACAGGTCGAGCAGCGCCTGCGTGGGGTGGGCGTGCCAGCCGTCGCCGCCGTTGAGGACCGAGCCGCCGAAGACTTCGGCCGCCAGATATGGGGCGCCGGAGACCGGATGCCGGATGACCAGCAGGTCCGCGCCCAGTGCCTCCACCGTCCGAACCGTGTCGACCAGCGACTCGCCCTTGGACACGCTGGACGCGGCCGCCGCGATGTTGACCACGTCCGCCGACAGATTCCTTGCAGCGACCTCGAACGAAACCCTCGTCCGGGTTGACGCCTCGTAGAACAGGATGGTCGCCGTGCGGCCGCGCAGCGCGGGCACCTTGGGAATCGGCCGGGCGAGGACCTCGCGCATGGCGTCGGCGGTCCGCATCACCAGCTCGATCTCCGGCCACGACACGGTGTCCAGGTCGAGCAGGTGGCGGTGGGGCCACGCGATGGGCTGCGTCTCCGGCGCATCGTCGACCGACGGCACCTCGACCGGCGGGGGGTTCGGCTGATCCAGCTCGAGCAGCCCCGTCACCCGGCGGCCCCGACGGCCGCGGTGGCCAGCCGCTCGATGTCCACGCCGTCCTCGCCGTCGACCTCGGTGAGATGGACTCGCACGAGCTCTTCGCGCGAGGTGGGCACGTTCTTGCCAACGTGATCGGCCCGGATCGGCAGCTCGCGGTGGCCGCGATCGACGAGCACCGCCAGGCGAATGGCCTGCGGCCGCCCGAAATCGACCAGGGCATCCATGGCCGCCCGGATCGTCCTCCCCGTGTACAGCACGTCGTCGACGAGGACGACGGTGAGGCCGTTGAGGTCGAATGGCAGGTCAGTGCCCTTCACGACCGGCTGTTGGGCGACCAGCGACAGGTCGTCACGGTAGAAGGTGATGTCGAGGGCCCCGACCGGGATCACCGCTCCCTCGTGCTCCTTGATCGATTCGGCGATCCGCCGCGCCAGGGGCACGCCCCGTCGCTGGATGCCGATCAGGGCGAGGTCGCCCGTGCCGGCCTGCTTCTCGACGATCTCGTGGGACAGGCGGATGGTCGCCCGGCGAATCTCGTCGGCGGTCATGATCTGCCGGCCGCTCATCGACGTCGCGCCTGGCGGCCGGTCGCTCCCGCGCGACTTGGCACCTGGGGTCCTCCTTCCCGGCCTCTCGGAACCGGTCCTTAAAGGGTCGCCCGAAGTCTAGCGCAGCCCGCCGGCTCAGCGAACGACGACCACCTCTTCGGAGCTCTGGCGGGTCTCCACCGAGCCCACGCTGTCCTTCTTCCAGGCGGCGACGGTGATCCGCGAGCCCTCGCCGTTCTGGCGGGGTGTCACCCAGGCCAGGCGGCCCTTGCCGATCGAGAACCCGGCCAGGGCCGGCAGGTCGTGGACTTTCGGCGCGGCGCTGATGGCGCCGCTGGCGGGATCGACCAGGTACAGCGTCAGGAGGCCAACCCGGGGGTCGGCCACGTCCGCGAGCCAGACCGCGAGATGGGTGCCGGTTTCGTCCCAGCGAGCGTCCCAATCGCGGATCTGGCCACCGGCGATCTCGATCGGCGCGAATGCCTGGGCCGATGGGCTGGGGGCGGCCGAGGCGGGCGTATTGGCCGGCCCGGAGCCAGACGGGACGGCCGGGCCCGAGGGATCCGCAGGGCTGGAGGCGTTCGCCTCTGACGTGGCAGCCGGCGGCGCGGCCGACGCGGGGGCCGCCCCCGATGCCCCGGGCTCGCCCGCGATGTCGCTCGGTCCCGCCGACCATGGCCCAAGCACCAGGCGCCCTTCTGCCGGTCGCAGCTCGACGCCGCTCGCGTCCAGCTGCAGAGAACCATCCCAGTAGACGGCCTTGGAACGGGTCGGGTCGACGGCCGGACGCCAGGCCGCCAGCCCGGGCAGCGACTTCTCCTTGCCGGTCGCCGGGTCGACGAGGAAAACGACTGGCTGGAATGTCCGTGGGGCGGCACTCGCAGCCGGCGTCGTCGCGACGTCGACGGCCCGGCTGGCCAGGATCTGGTTGTCCAGCCAGGCCGCGAACATCGAGCGGTGGTCGGTGGTAATGGGCCGCGCCTCGGCATCGCCGGGCCGCCAGACGTAGATGTCCGGGCCGTGCGAGCCGTCTGCCGGCCGGGCCGTGAACGCGAACCACGTCCCGTCGGGCGAATAGGCCTCCGACTCTCCGACCACGATGACGTCGCGCGCGATCTGCAGCGCCCCAGGGGGCGCGGACGGACTGACCGACGGGGAAGCGGGCGGAAGCGAGGGCGACGCGACCGGCTCAGAGGGACTGGCCGTCGGGGCGGCCGTCGCAACGAGCGGCGGCGACGTATCGATGCTCGGGGTCGCGGAGGGGGTGACTGGCGTCTCCGACGGCGTCGGGCTGGGCGTTGGCTGAAGCGACGGGGAGGCCGACGGCGATGGCGCGCTGGTGGGGGGCGACACGACGAACACGCCGCCGCCGGCGCCCTTGGTGTTCGAGTCGACGACCACGAACTGGTCGTTGTTGGGTGCCTTCGAGACCGACGACGGCAGGTCCGGCAGGGCGATCGCCTGCGGGCTGGGCTCTTCCAGCGGCGGGCAACCGGCTCCCTGCGAGCCCGGGCAGACCTTCGTGATCTGTGACTTGTAGGCGTCGACCGTGCCGCCACCGCCGAGCTTCCAGTAGCTCACGTCCGCGGCGACGTCGATTGGGGTCGGCCCCGGGGCGGAAGTGCGATTCGGGGATGGTGCGGAGCCCAGGGCCACGCTTTGACTCTGCTGGGCGGGGGGCAACACGATCGTCCGCTGGGACAGGAGCGACGCGCCGACCACGACGACGATCACGAGCAGGCCGGAGATCGCCCCGAGCGGTAGCGCCGACGCCCGAACGCGGCGGTACGACGCGTTGCCGGCCACCGAAGCGGCCTGGCCCGCCGCCGCCTCACGTTCGATCGCAGCTGCGGTGCGGGCCCACAGGTCGCGCGGTGGAACTGGCTGATGGTCGGCCAGCGCCCAGAGCTCGGCCTGCTGGCTGCGGTAGGTGTCAGCGACCGCGCGGCATTCGGCGCAGGCCGCGAGATGGTCGTCGAGCCAGCTCGCCTCGCTCCCCTCCAGCGGGCCGCCCAGCCGCTCGGCGGCGAGCGCGCGAGCGCGGTCGTGTGGCGACGACCACTGGTCCGGCCGGCGGCCTCGGAACGGCAGGCTCATCGGTCGTGCTCCAGGTGTCGCGGCACGCCTGCCTCGGACGCGGCTTCGGCGGTCCGCTCGGCGGCCAGCGCCTGGCGGAGGCTTTCGCGGGCTCGGGTCAGCAGGGCCCTTGCGGCCACGTGGCTCACCCCCAGGGCGGCGGCGAGCTCGAGGCCGGTCAGATCGTGGAGCTCGGCCAGGAGCAGCGCGGCACGCTGGCGCTCGGGGATCCTGCCGAGGGCGCGCTGCAGGTCGGCCGACAGGCGCAGCTCCATGGCGAGGTGCTCGGCGGACGGCGCGGAACCGTGCGATTCACCGGTCCAGGGCAGGAAGCGGACGATCTTGCGGCGACGGAGCTCGTCGAGGGCGACCCGGTGGGCGATCTGGTACAGCCAGGCTCGGGCGTTCTCAGGCTTCTCGAGGCTGTTGTAGTTGCGGTAGGCCTTGACGAACGCGTCCTGGGTCAGGTCGGCGGCCAGCTCGCCGTCGCGCAGCATGCGAAAGAGATAGGCGTAGATCTCGCCGTGGTGCTTGGCGAACAGCTGCTCCACGAACCCGCCGGCCGTCTCCTTGTCCCAGGTGCCGCTCACGGCCGTACCCAGGGGGGCAGGCACGGCACGGAGATCGCGGCTGAGTTCGCTGACCATTCGCCCTCCGGGCGGATCGGGATGGGGGGAAGCGCGCAGGACATGGGGCGCGCGCTCCACGGCCGAGAGACGAGGCGACAGGTCGGCGTGTGACGCCCCCCGAGGGGCCGACCGAGGACCATCAGCCAGACGCTCCGGCCGTGCTCCGCGCTGCGGCCAGGAGCTCCTCGACGGCGTCCTCGGGCGAGACCGGGTTGACCGGCAGCCCTGTTCCGAGCTCGAGGCCGGCGATCTCGCGCAGCCGAGGGTGGATCTCCCAGTGCCAGTGGTAGGTGGCGTCGACCTGCTCGCGCAGCGGTGCGGTGTGGAGGACGAGGTTGTAGGGCGGTCCGTCGAGGGCGGCAGCGAGGCCCGACAGGACCTGCCGCAGGGCCTCCGCGGTGGCGATGACGTCGGCGTCGGTGGCGCGCCCGAAGTCGGCGTCGTGGCGGCGCGGGACGATCCACAGCTCGAACGGGGAACGCGACGCGAACGGGGCGAGGGCCACGCTGGAGGCGTCCTCCCAGACGACCCGGTTGGGGCGGCGCACCTCGTCGCGCACCAGGCGGCACCAGGGGCACTCGGCCTCCCGGATGACAAAACGCGCCGCGCCACCGAGCTCCTCGGCGATCCGGTGCGGCACCTGCGGCAGGTCGTACAGGTCGAGGCAGAGGTGGTTGGTCCGCGCCCCGGCCTGGGCTCCCCAGTTCTGAACGACCTGGAGGTGGTCGGTCTGGTCGGCCGTCCGAGCCTCGACGAGGGCGCCGCGCGCGGCCCGAATGAGCGCCTCGATCGTGGCCGAGCCGACCGCGTGAAGCGGGCGGTGCTCGCCTGGCGGCGCCACGATCGTCCGCCAGCTGCCCGCGGCGCGGGCCTGGCCAATCGCCACCTGGGCGACGCTCTTGTCGAGCTCGCGCGCGTCCTCCTCCGTGCCGACCGTGTGGAAGGCGAAGTCCTTGAGCATCCTCACCCGCACCCCATCGCCTTGCGGCTGCCGGCAGTTCTGGCAGTCGTCGTCATCGATCTGCTCCGCCGCTCGCGCGAAGCGGTCGCGGTGGAACTCGCGGTCCACGACGGTGGCGACCCACCAGTTGGTGATGGGGTCCTTGCGCAGCTCGAACAGCCCGGCGGCCATGCTCAGACCTTCCCCTGGAGCAGCCGCTCGAGGTGGGCCCGGGCGGCGGAGGGCTCGGCCACGCGGTTTGGGAATCCCGCCACGGGCGCGTCGAGCCTCACCGCGAGGGCCGACGCGAAAAGCGCCGCGGCGCTGGCTACGGCGGCCGTCGAGGGAGATTCGCCTGGCCGGCCGGCCTCGGCGGCGATCGAGGTCGAAGGCACACCCGGCATGCCGCACGGGTCGATGAGGTCGAAGTCGCGCAGGTGCGGGTCAATGTTCAGGGCAATGCCGTGGTAGGTCACCCCGCGCTCGACGCGGACCCCCAGCGCTCCGATCTTGCGCGGCTGCAGTCCCTCCGGGTCGACCCAGCAGCCGGGGTGACCGTCGCGCCGCCCGGCGGCGACGCCCAGGGCCGCGCAGGTGTCCGCCATCGCTCCCTCCAACGCCCGCACGAGCGGCCGAAGGAGCAGGCCGCGCGCCGCGAGGGCGAGGATCGGGTAGGCGACCAGCTGACCGGGCCCGTGATAGGTCACCTCGCCACCGCGCTCGACGCGCAGGACCTCGATGCCGCGGCGGGCGAGCTCGACGGCCGGGGCGAGGACGTGGGACTCGTCGGCGTGACGGCCCAGGGTCAGCACCGCCGGATGCTCGAGCAGCAGGAGCTGGTCGGCGATACGGTCGTCGGCGCGAGCCGCGGCCAGCGCCCGCTGGAGGTCCCACGCCTCGCGGTACGGCATCCGCCCCAGCCAGTGGGCCTCGATCGGGCTGGGCTCCTCTGACCGGCGATTCGCCGGACGGGCGTCGATGAGCGGGACGCTGGAAGCCACGCCCGCACGATAGCAGGGAAGCCGTTCGGAGCCGTTACCCGCGCTACCCTCCGCCGTTGACCGGGCCGGGACGCGTCCCTAGAATCCAGGCCTCCCGGGCGGGAGTAACTCAGTTGGCAGAGTGCCACCTTCCCAAGGTGGATGTCGCGGGTTCGAGCCCCGTCTCCCGCTCCACCCTCAAGCCTTGGAGGCGACGATGCCCGAGCGGTCCATCCTCCTCGTCGGCACGCGTAAAGGGGCGTTCGTCCTCGAGTCCGACCGGCGACGCCAGAAGTGGTCCTTGCGCGGGCCGTTCTGCGAGGGCTGGCCCATCCACGCCATGACCATGGACAGCGGCGGAGCGTTGCTCGCGGCCGGTGGCAGCGGCTGGTACGGACCCGCGGTCTTCCGCAGCGAGGACCTTGGCAAGAGCTGGACCCACTCGAGCGCGGGCCTGACCTATGGGGACGACGGGCCGAAAATCCCGACCGTTTGGAGCGTGGCCGCGAGCAATGGCTCGATCTTCGCCGGCGTGGAGCCGGCCGGCCTGTTCCGAAGCGACGATGCCGGCGCCACGTGGAGCCACGTGGAAGGGCTGACGAATCATCCCAGCCGGCCCGAGTGGCAGCCCGGCGGGGGCGGGCTGTGCCTCCACACGATCATCCCCCACCCCACCGACCAGCAGCGGATGTGGGTTGGGATCTCCTCTGTCGGGGCGTTCGAGACGCGCGACGGGGGCGGGACCTGGGAGACGCGAAATCGCGGCGTCAGGGCCGGGTTCCTGCCACCCGAGCAGCAGTACCCCGAGTTCGGCCAGTGTGTCCACAAGATGGTCATCGCGGCCGACGGCGGCGAGCGGCTCTATCAGCAGAATCACACCGGCGTCTATCGCTCGTCGGACGGCGGCAGGAAGTGGGAGGAGATCACGCCCGGCCTGCCTTCGGAATTCGGCTTTCCGATGGCCGCCCACCCCAGGGATCCGAAGACAGTCTGGACACTGCCGCTCAACGGCGCGGAGCTCGGCCGATTCGTGCCCGATGCCAGCGCCGCGGTCTGGCGGACGAGCGACGGAGGTGACAAGTGGACGCGGCTCTCGACCGGGCTGCCGCAGAAGGACGCCTACCTCCAGGTTCTGCGCGACGGGATGGCGGCCGACACGGCCGATCCGGTTGGCGTCTACTTCGGCACGAGCGGCGGCGAGCTCTACGGCAGCTCAGACGAGGGCGAGTCGTGGAAGGTCATCGCCGGCCACTTGCCGCCGATCTGGTCGGTCGAGGCGGCGGTCCTGGACTGACCGCCAACCAGCCATGGCGACGGTCCACCTGCCGCGCTCGCTGATCGCGCTCTTCCCCGGCACGCCCCGCCAGCTGGAGTCGTCCGGGACGACGGTGCGTGAAGTGATCGCCGACCTCGATACGCGGGTGCCGGGCATGTGGGATCGAATCTGCGAGGCGGGACCGGCCATCCGGACCCACGTCAACGTGTTCGTGGCGGGCGAACGCGCCGGGCTCGACACGCCGGTCGCCACCGACGGGACGGTGCACGTGATCCCGGCCGTATCCGGCGGCTGAACTCCGACGCCGGGCCCGCGCCTCAGGCGATGGGCCGCAGATCGTCCGCCAGCGGATCGAACGGCTCGCTTCGATCGGCCACCGCGTCCGCGCCGATCCGCGGTCGCTCCCCACCGCTGGGGCCCTCACCCAGCACAGATCGCCAGCCGATGTCGCGCAGGCGCTCCAGCGTCCGGATCGCCGCCGCGACCACACTCTGGGCATGGTCGAGAGCCTGACCCTCGAGCTGCCGGTCGCCGAACGTGCCCGCCAGCGCCTGCCCCACCTCCACCGCGGCCCGCCCGGCGAGGGCGGCTCCCTGCATCGACCCGGCTGTGGCGCGCCGCATCACGAGCGCGGCGGTGGCGCCCGCCGGCATCACCCCTGACAGCACGAACGGCCACGCCTCGGCTCGCTCGGGAACGGTCGCAGGCTCCTCGAAGGCGAGCGGATGATCAGGCAACAGGCGCAGTCGGAGCGCCACCTCCGCCGCGGCCCGGGCGGCGGGAGCAGATTCGTCGGTCAGCCAGGGCGGCAGCGCGCCGACCATGATCTGGTCGGCGGGAATCCGATCGCCCCGAGCAAGGGCGACTCCGAGCAGCTGGAGGGCGAGGGCCCGCCCTGCGCGGGTGGCCGGATCCGATGGCACCCCGGCGGCCAGGTCGGGCGCGACGACCAGCGGGCCGGCACCCACGAGCACGGTGGCGCCAGCGCGGCGCAGCAGGCGATGAGCAAAGGCGTGGTCGGCCAGGGCACGATCCGGGTCGACGCTGCCGGCGACGATCTCGGCCATCGGGTCCGCGTCGACGACGTCGACTCGCTCGAACGACGCCACGACCGATTGCTCAGGGGCGGCCAGGGCCGGCGCCGCGGTCGCGAGCCGCACGTAGCGCCGCCGTTCGGCCGCGACCTCGTCGAGCACGCCGCGCAGATCGGCCAGGCCACGCTGGCTGCCGGTCGGCGCAGCCTCGTCGTCGGCCCCCCGATTCCCCTCGCCATCGGCGGTCTCGAGCCACGGCCAGTCGGGCAGCTCGACACCGGCATCGGTCAGGTCTGCGGCCAGCTCGCGCCCGACCGGCACTTCGACGCGGATCAGGTCGAAGCCATCGATCACGCGCGAAATCGCCTCTGGCAGGGCCGATTCCACCCTGGGCTCGACCAGGGTCGTCCCGATCCACGGCCTGGGGGCGTCGCCCAAGAGATCCATCAGCTCCCGCCGCGCCGTGCGGTTCGCGTCGATCCGCGCGATCGCGGCAGCAGCCAATCGGCGGGCTTCCTGTTCGGCCACCTGGCGCCGGTCCCGCTGGCGCAGCAGCTCCGCTTCCATGGCCAGGTCGATCGCGCCGGACGAGACGTCGAGGGCGAGCTGCTGGGGCGGCACGTCGTATTCGAGCAGCGCCATCGCGAACGGCAGCGCGATGCCACCCGCAAGCCGGGTGTGGTCATGGCCGATGTAGCGGTCGACCACCTCGCCCGCGAGGGGACGCCCGCGCGAGTCGACGCCGTGAACGCCGAACAGGCGGAGCACGGCCCGTTCCTGGCCGACCGTCGTGGACGACCGGGCACGGCCGCCCCACGCCCCGGCCAGCGTGCCGGCGAGGTCGACGAGACGGTCGAGGCGGCCCCAGTCGGCCGTCACCGAGCTGGTCCGGCGATGATGTGGCGGGCTGGCGTCACCAAGGTCCCCCGCGGACTCGGCGGACGGCCGGCCGTTGGACGCGGCCGGCCCGGCGCTGCCCAGAGTATGGCTGCAGGTCGCGCTCGGAGCGCGCCTCAGCGCGGCGGCAGGTCGACAAGCCCCGCCAGCCGAATGCCGGCCAGAAAGCCGCGGTAGGCGGTTGGAGCGTCGGGGGCGCTGAAGCGCACCCCGCGGTCACCGAATCGCTCCGCTCCCGGCACTACCGCGGCATGGTCGGCCTCGCCGGCGTTGCGATACTCGACCTCGATCGTCACCGGCAGCCCGACGATCAACGGTTTGAGATCACCCGCCGCCGCCCGGCGGACCGCTCGCTCCGCGCCCGCTCGGACCAGGTCGCGCGCCACTGACGGATGGGTCGAGGCGGCCGCGCGCCGGCTCAGGCCGCGCTTGACCACGACCCGCTCCGCCCACGGCAGCCAATAGGCGATCTCGTCCGCCAAGGCGTCGTCTCCGCTGACGAGCCCAACCGGCACGCCCCACGCCCCGAGAACGGCCGCATTGATGCCACTCTCGCCGACCGGCCGCCCGTCCAGCTTCGTCAGCGTCGGGGCGGAGGAGTAGGTGTGGGCGATGACGCCCGTCGGGTGGCCGGCTCGGGCGTGGTAGCCCACGAACAAGGCGACGTCGAAGTGGCCGCCTGTCGCGTCCGGGCCCGCTCCCTCCACCATCGACCAGGGCTTCTGCCCCTGGATGACCGTCGCCCGCGGATCCAGGTCGACCGGTACGAGGTTGAACATCGTGCCGTGGCTGTCGTTGACCACGATCTCCTGGGCACCGGCCGCACAGGCGCCGTCGATCGCGGCATTGGCCTCGCCGACCATCAGCTCGACGGCCGCCGGGTAGCCCTGGTCGGATCGCTCCGTCGGCGCCGAGTGGCTGATGCCGGCGATGCCCTCCATATCGACGCTCAGGTAGACCCTCATTCCGACACTCGCCGCGGACTCGTTTCTTCTCGCGGACCGCCCCGTGCCGGTTCGCCGATCCAGACGTGCCCGTCGGCGAACCGCTCCGCTTTCCAGATCGGGGCGCGCGCCTTCGTCTCGTCGATCGCGTAGCGGGCGGCGTCGAACGCGGCGTCGCGATGCGGCGCGCAGGCGACGATCGCGACACTGGGTTGTCCCAGCGGGACCTCCCCGGCGCGATGGACGATTGCGAGCCGGCGGACGCCGAACCGCGCTTCTATCTCGTCGGCAATCGCGCCGAGCACGGCCAGCGCCATGCCCTCGTGCGCCTCGTAGCCCAGCGACTCGACCGTTCGGCCGGCGTGACGAGCGGCCTCGGCTTCCTGGCCGGGAGCAGGCGTCCCGGGGGTGGCCCGCGTCCGGCCAAGAAATCCGACCACGGCCCCGTCGCCGGCGAGGGC
>JALZAF010000079.1 GCA_030948505.1 Chloroflexota bacterium
GGCAGGAACTCTCGGACTAACGACCGCGTGAGTGCCATTTGGCAGGAACGACGGCGCCACCACGCAACCGTCGTGCGCGGCTAGGTCTTCTCCGTCACCCGGTATTCGAGATAGCGGCCGGTCATGAGACGGGTCTGGGCGTCGAGCGCAGGCAGGTTCGAGAAGATGAGGCCCACGATCGGCAGGGCCACCCACTGCAGCCATGACAGGGCGCGCCGCCCGAGTCCCCAGCTTGCCGGCCGGGGCGGCGCGATCCGCTCCTCGACGTAGATCAGCAGGAGCAGGCAGCAGAACGCGCCGGTCAGCAGCCAGGCGGCATACAGCGGCAGGTTCTGGCCCAGCGTCGTCTGGGCAAACGAAGGATTCAACAGCAGCGGCACGTTCGACCCGAACAGGATGACGAACGGCGCGATGGCCCAGTTGATGTGGTCCAGCCACAGGTCTCCCAGCCGCCGGATCCGCTTCCAGCGCGGGATCTCCGAATGGGCGAACGCATTCCGGATGTAGTACGGGATGTCGGTCACGCCCCACGCCCAGCGCCGGATCTGGGTGTACTGCTGGACCAGCGTGCGGGGCCACGATCGCGCCCTCACCGCATCGCCGTAGATCGGCATGAACAGCGGGATGGCCTGGAACTCCCCGGAGTAGCGGAAGAACGACTTCCAGTAGAAGCGGCTGTCCTCGGGGATGGCGTCGGTCGCCCAGTAGTCGACTTCGTGGACCGTCTCGAGTGACACCGAGTAGGACGAGAAGCTGACCAGCTTCTCGGGCGTCAGCGAGCGCCACATCTGGACGTGGGTCGCCCCGATCGCCACGAGGCGGACAGGCACCGGCGTCTGCCACAGGTTGTTGTGGAACATTGGCACCGGCTGGTACAGCCGGCGGAAGCGATCCGGGTCCGTCAGGAAGGTCCACGTCAGGTAGCCGAAGTACTGCGGATGGACACGGTAGTCGGAGTCGAGGTCCGTCACCACCACCTGGCGCGGGTCGAAGCCGAGCCCCACCAGCTCGCGGTACAGCCATCGGCCGCCGTACGCCATGGCCGACGACTTGCCGACCACGATGCCCGGCTCGAGCGGGTCGAGGATGTGGAAGAAGTGGAGGAAGCGGCCGCCGAACAGCTCTCGCAGCCGAGCCACGTTCTCGCGTCCACCCAGGTCTGTCTCGCGGGTGATGATCGCCACCATCTTCCGCTCGCGCGGATAGTCGGCCTCGGCCAGGGCGCGGACCGTCTCGTACAGCTTCTCGAACGGCTCGGTGTACGTCGGGACGAGCGCCACGTGCCACAGGCGATTCGGGTCGGGAACGGGCTCGCCGCGGCGGGCCAGCAACCGCTCGATGTCCCTGCGCTCCTCACGCAGCTGCGACAGGTAGCGCCGGCCGCCGCTCGCCGCCAGCTTGTGGCCACCGGCGTCGAGGGCGCGGATGCGGGCCTCGATCGCCGGGACGAGCAACCCCAGCTCGACCCGACGGGCGGGCAGGTCGGCAAGCGCGAACGCGCGGGCCCGCCAGTCGACGGCGACCACGCGCCGGATGCGGAGGAACGCCACGCTGACGCTGCCGGTCAGCATGAGCGCCTTGTAGAACCAGTAGAAGTCGAACGACAGGACTGCCCAGGCGACCACCTCGGGCACGCGCAGCGACAGGATCAGCGGCGACAGGATGAGGGCCCAGGTCACGAGCCCCGGCACCACTTCGAGCGATCGCTGCACGAGCCGCGCCCGCTCGCCGGCGAGGTGCTGTCCTGCCGGCCGGGCGGTCGACGAATCGACCGGCCGGTCCTCCGGAGATGCGGGCGGGAACGGCGTCACCCTCAGCGCCGCGTCACCGCCGTCTGAGCCGTTCGCGCCGGCGAGCTCGCCCGCCTGGCCGCCAGTTTCGGCCGTCGCCGGCTCAGGCACCCTCGGTGATCGGCGTCAGCCAGTGCTCGTACTGCGGCAAGCGGCCCCGCACCGCATCGAAGTAGCGGTCCTTGATGAGTCGGGCGACCGGGCCGATCTTGCCGCTGCCGATCGGGCGATGGTCGATCTCGATGACGGGCGAGACCTGGACGCCGGTCCCGCACAGGAACATCTCTTCCGCCACGTACAGCTCGGACCGATCGATGCGCCTCACGTCGGTGGGGATGCCGGCGTCGGTCGCCAGTTGCAGGATGGCCCGCCGGGTCACGCCCTCGAGGATGTCGTCGTAGACCGGCGGTGTGAGCAGGACGCCGTCCCGGATGACGAACAGGTTCGCGGCCGAGGCCTCGTTGACGTGGCCATCGGCGGTCAGCACGATCGCCTCGTCGAAGCCATTGAGCTCGGCTTCGGACTTCTGGAACGCCATGTTGACGTAGCCGCCCACGATCTTGCCTCGGGCCGGCAGGGCCTCGTCCGCGTTGCGCCGCCAGGAGGAGGTCATCACCCGAACCCCGGCCTCGGTGTCGATGTAATTCCCGAACGGAACCGCCACGATATAGAGCTGCTGGTCGAGATCGTGCAGCCGGACGCCGATCGCGCGCGTGGACTTGTAGAACGATGGCCGGATGTAGGCGTCCTCGCGGAATTTGTTGCGGCGGACGGTCTCCACGATCAGGCCGGCCAGGTCGTCGGTCGACGGGATGTCCTTGAACAGCAGGATGCGGCAGGACCGCCGCAGCCGTTCCGCGTGCTCGCGGATGAACAGGCCGAAGAGCGTCTCGCGCTCCGGATTCCAGTAGGCGCGGATGCCCTCGAAGGTGGCCGTTCCATACATGAAGGCGTGGGTCATGATGCTGACCTTGGCGTCACGCATCGGGACGTAGGCGCCCTCGAAGTAGCAGGTCAGCTCGTCCAGCGCCCGGGGCGACGGCGCCTGGTGCGCCGCGGGGGCCGGCTTGGCGGTCGACTTCTCGGTCAGCATTTCGAGGCGGCTCCTGGTGGACCCTGGGGTCGGGCGAGTATACCAAGGGCCTCTCCCAGCCCCGATCGCGGGCCGGCCAGCCGCTCCCGAACCCCTTGGCTCCGAGTCGGTCAGTAGAGGTGCGCCAGCGCCCCCACCACGAAACCCAGGTAGAGCAGGTAGAACCCGCCGCCAACCAGCAGGCCCCGGCCCCGCAGGCGGCCCATCCGCCACATCGGCAGGAAGATCGCCGCACTCGACAGGAAGGCGATGCCGGCCGAGGCAAAGGCAATCATCGAGCCCGGCCCGACGTGCCACGTCGAGGAGGCGAAGAGAAGCCCCACGCTGGTCGGGATACAGGACTGGAAGACCATCGCGCCGGTGATGTTGCCCATGGCCAGGGTGTCCTTGCCCTGGCGGACCCAGATGACCGAATTGAACTTCTCGGGCAATTCGGTGGCAATCGGGGCGACCACCAGCGCCAGCAAGGTCTCGTCGAGGCCGAGCTGGGTAGCCAGGTGCTCGACCGCGTCGACGAAGAAGATGGCGCCGACCAGGATGAGGCCGACGGCCGCCAGGACCTGGAAGTTGACGATGCGCAGCCGCGGTACCGCCGGGTCCCGACGGTGGGCTCGCCGGTCGATCGGATGGAAGCGCAACGGCGCGAGATCGGCGGCATCGACGTCAGCGTCAGATTCGAAATGGCCCTTGACGTACCAGGCGTAGATGCCAAGCAGCAGGACTGCCACGATCCACTTGAGCCAGACCGGCTCGAGGGGCAGGAAGGCGGCTCCCACCGCAATCGCGTAGGCCAGGCCGAAGTAGCCGATGTCGTGCGCCAGGACGCCCGCATCGACCGGCATGACGTCGCCCGCGGTCCGCCGCCGCGCGACGATCAGGACGGCCACGCCGGTCACGAACATGGCCAGGGTCGCCAGCATGAACGGCGCGCCAAGGATCGCTCCGACACCGACCGAATGCGCTGCCGCGCCGGTGCCGAACACGATGGCGATGATCGGGATCATCGTCTCCGGCAGGGCCGTTCCCACCGCCGCCAGGACCGATCCGACCGCCCCTTCGGCCAGCTCGAGCTTGCGCCCGAACCACTCGATCCCGTTCGTGAACAGCTCCGCCCCCATGAGGATCACGAAGAAGGCCAGGACGAGGACGACGAGATCCACTCAGTGCTCCGTGGCGATGGCGACGACCACGCTGACGGCGATGACGGCCAGGATCAGGGCCGATACGATGGCCATGCCCCGCTCTGATCGCCGCGCGAAGCCGATGAGCGATGCCGCGACTCGTGCGCTTGGCGTGGCGATCACGACCACCAACCCCAGCCACAGGAATCCCTCGGGCCGCACGGCGGCAAGGTCCGACGCGATCCGGCCCGGGTCGAAGCCGGACGCCACGTCAAGGGGCGATCGGCCGGTGGCGATCATCGCCAACACGCCCGCCGCCAGGATGGCGATCGAGGCATACGTTCCTATCGTCAGCAGTCGGGCGATGGTGAGCTCGAGCTCGTCGCCCCGCCGGTCGGTGGTCATGCCGGCGCCAGCGCCCGGCGGATCATCTCGAAGGCCGTATACCCGAGCACGGCCACGAACAGGACCCGCAGGATCCGCAGGTCGATCCGGTGGGCCGCCCGCGAGCCGAGGGTCGCGCCCAGGAACACACCAATCGCGGTCGGCCCCGCGACGAACGGGTCGATGCCGCCGCGGACCAGGTAGATGATCGCGCTGGCCGAGGCCGTCACCCCGATCATCAGGTTGCTGGTGGCGGTCGCGACGCGCAGCGGAACGCCCATCAGCAGGTGCATCACCGGCACCTTGATCAATCCGCCGCCGATCCCCAGCAGGGCCGACACGACACCGGCGAACAGGCTGCCCACGACGCCACGGCCAAGCGAATGCACCGTGTAGCCCGGGCCGTCGAGCGGCAGGCCGAAGGGCAGGCGGGCCGCAGCCGCCGGGGCCGCGGCATCATCCGCGTCCGGGTCGGGCGTCGGGTTGGAGCGCCTGATCATGGACACGGCGACGTACACGAGCAGGGCCGCAAACAGGCCGGCCAGGATCCGCTCCGACAGGAGGAACGCGACGAGACCGCCGGCCAGGGCGCCGATCGCGGTGAACAGCTCGAGGGTCATGCCCAGCCGCAGGTTGGCCACGCGGCGTTCGAGGTAGACCCCGGCCGACGCACCGCTGGTCACGATCACGCAGATCAGCGACACCCCCACCGCTTCGCGGAGAGGCAGTCCGAAGGCGATCGTCAGCAGCGGAACGATGAGGATGCCGCCGCCCAGACCCAGCAGCGACCCGAAGATGCCGGCGCCGACCCCTCCCACCAGCATGAGCAGCCCGATAGCCACGTCAGCTGCCGCGGACGGGCCTGGGGCGTCCTCCCACGGCCGGTGTTTAGGGGCGG
>JALZAF010000083.1 GCA_030948505.1 Chloroflexota bacterium
GGGCTCCGCCGTGGACGCCTGGACGCCCGTCCGCGCGGCGCGAGCAGCGGATCCCACGAAACCGTTCTACTACGTCCTCGACGACCACTGGACGCCGCTGGGCGCGACGCTGGCGATCAAGGCGCTCGTCCAGTCCTTGGCGCCTGGCGTCTGGAACGACCGCGAGGTGACAGTCGACGGTACCGAGCAGCACGTCGGCGACATGTCGACGCTGATGGGACTGCCTCGAAGCGAGACCATCCCGAGGGTCGTCATGCGGCCGGGCCTGAAAGTCGATCGACGCATCCTGGACACCGGCATCCACATCCACCAGTCGCGCGACATCCCGTGGTTCACGGTGACCGGCAACCTACCGGTTGTGCCGGGCCGAACGCTGATCGTCTACGACAGCTTCTTCGGCACGGTCATGAGCGAAGCCAGCCCCTGGTTCCAGGAGAGTGTCTGGGTCCACGAAGGCGACCTCTTCAACCACCCCGAGCTGGCCGACGTCCTGCCGGCATTCGATACGGTTGTCTTCCAGCGAGTCGAGCGGTCCGCCTACTTCACGGATCCGGCGTCGGACCTGGCGACGATCATCGCCAAGCCGAAACCGTAAGGCGCCGGCAGCCGGCAGGGCTACGGGCGGGCTACCCGCCGGCCGGGGTTTCCAGTCGTTGGACCGAGTCGTCGGTGCGCGGGATGAGGACCGCCGCGAATACCGCGGCGGCCGCGCAAGCCACGACGCCGAACAGGATCGCGCCGACCAGCGATCGATCTGCAAGCGCGCCGGCGATCGCCGCCCCGATCGGGTAACCCAGGAAGTTGAACGCCATGGACACCGCGAACGCCCGGCCCAGGACCGCCGGGTCGGTTCGGCGCTGGCGAACCGTGAACAGGGCGATGTCGAGCGGCCCGTTCAGGAAGCCCGTCACCAACATCGACGCGGCCACCAGGCCGAAACCCAGGGCCGGGTCGATCGAAGAGCCACCGCTGGCCGTTGCCCCACCAACGGGAAGCAGCAGCGCCAGCCCGCCGATCATGCCAACCATCGGCAGCACGAGCATCAGCCACTCACGGCCGCGACTGTCGACGCGCCCGAAATAGAAGGCGGACGCCATGCCGGCAACGCCTGACAGGGCGAACGGGATGCCGATGGCCGCCTCGCCGAGCCCCAGTCGAGTCAGGATCAGGAGCGGGATGACGATCGTGATCATCCCGCCGGCCAGGTTGATCGTGGACAAGGCGAAACCCAGACCGCGCAGCGTGCGGTTGTGCCACGTGTACACCAGCCCCTGCCACGCGTCGAGCATCAGGCTGCCGGTCGACGCGGTGTCGGTGACGGGATCCGCGACCCCGATGATCGCCACGGCCGCAACACAGAAAGCGGCGGCGATGACGAACATCGTGAGCGGCCCGCCGGCCACCGCGAACAGGCCGGCCGCGGCCGGCGGTCCCAGGATCTGAGCGACCACGTAGCCATTCGAATCGACGGCGTTGGCTCGCTCCCAGAGGTATTCCGGCACGAGGATGGGGAAGAGACTGCGGAGCCCTGTCTGGCTGAGGGCGAGGGTCAACGACGAAATACCGGCGATCGCCACGAGGATCGCGGCGGGCAGCAAGTTGGCCAGGGCCAGCGCCCCGATGAGGACGAGCGAGGCCGCCGCGACGAGGTAGTCGAGCATCACCAGGCGGATGCGGCCGTGCCGGTCGAGCAGCGCCCCGGCGATCGGGCTCACGAGGATGCCGGGCAGCGTACCGACGGCGACGACCAGGCCGGCCAGTTCCGGTGAGCCGTAACGGGTCAGGGTGAAGAGCACGATCACCACGCTGACCATCGATTGGGCGATGCGGGCGACCTGCATCCCCAGGATCATCCGACCCAGGGTCGGGACGCTCAGCAGTGCGCGGTAGGACGGCGCGGATGTCGGCTGGGTCACCCGCCCGATGCTACCGGACGGCGGGGCGGGTTAGCCAGTGGCGGTTGGCATCCCCAACCTGGGCTGCGCCGGGGCGAACAGCGCCGAGGCGAGCGCCCGCACCTCGTCGACCGTGGCGGCCGACAGCGCCGCCCGCGCCGCCGCCTGACACGCCGCCACGTCGAGGCCGGCCAGAACGGCCCGCAGGCCGGCGATCGCGCCCGGGGCAACACTGAGCTCCGTCACGCCCAGGCCGATGAACAGGGCAGCGGCCAACGGATCCGCGGCGGCCTCGCCACACACGGCCACCGGCCGACCGTTTGCCTCCCCTGCCGCGGTGACCTGCGCGACCAGGCGAAGCACGGCCGGCTGCAGTGGCGAGGCGATCTCGGACAGAGCGGGATTCGTGCGATCGACGGCCAGGGTGTACTGGACGAGGTCGTTCGTCCCGATGCTGAAGAAGTCGACATGCGGTGCGAGAACGTCCGCCATCAGCGCCGCGGACGGAACCTCGACCATGATTCCCAGTCGGACGTCTGCCGCAACCGCGGCGCCCGCTTGATGGGCCGCACTCGTCGCCCGACGAAGCGCCTCTCGGGCGGCTTCGACCTCCGACAGCGTCGCCACCATCGGCAGCATCACCTGGACCTCCGCGGGCGCGGCCTCGAGGATCGCCCGGAGCTGGGTCTCCAGCAGCGGCAACCGGCGCAGGCCAAGGCGAATCCCGCGAACACCAAGGGCAGGGTTCGCTTCGCGGCCGTCGAGGGCGTATGCGGCAGGTTTGTCGCCGCCGACGTCGAGCGTGCGGAAGACGACGGGCCGCCCACCCATGACGGCGACGATCCGGCGATACGTCGTGCGCTGTTCCTCCAGTGCCGGCGGCGTCGAGCGACCCAGGAACAACAGCTCCGTCCGGACGAGTCCAATGCCGTCCGCGCCATTGGCGGCGGCCTGTTCGGCCTCTCGTATCGAGCCAACGTTGGCCTCGACGCGAACGCCGACGGCGACACTTGGCCGTGATTCGGCCGCCTCAGTCGCGGAGATCTGCCGTGGCGAAGATGGAGCGTGGCTGAGATCGCGCTCGTCGGGCTCGACGACCAACCGGCCTGTCGCACCGTCGAGTACCGCGCGCGCGCCGTCCAGCGAAGGATCCAATCCATCGCCAAGACCCAGGACGAGCGGCATGCCGAGGGCACGGGCGACGATGGCGGCGTGTCCATTTGTCGCTCCGCCCGACAGGACAACGCCGGCGACCAGCTCCGGCCGGAGGACGGCGACGATCGACGGGTCGAGATCGTCCGCCGCAAGGATGGCTATCGATCCGTCCGGCCGATGAAGCTGCGGCGGACGGCGTCCCGACAGCAGGCCAACGACCCGACGCCCGACGTCGCGCAGGTCCGCGGCGCGCTCTCGCATGTATTCGTCGTCGACAGCTGCGAGCCGGTCGGCTGCCTCCGAGCTCGCGCGGTTCATGGCGTCTTCGGCGGAGGCGCCGGTGCGGAGGGCCTCAATCGCTGGCCCCACGACGCCGGGATCCCGGACGAACAGCGCCTGAGCCTCGAAGATCGCTCCGACCTCCGAGCCGGCGCGTTCGCTCGTCGCGCGGGCGAGATCCTCCAGCTCGGCCGCCGCAGCGTTCAGGGCGTCCATCAGGCGCGCCTCTTCGCGGACGGGATCGACTCCCTGGTCGAGCGAGGCGCGGGCCTCGCGGTCAGCCGAGGGGACGTGTGCCACGAATGGGACGTGCGGCACGAACAGCAGGCGACCCGTCCCCGCACCCGGAGATCCTGGCTGACCGGCGATGACGAGCCGGGCCATGGCCGTCAGCCCGCGGCCGCGACGTCGGCCAGGACGGCGAGCAGCAGTGCGGTCGACGCCGAACCGGGGTCGCGGTGGCCGATGCTGCGCGCACCCAGGTACGACGCGCGGCCCTTCGTCGCAAGGAGCGGAATGGTCGCGGTGGAACCTGCCTCAGCCGCGTCGCGCGCGGCAGCCGCTACGCCCGCCAGATCCGATCCGCCTTCGAGCGCCGCCCGTGCGGCAGCCGCGGCCGGTACCAGCGCGTCGAGCATGGTCTTTTCACCGCTCGTCGCCTTGCCCAACGCACCGATGCCGGTGGCGGCCGCCTCGAGCGCGGCGACGTAGGCGGTTGCGGACGACGCGCCATCGCTTGCGACGGCGGCTGCAGCGCGCAAAAACCCCGTGCCGTAGAGCGGCCCAGCAGCACCTCCGACCGTGCTGATGAGCGTTCGGCCCGCCTGGCGCAGGAGGTCGGCTGCGGCCGCAGCGGGGTCGCTCTGGCCGTCGGGCGGGACCCGCGCGTCGAGCATCGCGACGATGGCCGCGAAGCCTCGGTCGAGATTGATCCCATGGTCGCCGTCGCCGATCGCCTGGTCGAGCGCCGTCAGCGAGGGAGCCTGTTCATGAACTCTGGCGGCTGCGGTCCGCAGCCACAGGTCGATGCCGTCGAGCATCATCGGGTCCCTTCGATCCTCGGTTTCGTGGAGCGAGTCTAGCGGCGGGGGG
>JALZAF010000084.1 GCA_030948505.1 Chloroflexota bacterium
GGCCTCATAAGCCCCACTCCGACGGACACCTCGGCCGCCGGCCGTTTCTCTGCCGCCGGCGGTTTCTCGGTCCCCGGCCGCTTTGCCACCCTTGCGCCAGCCGGCCGCGCGGCGACGCCCAGGGGCCCTGGGGATCCCAGCAGGAACCCCTGACCGAGCCGGACCGCGAGCGACCGCAGCGTCTCGCGCTCGGCGGGCGTCTCGATGCCCTCGGCGATCAGCACGCAGCCGGTCTTGATGGCGAAGTAGACCATTCCCGCCACGAGGGCCTGGCGGGCGGGATCCCGCTCGATCGCCCGTACCAGGCCGATGTCGAGCTTCACGAAATCCGGTCGCAGCTCGATGATGTGGCGGAAGCTGGAGAAGCCCGCACCCGCATCGTCGATCGCGCTGCGGACGTTCGGACCCAGGGAGCGGATCGCCTCGCGCACTCCGGCGTAGTCGTCGATCGGCACGTGCTCCGTGATCTCCAGCACGATCGGCGTCGGCGGATCGGACAGGATGGCCGCGAGGCGGGTTCGCTCGAGGAGCAGTGCCGGTGAGACGTTCAGGCTGAGCCACGTCGGGGCGTCCAGCTTCCGGCGCGCATCCATGGCCGCCGTCAGACAGGCCACTTCGAGGTCGAGCCCCAGCCCGACGGCGGCCGCGTCGGCGAAGCAACGATCCGGCCTGGTACCGTCATCGAATCGTGTCAGTGCCTCGTGCCCGACGGCGAGTCCCGAGTCGACCGACACGATGGGCTGGAAGACAGGCCTGAACTCGGATGCCGCGATCACGCGCTCGATGTGATCGCGCACGCGGTCGTCCCGTTGGCGGTCGAGGATGCCGGGTGCGAGCAGCGCGGCAGCAAGGGCCGCGAATGCCTCCAGCGCCGGCAGCCGCCGGCCCAGCTGGGTCATGCCGCTCAGCCCGGTTGCTGCCGCGGCGACGGTGCCCAGCAGGCGCGACGAAGTGCGGAGCGGAACCAGCGCGACGGCGCTGATGTCGCGATCGAATGGCTGAGGCATGGTCTCGCCCGCCCCGAAGGCCGACCATGGGCCAAACCACGTGCCGTCGGCGACGCGCGACCTGATGAGGTCCGACCACTCGGCCGGCAGCGAATGGTTCGGACGGAAGGGGGCGTTGACGCTGGGCCGTCCAGCCAGCGCAAATGTGGTCCCACCGGCGCCGAAGGCGAGAATTGCGACGAACGCGAGATCCGGCAGCGCGGCGAGCGATTCGCAGATCGATTCGGCGGTCGCCTCGGGGGTGGCCATCGCTGTCAGCTTCGAGAGCGACGCGATCACGCCGGCCCAGCGCGCCTCGCTCTCCTGCACGTCGCTGGTCCGCGCTGCGACCTCCGCCACGAGTGTCGCGTTGCGCGTCCTCAGGGCGTGGTGGAGCCGCCGTGCCTCGACCAGGTTGCGGACCCGCAGCAGGGCCTCTTCGGCGTCGAATGGCTTGACCAGGAAGTCGTTGGCGCCACCGGCCAGCGCTCTCGAACGGGACGGGCGTTCCGCGTCGGCGGTCAGCACGAGCACCGGCAGGTAATCGTCCTTGGCGGTCCACGCCCGCAACGCCTCGAGGACGGCGAAGCCGTCCGGCGGGGGCATGTGGAGGTCGAGCAGGATCAGGTCCGGCTCGTCGGCGCGCAGCGCATCCAGCATCGATCCGCCGTCGCCGAACGAGCGCGTGTTGCGGAACCCGGAGCGCCACAGCAGCTGCTCGAGGAGCCGGACGTTCGGTGTTTGGTCGTCGACGATGAAGATGCGCGCCGACTCCAACGAGGATCCGATCACGACATCGGCTCCGGCCGTTTCTCGACCAGACGATCCATGATGGCCAGGAATTCGGCCACGTCGAGCGGCTTGCTGAGGTAGCCCAACGCACCCGCGTCCAGCAGCCGCTGCGTGCCCGATTTCGTCGACTGCGCGGACAGGACGACGACCGGCAGTGCGCGCGTCTCCGGATATGACTGCAGCAGGCGGAGCACTTCATGGCCGGGCATGTCCGGCAGGTGCAGGTCGAGCAGGATCAGGTCGGGCCGGTGCTGGCGGGCGAGGCTGATGCCCCCCTGGCCACTCGACGCCGCGAGCAGCTCGATGCCGGGACGACGCAGGAGAACGCGCTCGACCAGGCGGGTGGTGGCGACGTTGTCCTCGATCTGCAGGACGAGAAAGCGAACCGGAGTGGCGGGCGCCACATCCACCAGGTTCGTGGCCGTGCGGTCGTACTGGGCCGCCGGCGCCTCTGCCACGGCCAGCTCGACCCAGAACGTGGTGCCGACGTCCAGGGCACTGTCGACGCCGATTGTCCCGCCCATCGCTTCGATCAGGCCCTTCGACAGGGCCAGGCCCATTCCCGTTCCCTCGACCGAGCCACGCTCGGCGCCGAGGCGATCGAAGGGATGGAACAGCCGCCCGACGTGCTCGGGAGCGATCCCATATCCGGTGTCGGCAATGGCGATCCGCACCGTGTCAGGGGCGGTGGCCTCCGCGCGAACCTGGATCGAGCCGCCCTCGCGGTTGTATTTCACGGCGTTGGACAGCAGGTTCAGCAGGACCTGGTTCAGGCGCTGCCGATCCGCCAACACGTAAGCGCCGCCGGCCATGGCGTGGCTGGCGTCGAGGGTGATGTTGCGGCGGTCGGCGAGCGGGCGGACCAGGGCCGCCAGGTCGTGCAGCACGTCGGCCAGGGCAACGGGTTCGCGCGAGATCGTCATCTGGCCCGACTCGATGCGGCTGATGTCGAGGACCTCGTTGATCAGGTCGAGCAGGTGGCGACCGGCCTGCGAGATGTAGGCCACGTTCTCGTGCTGATCGGCCGTCAGCTCGTCCATCTCGAGCAGCTGCGAGAAGCCGAGGATCGCGTTGAGGGGCGTGCGCAGCTCGTGGCTCATCCGCGACAGGAACTCGGTCTTGGCGCGATTCGCTCGATCCGCCTCGCGGCGCGCGGCACGGATCTCATCGTCGGCCTGTTTGCGCTCGGTGATGTCCTCGGAGATGCCGAGCAGATAAGCGGGCCGGCCGGTTTCATCGATGACGGGGATCTTCCTTGCGTGCAGGATGCGCCGGCCGTGGGGCGTGTCGATCGGCTCCTCAGGAATGTCGAGCAGCTGACCCGAGGCCAGGACCTGGCGATCCTTGGCCGTGAAGAAGTCGGCTTCCTCGGGTGGAAAGAGGTCGTAGTCCGTCTTGCCGATGAGCTCCGCGGCGGAAAGCCCGATGAGCTCTTCCCCGGCCCGGTTGATGCGAACGAAGCGCAGATCGGCGGCGTCCTTGACGAAGACCATGGTCGGGATGTTGTCGACGACCGAATCAAGGAAGGTTTGCGATCGGCGGAGCTCGGCGTTCGAGGCGTGCAGCTGACGGTTCGACTCCGCGATCTCGCGGGCACGCCGCGAGACGTCGGCCTCCTTCTCCGCCCTCCGGCGCGGGCGGGTCGTCGATCGGCGGCTGCGTTCGGTCACGGGCTCCCCCCGAGTCCTCCCAGACCGCGGGCGCGGACTGGCAGTGGACCGGAGCGTCGCACGGGCCTTGACCACCGTCCGTGGTCCGATCGTACGGGCGACCACGACGCTCAGGCACGGCCGGCGTACGTGCCGCGGAGCGCCTGGAGGCCCGGCGCGGTCGAAACGGGCTTGCAAGATTCCGCCCCGAACTGCGACCCGGGCGAGGCTCTGCCCGTTCCAGAATGGGCCTCGCGTAGTCGTAGAGGCTGGCCAGATGAGGCTTATCGCAGCAGCATTCGACGACGAAGTCGCCGCTGAAGCCGCACGGGCGGGACTTGTCCGCGCCTACGGCCGCGAATCCATCGGCTTGAGCGTCGCCCCACTCGGGCGCGCCTCGGATCCCTCCGGGCCGGCGGCCATC
>JALZAF010000087.1 GCA_030948505.1 Chloroflexota bacterium
GTAGCGCTTCGTGAAGACGACCATCAAAGCGAGCATGCAAATCCGGGCCAATAAGCGCAAAGCCAAGCTCAAGGCGAAACACCGGCGGCAGCGGGCGTGGGCGGCCGGCTGAGCCCGGGCCGGCCAGCCCCCCAACCGAATGCGGACGCGGAACGGCGCTTGCCCTCTGAGGTGACCACCTTGCATCGGTGGCCGGTATGTTCTTTACGAATTTTGAGCCCTCTCGGCGTTCTTGGGCCAGCGCCGCGCGCCGCAATTGGTCAACCCTGTGGATCGGAAATCCTCATGCCTCGGGCGAGGTGGCGTTGCCCGGATCGCGCTAAAGGACGACCATTGCACGATCTTCAGCGATGCAGACGAGTATCGTCACAAGATGAAGAAGATCGACGTTGCCCCGTGTTACCAGGCAGACGAGGGGCGCTGACGGCGCCCCTTCCCGTTGTCCGACGATCTCTCAGGCGCGCAGCGCTTCGACCTCCGCAGCGCCCAGAGAGTGCGCCGAGGGGCCGTGAGGCTCGGGCGATGATCAGCGGCCGATCTCATTCAGGGCCTATGGACCCGGTGCCCTCGGCGCGTATCCTGCCACGACGCGGGCGCGCCGTCATGCCTCGGCGCGGGCTCGACGAGCGATCTATAGAGTTCGATTGTTAGTTGGGCAATCGAGTCCCAGCTGAAATGCTCGAGCACCCGCTTGCGGCCGTGGGCGCCGAGCCGATGGCGCAATTCGGGGTCGCGGGCGAGCCGGTTGATGGCGTCGGCCAGCTCCGCGGAGAACGCGGCCGGGTCGGCTGGATCGAAGGTGCCCGGCTGGAGATGGGGATCGACGAGAAAACCGGTTTCATCCGGAACGACAACTTCTGGGATGCCACCGACGGCCGAGGCGATTACCGCGGTCTCGCAGGCCATCGCTTCGAGATTGATGATGCCGAAAGGCTCGTAGACGGACGGGCAGCAGAACACAGCAGCATGGGTATAGAGCTGGATCACATCCGGCCGGGAAATCATCTCGCGCACCCAGATCACAGCTTGCCGCTGCGCCGCGGCCCTGGCGACGCCGTCTTCCATCTCCCGCGCGATCTCCGGCGTGTCCGGCGCCCCGGCGCAGAGCACGATCTGCATCTTGGGGTCGATCGCCGGGATCGCGTTCACCAAGTGCATGATCCCCTTCTGCCTGGTGATTCGGCCGACGAAAAGGAGGTAAGGCCGTTCCGGGTCGATGCCATAGCGGATCAAGGCGTCGCGCCGCTCGACGGGCCGGTATTCCGCGGGATCGATGCCGTTGTGGATGACGTGGACGCGCTCGGGTTCGACGTCGAACAGGCGCAGCAAATCCTCGCGAGTTTCGCGCGACACCGCGATAATCGCGTCGGCCTGCTCGATCGCCATGCGTTCCATCCAGGCACTCAGGTGATAGCCGTTGCCGAGCTGCTCGACCTTCCAGGGGCGGAGCGGTTCGAGCGAGTGGATGGTGAGCACGTACGGCACGTTCCAGAGTTTGCTCGCCAGCACGCCGCCCATGTCGGTGTACCAGGTATGACAGTGCACCACATCGGCATCGAGCCGGTCCTTGGCCATCGCCAGCGAGCGGGCGAACGCGTCGACGGCGCCGGCGAATCGCGGGTCGGTATGCTCTTTCGCCTCTAGCCATTCGGCGTAGCCGTGTACGGCCGGGTTGGCCGCGGTGATCTCCTGGTCGCCGAAGCACCGCACCTCGACCTCGATCCGCTTGGCGAGCGCCCGGCTGAGATACTCCACGTGCACACCGGCTCCCCCATAGACGTAGGGCGGATATTCCTTGCTGAAGAGGACGACCTTGTTCAGCGTTCGCACTTGCATCCCTTTCGAATATAACGGCCGGCACGGCGCAGGCCCCAAACCTGCCCGGCAACGCCGGTGCTGATCTTTCCCGATTAATCCGGGCCCGATTATCCGGGAAAGTGGATCGATCCGGCAACGGGGCTGGCGGTCAGAGGGGCGTTCGGCGAGACCTCCTAGCAGGCCCGCACGCAGCGGCATAGCATCTCGGGATCGAACCGACCGTCGGTGTGAGCGACAATGCCCACGCCACCCCAAACACCCGCGGGGTAGCCCGCGAATGCGCCCATCGGCGAGCTTAGGGTCCTGCAGATAC
>JALZAF010000102.1 GCA_030948505.1 Chloroflexota bacterium
GCTCCGATCGTATGAGCAGGCAGTCGCGATGATGCCCCCGGATCCCCCAACCGCCGAGCGAGCCCGGGTGCTCGCAGGACTCGGGCAGATCTGGATGTTGCTGGACCGCTTCGAGGAATCTGTTCAGGTGTGCGCTGAGGCGGTCCAGGTCGCGCGCCAGGTGGACGCCGCCGCCGAGGAGGGACATGCGTCGAACACGATGGGGATCGCGCTCGTTTGCCAGGGCTTCTGCGACGACGGAATTGCGGCGCTCGAGCGTGGACTCGCCATCGCACTCCAGCTGCGGATTGCCGATGACGTGGGTCGAGCGTATGTGAACCTCACCGATGGGCTTCGGTTTTGCGGGCAGGACCGAGCCGCCCTCGACCGCGTGGCGGAGGGCCTGGAGGCTACCGACGCGATGGGGATTGCTCGCTCGTACGGATCGCTCCTTCGTGCCCATGGCGCCCGAAGCGCGTTCAACCTCGGACGCTGGGGGGAAGCCGCGGCCCAGATCGAGCGCGTCTTCGCGGCGGTGGGGCAAGGCCGGAATGTTGAGCTGTACGTCCTCGCCTACACCGCCGAATTCACGGTCGCGTCCGGCGACTACGAAATCGCCGAGGGGCGGCTCAACCGTTTCGCCGATCTGTTCGAGGGGCAACAGATCGAAATGCAGTTCCTCACGCCGTACCTCGGCGCCCGCGCTGAGCTCGCCCTCTGGCGGCATCGCCCAGCCGAGGCATGGGCCGTGATCGAACAGGCATTGCCGCTGCTGCGACGCGGTCGAGCGCATCACCTCGCCAGCCAGGTGTGTCGAGTGGGCGCCTGGGCGCTGGCCGATCTGGCACAACTCGCGACGGCACGGCGGGATGAGCAGGCGGCCGCTGCGGCCGTCGAGCGCATCTTGCGACTCCGGGCCGAGATGGCCGCCATCCTGGACGACTTGGCCGCCGTGGCGCCGCCGCGACCGCGGCACTACGCAGACGCGGCGACGGTCGATGCCGAAGTTAGCCGCGCGTTGGGCGCCTCCGATCCGAACCTCTGGCGCTCCGCGGCGGAGTGTTGGTCCGCGTGTGAGCGTCCGTACCTCGAGTCGTACGAGCGGTGGCGCGAAGCCGAGGCGCACCTCGACCGCGGCGACCGTGGACCCTCAGGCGAGGCGCTCAGGATGGCGCACGCGATCGCGATCCGTCTGCCGGCTCCGCCGCTGGTCGGTGCCATCGAATCCCTCGCCAAACGAGCACGACTCGACCTCGAAAGTGTGGCTTCTGCGAAGCTGCGCCCGCCGGTTGACACTCGCGACCCGTTCACGCTGACGCCTCGCGAGCGCGAGGTCCTGGCGCTGATCGCCGAGGGCCGCACCAACCGCCAGATCGCGGAGACGTTGTTCATCACCGAGAACACCGCCGGCGTCCACGTGTCCCGGATCCTCAGCAAACTTGGTGCAGCGAGCCGTACGGAGGCGGCGACCATCGCCCATCGCGCGGGGATCGGCCCCGTCTGAGGCGCGCCGTTCGGGAGTTATAGCAGGATCGATCCCGCGCGTAGTAGTGTCAATCGGCTGCACTCGTCCGTACGTCCGTTTCACAAGCACCCCGACAAAGGCTAGGTATTCGGCTGGTGTGAGGTAGCCGAGGGCCTGGTGCGGCCGGATCGTGTTGCAGACGGTCTCCCAGGCCCGGAGCTCGGCTTGGAAGGCCTCGAGCACGGGCTCGGCCGTGGTCACCTCGTAGAACTCCTCGGTGTGGGTCCGGTTGGCCCGCTCGACGGCGCCGTGGAGCTTGGGCGAGCGCGGCGGCAGGACGAACAGCCGGATCCCGCCGGGGCTGCGAACCGGGGAGTCGGGATCGCGAGCCTGGTCTTTGAGCGCGTGCGGACACCGACGACACATTCGAACAGTTGCATATGCGCCATGCGTGATATAGCCTTACCGATATGCAGGCTGCTCGCGTCGACGGCGCTCTCATGGCACTTTCGCATCCGGCACGACGCGAGCTCGTCCGTCTATGCGCGGAAGGCGAGCGTACTGCCGGAGAGCTCGGCCAGCTCGTCCGCCTTCGCCAACCGGCCACCAGCCAGCATCTCCGGATGCTCCGGGACGCCGGTCTGCTCGTCGTTCGTCGCGATGGAAACCGCCGATTCTATCGCGTCGATTTCGCTCGGCTTGCCGGCATCCGGGCCGCGCTCGACGATCTCTGGACCGCCCGACTTCCGGAACTCAAGCGAACGGCCGAGGCGCGCTCGCGCGCCAACCGCGAGTCCGGCCGCCGGTGATCGATTACTCGATCCGAATCGAGGCGCCAGCAAGAACCGTGTTCGCGATGTTGACCGAGGCCGACCTACTGACGGAGTGGATGGCCCGCGAAGCCCAGGTCGACCGGCGTCCGGGCGGCTCCTTTCGTTGGGTCTACGAGAACGGCGATGTCGTGGTCGGACGATTCATCGAGATCGAGGCTCCGCGACGCCTGGTGATGGACTACGGCTGGGAGAAGCCCGCCTCGCGCGGCATCCCGCCCGGCTCCACGCAGGTCGAGATCACGCTCGAAGAGGTCGAGGGCGCGACCCTCCTCCGACTCGTCCACCGCGGGTTGCCAGGGGCGGAGGTCGACTCTCACCGTGGCGGGTGGGAGTTCTTCCTCACTCGATTGGCAGCGAGCCTAACAGGCCATTCACTGAAGGGAGCGACCTACAGAGCCTGTCCCATCGCGCGTACAATCGATCGGTCAGGATCGGCCGGGGGCCCAAAGCGCACGACCGCCGCGCGAGGCCCTTCACCCCTTTTGCATTGCCGACGCCGGATGCCCTGCTTTCGGCCGTCCCACGTCCGGCGTCGGTGGAGGTGTCATCGATGTTCGCTCGCCAGAGCACCATCCAGGGAAAGCCGGATCAGATCGACACGGGGATCCGGAACTTCAACGACCAGATCCTCCCGGCCATGCGACAGCTCCAGGGCTTCACGGGCGCGCAATTCCTGGCCGATCGAAAGGGCGGCAAGGTCGTCGTCATCACCTTCTGGGAGACCGAGCAGGCGCTGCGTGACAGTGAGTCGAAGGCAAACGAGCTACGCCGTACGGCGAGTGCCCAGGCCAAGGCCACGGGCGAGCCGCTCGTCGAGCGCTTCGAAGTCGCCGCCATGACCGAGATCAAGCAGCCAGCCCACGCGTGACCTAGACGACTGACGTGGTCCACAGCCGGGCGCCTGCGGTCAGGCCCGCTGGCATGGCGTAGAGCCGATCCATGGCCGCCCCCGGGTGGGGTTCCCCTTCCCGAGGGCGGTCCCGTCATCGAGACAGCGCGACCCGGCGTGGCGAGCCTCGAAGCAGGATCGGTCGCGGCGGACGTCCAGAATGGGCGCTTGGCAGGTGAGCAAGCCGCTCGATCGTCGCCGAGCGCCTGCCTCACCTCGGTTCTGATGGCGATCGCAGATCCACCTGCTTGCGGGGTGGTCAAGGTGACACCGAAGGTTCCCGGGTGATCCGTCAGCAGT
>JALZAF010000104.1 GCA_030948505.1 Chloroflexota bacterium
ATGCGCGCACGAAACGTGCCATTTCGCAACGGCAGCGCCTCGCCGATCCTTGGACCCCTCGGGGTCCTGAACCCTGGCCTCGCCTATGCCCTCAGCCTGCTGGGTCTGGTGACCATCACCGCCAGCCTGTCGGTGATGCTCTGGGCCCTCGAACCGCTCCTGATTCTGGTACTTGCCGGTTGGCTGCTGCGTGAACGCGTCACGGCCGGGCTGTTGATCCTGTCGGTCATCGCCGTCGGCGGGATGCTCCTTGTCATCTTCCTGCCCGGCGGTGCCGGCAGCCCGATCGGCGTGCTGTTGACCGTGGCCGGCGTCGGTTGCTGCGCTGTCTACACAGTCATCGCGCGGCGTTGGCTCTCGACGGCCGACTCCACGGCGCAGGTCGTCGTCGCCCAACAGGCGTACGCCCTCGCCTTCGCATTCGTGCTGGTGACGGCGGCGTGGATCCTCGGCGGCGCCGTTGTTCCCATCGCGGTCGGCCCGATCGGTTTGGCCTCTGCCATCGGATCGGGCGTCCTCTACTACGGTGTCGCCTACTGGCTCTATCTGACGGGCTTGCGCCAGGTCCCGGCGTCAATCGCGGCTGCGTCGTTCTATCTGATCCCGGTCTTCGGCGTTGCCGGCGGTTTCCTGTTCCTCGGCGAACGCCTATTGCCAAGTCAGTGGCTGGGCGTTGCGATAGTGCTGGGCGCGATCGCCGTCATCCTCGGGCGGACGAGTGGCGCAGAGGCGGCCATCGTGCCCGGGCAGCAGCCGGTCAGGCGCCAGTAGCCGGTCACAACAATTTGCTCGCTTCGATCGAGGATCGCGCCCGCGACATCGGCGATCGACCGGTCGTAACCAATTGGCCGCACGTCGGCAACCCCAATCGCAGCCTCGTGATGGTGGGCGAGGCGGTCGCTGGTTTAGGGGACGACACCCGTCAGGTGGCTTGACTACGTGTCATGAGACCGAAGCACGCCGGGCTCGACGACTTGGACCGAGGTCAGGCGATGTCGCCGGAGGGCCGCTGAAACGCGTCAACCGTCAGCCAGCGCCGCGAGGTCCTCATCTGCGACCGCGCCCGCTGCGGCGGCAGTATCGTCACGAGCCTGCTCGCGACAGGGCGCGTACCACTGCCCGGACGGCCACGGCGGCCGGTAAGGCGCTAGCAGGTCCTGTGCTCGAGCCAGCGTGCGAGCGTTCGGCGTATCACGGAGCGGCAGGGCCCACGGCGAGCCTGCGAACTCTCTGGCAAGCGGTGCGAGATCCCGTTCACGGCCGGCGTGTCCAATCAAGAGGCAGGCGATCACCTGAGCCTCGTCGAGCAGGGTCGCCCACTGCCCGCGGATCGGGCTGTCGGCGAGGCGTTCTTGCGCCCGCGTGATCTCGACGAGCGTGTCATGCACCCGGATGGCGTACGTCTTTCAGCGGCCGATCGACCAGAGGAGGTACGTCGACAGGTCACCGGGGAGCGACTCTGTGCCGAGGACGAACTCAACCGCGCCGAAATGCAGCTGCAGGGGAAAGAGGTAGCGACCGAGGTGGTCGGAACCTCGAGCCGGATCGGCCATGGCGAGGGCTCGCGCATTGTCCAGCTGCTCGATGATGGCCGCACGAAAGGCGGCGCGGATCCGCTGGCGGCGCTCCTCTAGTCTCGCTCGGCGTCCCTCCAGGATGATCCCGAATGTGGCGAGCGCGAGAAGCCCCGTGCCGATCGCGACGGCAGCCTCGATCCAGTCCGAGGCGGTCAGTGCTGACATGCGTTGAGTCTAGGGGACGGCCTGCCCCAGCCTACGTGCCACAAAGCGCTCCGCGGGTTCGTTGAGACCTACGATCCGCTTGTCGGCCGAGTCAGTCTCGAAATCGGTTTGGGCATGTGAGGACGTCCGTTCGATCGCACCCCGGAGGCCGCGATGAAGGCCGCGATGAGGGAGCTCCGCGCCGAATACCCGCTGCCGCAGGCCCGCGATGAGAAGACCAAGCGACCGCTCCTCGGACCCGCCTATGCCTTCGACCGCCAGGCGTTCGGTGAGTCGGCGGAGATGCTCGAGGGGGACGGGCTGAACATGGTCGACGTGCCGCTGACGGCCTCGGTCATGGGGCCGCCCTCGACCCTGGCTTGCGAGCTCATCTCGACCGGCCGCCTGGTCCACGACGACGATCCGATTCTCGCCGAGCATGTCGCCAATACAACCGCGACCCTGACCGATCGCGGCATGAAGGTCACCCGCTCCAAGCACAACTCGACCCGCCCCAACGTCGCCGCCATGGCGCTGGTCCGCGCGGTCGCGATGGCGATGCAGGAGGCGCCGCCGACCCAGCGGCCGGTCCTGGCGATGGGCCGCTGATGGAACTCTGTGTGTGTGCGCGCTCAGAGACACCCGGCGCGAGGTACGCCGCTGGTGGTCATCGGGCTCCAGCACACTACCGGCCGACCCGGTGTCCGCCCCTCCCCGTGGAGCATGGGTCTCACCACCTGCGACACAGCGGCCGGATCAGGGCCGCACCGCCGCCACGTAGGTCCTGATGGACGCGGAGCGGGTGTCGGCCCAGGCCCAGTAGAAGAACGGGTCATTGTAGGTCGCGTTCTCGCGCAACCCGGTGCCGTTGACGACAGTGGGGAACTGCCAGGTCGCGCCGCTGACCAGGCGCGGCGGGAGCCACGTGCGGCCGTGATCGTAGGAGAGGGTCCAGTCGTTCTGGATCGTCCCGTCGTGCACGACGTGCCAGCCGACGAAGACCAAGCCCGCGACCGGCCCGTTCGAGACAGCCAGGACCGGCTTGAACCCGGCGCCCAACGTGATCCACGCCCAGCCGCCGGCCATGCCGCTCTGGCCGACCTTGATCCGACCGCCGCTCTCGATGGCCAGCCACAGCCTTGGGCCGCCGCTGCTGTCATCAACGGCGAGCTGAGACTGCCACTGGGGTCCGAGGTAGAGCGTGCCGCTACCACTGACGGCGGTGGCCCACGCGGGGGGACCGACGGCGAGGGTCGTGCCGTCGAACCGGATCGCGGCGGTGGCGAAGCCTTGGCGACCAACGTTGCTGGCGGGCCCGTTGCTCAGGGGCGCCTCGGTCAGGAACCGCCGCAAGTCAGCTTCGTAGAAGCTCACCATCGCCCCGGGGGCGGTGGCCACGAGGCGATAGCCAATGCGGTTATGCGCCGGGTACCCGGGCAGCCCCACGGCCGGGACCTCAACTTGCGCCCAGGGACCGCGGAGCGGCTTGGCGAGCACGTGGAGGCCGGGTCCGGCCGCGCCTGGGAGCCAGTTGTAGGCCACGTACAGCGTGCCGTAGTTCGGGCTGTCGGGATCGGTGTCGACCGCCATCGCCGGGAAGCATCCGACCCATGCCGGGGTGAACGGCTCAAACCACGGATCGGCCCATGTCCGGCCGAGGTCGTCGGAGTAGGTGACGGCCATCCGGACACCGCCCGCCACGCCCATGGCGTCGCCGACCCACAGGCGATCGTCGGGACCCCACGCGATGACGGCGTGGATGCCCTCGCACCGGCTGCCCAGCGGGTGGCTCGGCTGACTCCACGCCTTGCCGCGATTGCGCGAGAACCGGACGGCTGGCCGACTACAGCCCTTCGGCCATGCGATGTCCTGGACCACCACGGCGAGCTCGCCCTGCGGGCTGACGGCGACCGTCGGCTCGCTGCCCGCCGCGACGAGCGACTCCCGCACGCTGGGGGCAGGCCGGGCGGACGGGGCGGGGG
>JALZAF010000127.1 GCA_030948505.1 Chloroflexota bacterium
CGTCCGCCCCGCAGGTCGCCCCGCCCCGGCCGTCCGCCAGCCCGGGCCGTCCGCCCCGTTTCCTGGCATCACGCGGCACAAATCTGAGATTGCTTGCATCACGAGGCACAACGGAGAGGATCGGCGCCGGCGAGGCCGCAGGCGCGGTTCGGCTGGGCCAAATCGCATGAATCGTGCCGTCGTGCGCAACGAACGGGCTTCCCCGGCGCAGAGGTTTCGGTGGCTTCTCGAGGATGTGCCCTGTCACGCAAAAGGAACGGTCGCCAGGAACGGTCGGCAGGGACGGTCGCCCAGGAACGGTCGCCAGGAACGGTCGCCAGGGACGGTCGGCAGAGACGCTCGCCAGGAACGGTCGCCAGGATCGGTCACCAGGAACCGTCGCTCCAAGTCCGAGGCCCCGCGCTCCCCCGGCCCTCCGCCGCAACGGTCGATGTCCGTGCTTGACATCGCCTGACGGCCCACCGCAGAGTGCGGCAGACCCTCGCGCCGGGACCGCCTCGCGGAGCGAAGCGAGGGCGCGATCCGTCATTCGTCACCGTCACCGGCGCACCGCCGACCGCTCGAACGGCCGTCGCGGACTGACCAGCCCGAGGAGCCGCTTGGCGATTCCGACCACGACCGATCCGGCGGCCCCGGCCCGCCAACGCCCGGCGCTCTCGGCCGCCTCGGCCTCAGCTGTCCGCCTCGAGGGCGTCGAGAAGCGCTTCGGCGACGTCGTCGCAGTGGCCGGCGTGGACCTCGATGTGCGTGACGGCGAGTTCTTCTCGATGCTCGGCCCGTCCGGTTCGGGCAAGACGACGACCCTGCGCATGATCGCCGGCTTCGAGATCCCCACCGCCGGCCGGATCCTTCTCCACGGCGAGGACGTGAGTCGCCGCCCGCCGTTCGACCGGGACGTCAACACGGTCTTCCAGGACTACGCCCTGTTCCCCCATATGACCGTGGGCGACAACGTGGGCTACGGGCTGATGATCCGCAAGACCCCGAAGGCCGAGCGCGCCATGCGGGTGGCGGACATCCTGCGACTGATCCGACTGGAGGGCTTCGAGCACCGCCGCCCGTCGCAGTTGTCCGGCGGGCAGCGGCAGCGCGTGGCCCTGGCCCGCGCCCTCGTGAACCGTCCGCGCGTGCTGCTGCTGGACGAGCCCCTCGGGGCGCTGGACCTGAAGTTGCGCGAGGAGATGCAGATCGAGCTCAAGGCGATCCAGCAACAGGTCGGCATCACGTTCATCTACGTGACCCACGACCAGCAGGAAGCGCTGACGATGAGCGATCGAATCGCCGTCTTCAGCGAGGGCCGGATTGCCCAGGTTGGATCCCCGGCCGACATCTACGAGCGGCCCGCAACGCCGTTCGTGGCCGGCTTCGTTGGCATGTCCAACCTGCTGCTGGGCGAGGCAGCTCGGGCGATCGTCGGAGGGGCGGGCACGTTCATGATCCGGCCTGAAAAGATCCGCCTGGCCGAACCCGGCTCGGCCGTCGCACCCGACGAGATCTCGGCCCCTGGCCGCATCCGGCAGGTGGTCTACCTGGGGCCCGATACTCGCTACCACGTGGCGCTCGATGCCGGCGGGGAGCTGGTGGTCATCGAGCAGAACCTGACGATGTCGTCGATGGAGGCGCTGGCGGCGGAGGGCAGGGCGGTCCGCCTGACGTGGAATCGACAACACACCTTTGCCATCTCGGAAGGTCAAGGAGGAGGAACCCGATGAAGATTCGGTCGCTGGGCGCCATGGTGGCGTCGCTGGCCGTCATCCTGGCCGCCTGTTCGAGCCCGACGGCCTCGGCGCCGCCGACGGGGGCTTCCGTGGCTCCCTCGCAGTCGGCCGCGGCGTCGTCGACGCCAGCCGCGACGGCAGCACCCTCGCTGACCGGCAGCGAGTACGGAACCATCAAGCCGCTCAAGCCGGCCGTCGATCTCAGCAAGGTGGGCGGGGCCGGGGAGGGCGCACTCAACATCATCGTGTGGCCAGGCTATGCCGAGGACGGCACGACCACCAAGGAGTACGACTGGGTCCACCCCTTCGAAACCGCCTCGGGCTGCAAGGTCCAGTCAAAGATCGGCAACACCTCGGACGAGATGGTCACGCTGCTTCGGTCCGGCGGAGGCAGCACGTATGACGGCCTGTCGGCATCTGGCGATGCCACCAACCGGCTGATCGCGAACGGGGACGTCGTGGCCATCGATCCGGCCGCCATCCCGGGCTTCGGCGACATCGCCCCGTTCCTCCAGAACGCGCCTCACTACGTCGTCGGCGGCAAGCACTACGGCACGCCTCACGGCTGGGGCGGGAACCTCCTCATGTGGCGGACCGACAAGGTCAAACCCGCCCCGACCAGCTGGGACGTGGTTTTCGACCCCGCCAAGGCCGCGGCGCAGGCCAAGAAGCTGACGGCATACGACAGCCCCATCTACATCGCCGACGCGGCGCTCTATCTCAAGGCCCACAAGCCGGACCTGGGAATCACCGACCCGTACGAGCTCACCACCGATCAACTCGCTGCGGCGGTCGACCTCCTCAAGCAACAGCGTCCGAACGTCGGCAAGTACTGGTCGCTGTTCAGCGACGAGATCGACAACTTCAAGAACGGCGCCACGACCGTGGGGACGACGTGGCCTTATCAGCTCAATACGCTCAAGAATGGCGACACGCCCGTCGACGCCCTGGTCCCGAGCGAGGGCATGACCGGCTGGGCAGACACGTGGATGCTGTCGGCGAAGGCGCAGCACCCCAACTGCATGCTCAAGTGGATGGCCTGGATGATCACCCCGGAGGTGCAGGCCCAGGTCGCCGAGAACTTCGGCGAGGCCCCAGCGAACGCCAAGGCCTGCAAGTACCTCGACGTGGGCTACGGGCCGTATGCGTTCAAGGACTTCTGCAAGCTGTTCAGCGTCAACGACCCGAACTTCTACAATCAGATCGCGTTCTGGAAGACTCCTCTGCCCGACTGTGGCGACTCGCGAGGGCAGACCTGCACCGACTACTCCGTCTGGACCCAGAACTGGACGGAGATCAAGGGCTGACCGGCCGCTGAGAGATAGAGGGGCGGGCGCCGCCACAACGCCCGTCCCTTTCTGATTCGAATGGCTGCCTCGACGAGCACCTCCGGCCTCCCACGCCCGGGTATCCGACGGCGGCTGCTCGCCTTGGCGTACCGCCACCGATCGATCCAGCTGCTGTTTCTGCTGACGCCGCCCGTCGGATGGTTTGGGGTCGTCTACCTGGGATCACTCGCCGTCCTGTTCGTGGCGGCGTTCTGGTACCTCGATCCGCTGACGTCCGCCATCAAGCACGACCTGACGTTGCGGAACTTCGAGTTGGTACTGACGAATCCCGTGTACCGCACCATCGCCGTGCGCACCATCGGCATCGCCGCGCTGGTGACGGCGACGGACATCCTGCTCGCTTTCCCCCTCGCCTATTTCATGGCCCGCCGCGCCAGCCCGAGGGTGCGCGGCGTGCTGGTGATGCTCGTGCTGCTGCCCTTGTGGTCGAGCTACCTCGTCCGGGTCTACGCCTGGCGCGTGATCTTCAGCCCGGGCGGACCGCTCGACTGGCTCCTGGGCAGCGTCGGGATCAGAGGCGTGTCCTTCTACCTGACCGATGTCGCGATGTGGGTCGTCTTCAGTTACATCTGGCTGCCGTACATGGTGCTCCCCGTCTACGCCGGTCTCGAGCGCATCCCTTCATCGCTGCTCGAGGCGTCAGCGGACCTGGGTGGTCGAGCCTCAACCACGTTTCGCCGAGTTGTCCTGCCCCTGGCCCTGCCGGCTGTCGCTGCGGGCTCGATCTTCACCTTTTCGCTGACGCTCGGCGACTACATCACCCCGAGTCTGGTCTCGAACAGCCAGTTCATCGGCAACGTCGTATATCGCAACCAGGGCGTGGCCGGCAATCTGCCGCTGGCAGCGGCATTTGCCACCGTGCCGGTGCTCGTGATGGCCGTCTACTTGTTGATCGCCCGACGCCTGGGGGCCTTCGATGCGCTCTAACTGCGCAGTTAGGGCAACCGAGTCGTGAGCCGCCGGGCGCTGGCCATTGTCGCGGCGGCCGTGGTCGTCTTCCTGTACCTGCCGATTGCGATCATCGTCCTGTACTCATTCAACGCGGACCGGGCGCAGACGTGGCCGATCGGGACGCTGACCACCCACTGGTTCGGCGACGCGTTGGGCAATACCGGGGTGCGGCAGGCACTTTTTCTGTCGCTGCAGGCCGCGTTCGGCGCAACCGCCATCGCGCTCTTGCTTGGCAGCCTGGCGGCGTTCGCGGTGCATCGGCTCCGATTTTTCGGACGCGACGCGATCTCGTTCGTGCTGGTGCTGCCGCTCGCCCTGCCCGGCATCGTGACCGGCATGGCCTTGAACGCGACGATCAACACGGCCGGAATCGGCTTCTCGACATGGACGATCATCGCCGGGCACGCGACGTTCTGCGTCGTGACGGTCTACAACAACGTCATCGCCCGGCTGCGCCGTTCGTCGGCCTCGATCGAGGAAGCGTCGGCGGATCTGGGCGCCGATACGTGGCAGACATTCCGCTACGTGACGTTGCCCGTGATCGGCACGGCGCTCCTTGCCGGCGGGCTCCTTGCCTTCGCCCTTTCGTTCGACGAGGTCATCGTCACGACATTCACCGCTGGGACCCAGCAGACACTGCCCATCTGGATCCTCGCGAACCTGCAGCTCCCCAACCAGCGTCCGATCGTCAACGTCGTCGCCGTTCTGGTCATCCTGCTGTCGACGATCCCCGTCTACATCGCCCAGCGCCTCGCGTCCGACTCCGGTGGACCGGGCAGCCGCAGCTGAGGAGCGTTGACGAGGTCAGAACTCCCAGCGTCGCCCGGCCACCTCCGCCAGCCCAACGGCAGCGAGCGTTGCCAGGGACGCGGCGTTGCGGATGAGATCTGCGAGACGAGCACGAACGGCCGACATGGGACAGCTCCAGGCGTGACCACGGCGGCCGACCCCAATCCATGGCGTGCCCGGTCCTGCTCCGCCTCCCGGCACTCTGGCGCACGGCGCTCACCGGCGACGTAGCTGCGACTTACCGGCCGGTCGGCCGGTCGGCGTAGCATCGGCAGATGCCGGACGTCAACGCAGTCGCGCGAAAGGCCCTGCTGGCCGAGCGGGCGCGGCTGCTAATGGAGATCGGGGAGACCATCGTGGCGCCCGGGCCGATGACCTATGGGTCGCAGGCTGCCGCGGCGACCCAGGTCTTCGAGCAACAGCGCGATCTCGCCCTGCGTGATCGCGCCACCCAGCAGCTGGAGCTGGTCGACCGGGCGCTGGCCAGGAT
>JALZAF010000155.1 GCA_030948505.1 Chloroflexota bacterium
GCCCTCCAGCGGGTGCGCCCCCTCCGCCCGAACCGCCGGGCCGGCTGCCGTTCCCGCCGGCGGGGCCGCTCATGCGACGGCCTCGGCTTCCGACAGCTGCGAGTACACGATCTCGCGATAGGTCTCGTTGGAGGCGAGCAGCTCGCTGTGGGTGCCGATCCCCACGACGCGCCCCGCGTTCATGACTACGATCCGGTCGGCGTTCATGATCGTCCCGACGCGCTGGGCGACGATGATCACGGTCGACCCGCCGAGCTCCCGTCCGAGAGCGGCGCGGAGCCGGGCGTCGGTGCTGAAGTCTAGGGCGGAAAAGCTGTCGTCGAAGACGAAGATGCCGGGCTTCTTCACGAGCGCCCGGGCGATCGCCAGCCGCTGGCGCTGCCCGCCTGAGACATTCGACCCGCCCTGGGTGATCGGCGCCTCGAGGCGCCCGTCCATCTCCTCGACGAAGTCGCGGCCCTGGGCGATCTCGAGGGCTCGCCACAGCTCGTCCTCGGTCGCGGCCTGGTCGCCGTAGCGGAGGTTGCCGGCGACGCTGCCATTGAAGAGGAAGGCCTTCTGGGGGACCAGTCCGATCCGGCTCCAGAGGTCTTCACGGGCGAGCTCGCGGACATCGATGCCGTCCACCATGACGCTGCCGCCGGTCGCGTCGTAGAACCGCGGGACGAGGTTGACCAGCGTCGACTTGCCGCTCCCGGTGCTGCCCACGATGGCGGTCGTCTCGCCGGGAGCGGCCCGGAAGGAGATTCCGCGCAGGACGGGTTCCTCGGCGCCGGGGTAACGGAACTCCACGTCCCGAAACTCGACGACGCCGCGCTCACCTGGGGGCGCGGCGGCCAGGGGGACCGGCCGCTCCGCGTCGCGGATCGTCGGTTCGGTGTCCAGGACCTCCCGGATCCGGCTGGATGAGACGGCCGCGCGTGGGATCAGGATGAACATGAACACGGCGGTCAGGACGGCGAACAGGATCTGGGTCAGGTACTGCAGGAACGCGGTCAGGTTGCCTATCGACAGCTGGCCGCTTTCGACCCGCATCGCCCCGAACCACAGGACGGCGACAGTCGACAGGTTGAGGATCGCCGTCATCGTCGGGATCGTGAGCGCGAACAGCCGATTGACCCGGATGGTGGTGTCGAACAGGTCGAGGCTCGCGTCGTCGAAACGCTCTTCTTCATGACCGGTCTGGACAAAGGCGCGGATCACCCGGACGCCTGCCAGGGTCTCGCGCATGACCCGGTTGATCCGATCGATCTTCTCCTGCATCGCCAGGAAGAGCGGAATCGCCCGGCTCATCACGAGGGCGATGACGAGGCCCATCAGCGGGACGACGACGAGGAGGAGGCCGGACAGGGGGACGTCCGTGCGGAGGGCCATGATCACCCCGCCCACGATCAGGATCGGGGCGGAGATGATCACCGTCAGGGCCAGGAAGACGAGGATTTGGACCTGCTGGACGTCGTTCGTGTTGCGGGTGATGAGCGAGGCAGGCCCGAAGTGGTTGACCTCGACCTGGGAGAACGTCTCGACCTTGGCGAAGATCGCGCTTCGCAGGTCGCGCCCGAAGCCCATCGCGATCCGGGCGCCGCCATAGACGGCCGCGATTGCGGCAACGCCCAGCAGTCCCGCCACCACGAGCATCAGCCCGCCGGCGCGCAGGATGTAGTCGTTGTCGCCGCGCGCGACGCCGTTGTTGATGATGCCGGCGTTGAGATCGGGCAGGTAGAGGTTGCCGATGGCTTGGACGAGCAGGAGCGCCATGACAACGAGGAGCCGGCGCCAGTAAGGCCGGAGGTAGGTCCGCAGCAGGCCGATCATCAGCCCGGCTCCGTTGTAATCGCCGCCCGCGCCCGGCGCATCGCCCTGAGCCCCGTCAGGAACGCCGACAGCTCGTCGTCGGACAGCTGGGCGAGGAGCTTGGTGAGCTTGTCGCGCCGATGTCGCCGCAGCCGGGCGAAGACCTCGCCACCGAGCCTGGTCGGGTGCACCGAAACCACCCGCCGGTCGGCCTCATCGTGGCGTCGCTCGATCAGCCGACGCTGCTCCATCCGGTCGACGATGCCGGTCGCGCTGGCGACCGAGACGTCGAGCTTCTCGGCGAGGTGGCTCATCGGCAGCGGCCCCTCGAGCTCCAGGATCGTCAGCACGTGCAGGTGGATGAGGCTGAGCGACCCGCTCAGCCAGCTCCGGAAGGCCGACATCCGCTCGCGCGGGTCCCATGGCGTCATCTCATCGAGGAGATCCTTCACGAGGCCGTCGCGGGTCCCGACGCCAGGAGGCGCGCCAGCAGGAGGCGCGTCAGCCGGAGGCGCGTCAGCCGGAAGCGCGTCAGGAGGGGGCGCGTCTGCGCTGGCGTTGATATTCAATGGCACGTTGACAATCTAGGTGGTGGCAAGCGCCCTGTCAATCGGGGCGCCGCGGACCAGGCCTCCCAGCGCTCAGCCGAACGTGCAGTCGACCGCGACCTTCCTCAAAGCGCTCTCGTCGGCGACCTCACGGAGGAGCTATACACGCGCCGTCCAGGCCCCGACGTTTGGTCGATTCGCGAGCATATCGCTCACTTCTACGATGCCCAGCAGACGTTGGACGACCGGATCGATCGGATGCTGACAGACGACGACCCGGATCTCACGGTGCTGTCGATCTTCGAGCTTGCCTCCCAGGAGGAGCTTCATCCGGCGAGGACCGCGGACATGCTCGCCGCGTTCGGTCGGAAGCGGGCGTCGTGCGTCGCCCGTCTGGGGGCGCTGACGCTGCACGACCTGTGGCGAACCGGTCGACACGCGGAGTTCGGCAGAATCACGATTCTCCGTCAGGCCAACTACATGGCGTGCCACGAACAGACCCACTTGCCCGACATCGAACAGCTCAGGCTGCGATTCGCTCCCAGCCCGCTGCCCTGACGGGCGACCACGCCAACCATCAAGTCGCCGAGTATCTCCATATCAAGACTCTTGACATGATGGCTGTGGCGAGAGTATCTTCACTTCGAGGTACATGACAGGAGTCACCGCCAGGAGCGTTGACGCCGCTGCGGCAAAAGGAGAACTGACCATGAAGTACACAAAGCTTGGCGAACGCGGCCCGCGCGTATCACGAATCGCATTTGGCAACTGGTCCGCCGGCGGCGACTGGGGCCGCGTCGATCGTGACGCGGCTATCGCGGCGACGCGCACGGCTCTCGATCTCGGGATCAACCTGTTCGACACTGCGCACGCCTACGGGTTTGGGGCGGCCGAGGAACTCCTGGGCGAGGCGCTTCGGCCCGAGATCCAGTCGGCCCGCGAGTCGGTCGTCATCGCCACGAAGGGTGGCCTGCGCAAGGACGGCGGCCTGACCGTCCGGGACAGCAGCCCGGCCGCCCTGCGCCGCGACCTCGAGTCCAGCCTCCGGGCACTCGGCACCGACTATGTCGACATCTACCAAGTCCACTGGCCGGACCCGGCCACGCCCATCGCCACCACGGCGGAGACGCTCGACGAGTTCGTCCGCGAAGGCCTGGTCCGCTCCGTGGGCGTTTCGAACTACGACCCCCGGGAGATGGCAGCGTTCCAGGCGGTTCGTCCCATCGACACCCTCCAGCCGCCGTATCACCTGTTCCGCCGCGACATCGAGGCGACCATCCTGCCGTTCGCTCGGGAGCACGGCATCGGCGTCCTTGTGTACGGACCGCTCGCTCATGGCCTGCTTACCGGACGGATGACCGAAGGCACAACGTTTGCCCCCGATGACTGGCGCTCGAAGAGCGACCTGTTCGTGGGCGAGACCTTCCGTCGGAACCTCGCCGTCGTCCGCGAGCTCACCCAATTCGCGGCTCGGCGCAGCTCGACCGTCGCCCAGCTGGCGATCGCCTGGACGCTGGCCAACCCGGCCGTGGATGTCGCGATCGTCGGGGCCCGCAGCCCGGAGCAGATCCGACAGACCGCCCCTGCCGCCGACCTGCAGCTATCGCCGGCGGACATCGCCCACATCGAGTCGATATTGCGTGGTGACGTTGCCGTCGGCGGCCCGGCACCCGAAGCGATGCCAAGGAGCTGAGGCCATGAACAAGAAGCAACCGACCCAGATCCGCAGAGTCGCGATCCTGGGCACCGGGAAGATGGGTTCCGCCATCGCGGCCCGCCTGGCCGAAGCCGGTTTCGAGCTCACCCTCTGGAATCGAACGCGAACGCGAGCCGAGGCACTCGGCCTGGGCACCGTCGCGGAATCCCCGGCCGCCGCCGCACGGGATGCCGACATGGTCATCAGCAGCCTGACCGGCCCCGAAGCGGTGCTGGCCGCCTACCTCGGGCCCGACGGCGCGCTCGTCGCGGGCAAGAACAAGCGCTTCGTTGAGATGAGCACGGCCGGGTCGGGCCTCGTCCCGGAGCTTGCCGCGCACGTCGCGGCGGCGGGCGGCACGCTCGTCGTTGCGCCCATCCTCGGGGCCCCACCGATCGTCCGCGCCGGCGAGGCCGCGATTCTGCTCGGCGGGGCCGATCAGGACGTGGCCGCGGCCAGCCCGGTCCTCGCTGCCCTCGGAACCGTCCGCCACGTGGGACCGCTGGGCAGCGCCGCCCGGCTCAAGCTCGTGGCCAACAGCATGCTTGCCGACGTCATCCTGGCGGCGGCGGAGCTACAGGTGGCAGGCGAGGACACGGGCCTGGATGCGAAAGACGTGTTCTGGGTCCTGCAGCGGATCGCGCCCGCGCTCGAGGCGCGGCGAGCCGGCTATCTCGAGGATCGCCACACGCCCACGCAGTTTGCCCTGCGCGACCTGCGCAAGGACCTCGACCTGGCGCTGACCCTCTTCGCCCAGTCGAGCGCGTCCACCCCGTTGACCCGTTCGTCGGCCGAGCTCGTGAGCGCCGCGGCCGCAGTGACCCCCGACCTCGACATCAGCGCGGTTGTGCGGCCGTATCGGCAGGCCGATCGGGCGTTGCGGTCCGACACGCAGGCAGCGGCCTCGGCGGCCGTGGCGGCACGTTAGGAGGGTGGCCGATCGCGGCCCGCAGCCGATCAGTGGTCGGAAGCGCTCAGTGTCAGCTCCCGAACCACGGCGAGCATCGCCGCCGGCGCATCGGTGTCGATCATGTCAGCTCCCAGGGCGATTAGTCGCTCGGCACCCTCGCCACCGCGGGCCGAGCCGCCGCCGATGAGGAGCCCGCGCTCCCGCATCTCGCCCAGCAGCGACGTCGCATTCCACTGCCACGGGACGTCGGCGCCGTCGGCGCCACAGGCATCGATCGTCGCCAGGACGCCGCCCGGATCGGCGTCGAGATACAGGAGCAGGACGCACGGCAGCTCCGGCACGGCCGCCTTGGCCGCCCGGATCTCGGCCGGGTCGAAGGCGTAAATCGCGAGGCGGTCGCGAGCCGGCGACGCCCAGGCGAGCTGGGCCACCGCCCGGCCGATGCCCGCGGCCTTGACCTCCAGGGCGGCCCCGAACCCCGGCCGCGCCTCGATCCAGCTCAGGAAAGCGGGTAGCTCCGGGATCCTCTGGCCCTCGAACTCGTCGCCGAACCAGCGGCCCGCGTCGAGCGCCCGGACCTCGGCGAGCGTCATCGACGAGATGGGCCCGCGACCATCGGAGGTCCGGTCGAGCGTCGCGTCGTGGAGGAGCACGAGCCCGCCATCGGCTGTCTGACGGATATCGGTCTCGGTGTAAACCGCGCCCTCGGCTGCCGCCTGCTCGAAGGCCGCGTACGTGTTCTCCGGTGCGATCGCGGACGCGCCGCGATGTCCTCCCACCCGGAGGCCGACGCCCCTAGCTCGCCAGTCCACCCTGGTCCTCCGTGCTGTCGTTCAGGTGGCGCGCGCCGGCCGCGTGAATCTCGACACGCCGCCCGGTCGGTGCGTCGAAGACGTGCAGGTCCGAGGGCGCAATTCGGAATCGGACGGTCTCGCCGGGCCTGAGTTTCGCTCCCTCGTCCGCCGGCACGAGAACCCGGATCGAGCTGGGACCGACGTCGAGATGAACGAGGAAATCTCGGCCCAGCGGCTCGGTCAGCGTGACGGTGGCCTCCAATTCCCCGACCCCGATCTGGACGTCCTCCGGTCGAACGCCGACGAGCAGGCCCGCACCACCATCGCGAACCAGCGGCTGGATCACTCGACGGGCCAACGCCTCGTCGGGTCCCTCGGTGGCCCAGATGTTGATCTGTGGCGAGCCGATGAACCTGGCCGAGAAGAGGGATGGTGGCCGGGTATAGAGCGTCGCCGGAGACGTCAGCGCCACGATGGCGCCGTCCGACATGACCGCGACCCGATCCGCGATGGCCGTGGCCTCCGACTGATCATGGGTCACGAAGACGGTGGTCATCTTCAGGTCCAGCTGGAGCCGCCGGATCTCGGCCCGGACCTCGACTCGGAGGTGGGCGTCCAGGTTCGAGAGCGGCTCGTCGAGCAGGAGGATCACCGGCTTCTTCACCAGCGCCCGAGCGAGCGCGACCCGCTGCCGCTGGCCGCCCGAAAGCTGGTGCGGCCGCCGAGCGAGGAGCCCGCCAAGGCCCATGAGGCCGGCGATCTCGTCCACGTCACGCTCGGCCTTCTTTCGCTCCACTCTGGCCGCGTCGAGCGGGAAGCGGATGTTCTCGCGGACGGTCATATGCGGGTAGATCGCGTAGTCCTGGAAGACGTAGCCGATGCCCCGGCGCTGCGGGGCCAATCCCGTGACATCGACACCGTCGAACAGAACTCTCCCCGCCTTGGCCCGGATGAACCCGGTGATGAACCCGAGGGTCGTCGTCTTGCCGCAGCCCGACGGCCCCACGAGCGCCACCAGCTCGCCGTGGCCAACGGTCAGGTTGAGCCCGTGCACCGCGGCCACCTGGCCGTATTCGACAGTCAGGCCCTCGATGTCCAACTTCACGGTCGGGTCCCACTCACTACGACGAACGCCATCGAACTCAACCTCGAATCGCGCCACCGAGTCCGCCGACGCGGACGAGGCGGCGCTGCAGGATTGCGAAGACCGTCAGGACCGGGATGAGGGCGACGAGGCTTCCCGCCGCGAGGAGCGGCCAGTTGATCCCGTAGCCGATCTCCTGGATGTACTTCTGCAGGGCGACGGTATACGGCTGGGCGGTGTCCCGCGGGATCAGGATTAGCGGCAGCGAGAACGAGTTCCAGCCATCGATGAACGCCAGCGTGCCGACCACCAGGATCCCGGGCACGGCGAGCGGCAGGACCACCCGTCGCATCGTCAGCAGCGTACCCGCCCCGTCGATCCGGGCGGCCTGCTCGAGTCGAACGGGAATCTGCCTGAATGTCCCGGCCATGAGCCAGATGCCGAGCGGCGTCGATCCGGCCGCGTAGGCCAGGATCACGCCCTGCGCCGTGCCGTACATCCCGGACGCCGACAGGAGGATGAAGAGGGGCACGATCCTCGACGCCGACGGCAGGAAGCTGAGGGCGAGGATCACGATCAGGAGCCCCTCGCTGGACTTCATGTTGTAACGAGCCAGGGCGTAGCCGCCGAGCGTCGATGCGACCGCCGTGATCAGGGCGGACGAGAGTCCGTAGAACGCGGCGTTCCGGTACGGCCCAAGGCCGATCCCATTGGCCCCGAAGAGGACCCCGGTGATGTTGTCGAGGGTCACGCTCGACGGGAGAATCGAGATTGGGTAGACCGCCTGGGAGCCGGGGCGAATGGCGATCGACACGACCCACAGCAGCGGCAGCAGGGCGAACGCGAGCACGAGCCCCACCGCCACGGCCCGCACCAGGCGCTGCAGCCCCGAGAGTCGAACTAGCTCCATTTCCGGGCCTCGCGCCGCCAGATGATCACGTACGCCACCGCGAGGGCGAGGCTGACCGTGAACAGGATCACGGTGACGGCCGCCCCCTGGCCGACATTGCCCTTCAGCGCCGTGAGGCGGTACATCTCGAGGGCCATCGTCTCCGTGTGATACAGGGGCCCGCCGCGGGTCATGGCGTAGATCAGGTCGAACGTGTTGAGCCCGCTCACGAGGGCGACGAGGGCGGCGAGCAGGAACGTCGGGCGGATGGCCGGCAGGATGATCCGGCGGACGATTCGGCCGTATGAGGCGCCGTCGACCTGGCCGGCCAGGATGATGTTCGGGGGCACGTTCGCCAGCGCTCCGCTCACGACGAGCAGGACGATCCCGTATCCCGCCCAGACGTTCGCCACGATCAGCGCGAAGATCGCGATTCCCTGGCTGGTGAGCCAGTCGACGGGCGCCACGCCGACCGCCCCGAGGACGCTGTTGGCAAGGCCGATCGCTGGGTCATAGATCAGGCGCCAGGTGTAGCCGATGATCACGGCCGCGATCACCCATGGGATGAGATAGATCGCGAGCAGCGCGGCCCGGACACCCGCACTGACCGTGTGCAGGGCGAGAGCGAGGCCCGTTCCGAGAGCCAGCGATCCGAACAGCGTCCCGGCCGTGAAGATCGTCGTGACCGTCACGACGCCGAGAAACGATGGGGCATCCGAGGAAAGGACGGCCTCGAAGTTCTTGAGGCCGACCTCCTTCACATTGAAGAGCCGGCCGATCGTGGCGCCGGTCGTGGAGTAGTAGAACGTCAGCAGGTACGGCAGGAGGAGGAACAGGAAGAGCAGCAACAGTGGCAGCGCGAGAAGCAGCCAGGGAGTCGCCCGGCCAAAGGCACCACGAGCCATGGCGCTCAGCGACCCCCTGACGGCGTGACGACCGGATCTGCCTAGGGCGCGAGCAGGGTGTTGACCTTGTCGGCTGCCTGGTCGAGGGCGGCCTTTGTCGAGAGGTCGCCGTTGATGGCCTTCTGCATGCCGGTCCAGAGGAGCTCGATCATGCCCGTGTACTTCGCGATGAACGGCGGGAAATGAGCGACCTTGGCGGCCTCAGCTTCTTGGGCGAAATACGGGTCCGCCTTGAACGCGTCGGCCTGCGCCAGCCCGGAGGTCCGGACAGGAATGCGCGTGCGCTCGACCTCGAACGGGACCATGTTGGCGCCGTTCGTGACGGCCGAGATGTACTCCCAGGCGATGTCCTTGTTCTGGCTGGCCGAGTTGATCGCGAGCATCCAGCCGCCCGCCGTGGTCGCCGGCTTGCAGCCCGAGCACAGTGGCGGCAGCGCCGCGCCGATCGTGCTCTGGAACTTGCTGACGTCGAACCCGGCTGGCAGGGACCCGAGGCCGTCGCCAACAGTCGCCAGCATGATCCCGGTCTTTCCCGAGAACACGTGGGGGTAGATGTCGTCGGCGGTCTCGCTGAGGACGGCCTTCGGGGCGAGGCCCTGGCTGACCAGGTCGACGTACAGCTGGAGTGCCTTCTGGCCGCCGGCATCGTTGAACGCAGCCTTCGTGTTGTCGCTGGTCAGGATGTTCGAGCCAGTCATGTACAGGTAGGAATACCAGCGGTCGACCGTGCTCTCCTCAGAAGACGCCGGGAACTCGACCGGGTTGACGCCGGGGACCTTTTCCTTGATGGCCTTGGCATCGGCGAAGAGTTCGTCCCAGGTCGTGGGGCCCTTCTCGGGGTCGAGGCCGGCCTTCTTGAAGACGTCCTTGCTCCAGATCATCATCCGGATGTCGCTGTAGAACCAGACGGCCTGCTGGCTGCCCTTGACCTTGGTTGAGCCGGCATAGGCCGGGACGATGTCTGCCTTGTCGGCCCAGTTCGCGTAGTACGAGTCGAGATTCGCGGTGATGCCCTCGTCGACGAACTGGCCGAGCCAGATGTTGTCGAGCTGGAAGATGTCGGGCTTGTCGGCGACGGCGCCCGCCTGGCTGAGCTCGATGCGGTTGAACTGGTCACCCGATGTCGCGCCCGAGAGCTCGATGGTCAAGCCCGGGTGTGCGGCTTCGAGCTTCGCCTTGGGATCGGGGGCCCACGGCTGCTTCTTCCCGTTCTCGACGGTGTAGTTCCGCGCCCAAACCGTGAGCTTGGTGGGCGTTGCTGTGGTCGCTGCCGGTTGCGACGCTCCAGGGCCCGTCGTGGCCGGCGCCTGCGACGCCACGGGCGAACAGGCGCCGCCGACGATCGCGATGACCGATAGCAGCGCCAGGAGACGCTTGTTCATGACTCCTCCTCCTCCTGCTCGTGCTCGGACACGCCCTCACGCAACGGCGGGCGCGACCCGGCTGGAACCGAAGCGCTCAACGATGGGCGCCAGATCGGTGAGATCGTCGGCGCTGCCCACCACGAGGTGGACCAGCGTGCCTGCCTCCCAGAGTCGTACCGCACGGCCGGCCTCTCGGGCGAGGACGATGCCGGCCGCGACATCCCAGATTCGAAGTCCGATCCCGAGCATGCTGCCGGCGTACAGGGCTACGTTGAGAAGCGCATACGCGGCCCCTCCGACCATACGGATGACTCGCAGGCGTTGCCGGGCGAGCGCTCCGATCGTTCCCACCATGACGGGATCGAGGTCCTCCCAACCGAACTCCAGGAAGATGCGCGCGGCCCCGGCGGGCGAGGTGATGGGCGAACGCGTGGACTCTCCCCGCGCGCCGCTTGCGAGGATGGTGCCGGTCCCAGCCCTCGCCCGGTAGACCACGCCGGCGGTCATGTCGGCGATCGCCCCGACGACCGGCTGGCCGTCCCTCAGGCAGGCGATCGAGCAGGTGGCACCGGCGAGCCCGGTGGAGTAGTTGAGCGTGCCGTCGATCGGGTCGACGATCCACTGCCAGCCATGGGCGCCGTCCGGACCGCCCTCCTCCTCGCCGAGAAAGGCGTGTCCGGGGAAACGCTCCTGAACCTGGGCCCGCAGGTACCGCTCGATGAGGCCGTCGGCCGGCGTCACGATGTCGAAGGGATCACCCTTCCGGGTCCCCTCCGAGCCGGTGGCCGGGTCGGTCGCAAGCCGCAGCGCCGCAGTCGCCCAATCGCGGGCGGCCTCGAACGCCTGGTCCTCGACCGCCGATGGATTCGTCAGCGATCCATCCTCCCGATGTCATGAGCGACGGGGGAACCACTATAGGTGCGCCGTCGGGCCGTTGCAAGGTTCCAAAAATGCGCTTCCTCCGCTCCCTGCATGCCCACAGCAGGTTGCCGCCTATGGGGCCGCGGCGGTCGAGCCGCGGACCTTGAGGGTCACGCTGGCCAGAGTCACATGAGGATCGCCGGTGATCCGTTCCTCGATGCGTCCCAGGAGGGTTTCGACGCCGAGCCGCACCAGTGTGTCGCGGGGCTGGCTCACGGTCGTCAGGTCGATGCGCCGAAGTCGAGCCATGTCGACGTCGTCGAAACCGACGATCGACAGTGCCTGCGGCACGCGGACGTCGAGGGCATCCGCGACGTCCAGCAGGTCGATGGCGGCGAAGTCATTGGCGGTGAAGATTCCGGTCGCCGAATCGTTACCCAGGAGGATTTCGCGCCAATCCCTGACGACGCCGCCGATCGTGGGCGGGCCGTCCGGTGGGTCCCACGCGATCACCTTCGGCTGCAGGCCGGCATCCCCAGCAGCCCTCAGGAACCCATCGAGCCGGCGGGCATCCGCGCGGTCCGGCTCACGCGGGCCGACGAACGCAAGCCTCTTGTGGCCGAGGCCGATCAGGTGACGCGCCACGATCTCGCCGCCGCGTTGCTCGTCGACCGTCACCGAGTCCGCCCACGGTTCCTCGGCCGCGATGAATACCGCTGGGATCTGGCCATTGATCTTCGTCCCGATGAGCTCTGGTCGACCGAGAAAGGAGAGAAACACCAGGCCGCTGACGCGGTTCTCAAGCATCAACCCGATTGCCTGCTCCTCGCGCTCGTGATCGCCCTCGGTCGCGCAGAACATCGCCGCGAAGCCGAATCTCGCAACCTCGCGCTCGACGAGCGAGGCCATCTCCGCGAAGAACGGGTTGCGCAGGTCGCGAGCGATGATGCCGACGGTGGTCGCGCGGCCCTGGAGGAGGTGGCGGGCCAAGGCGTTCGGGCGGTACCCGAGCTGGTCGATCGCGCTCTGGACGCGCCGGCGCGTGCGCGGCGCGACGACCGTCGCGCCTCGGACGACGTTCGAGACGGTCGACATCGAGACGCCGGCAAGCTGGGCGACGTCGCCCAGCGTCGCCGGCCGCACCGCTCGCTCCATCAGGTCGTCCTGCCCAGCAGGCGCGCGGATTCCGCGACGCCGTCCTCCGCTGCCACAAGTCGGTCCTCGTGCTCGATGCTGAGGACGCCGGCGCGCGTGTTACGGCTCAGCGCGGCGGCGAAGCTCGACCACCAGGCCGCGTCATGCGCTCCCCGCCCGACCGCCGCGAAGTCCCATGCGATCGCCGCGGGATCGCCTGGCCAGCGGGCGTCGAGCAGGCCGTTCAGGTCGAGCTCCGAGGCCGTGTATCGGACGTCCTTGGCGTGGGCGTAACCGATCAGCGGGCCGAGGCGATCGATGACGGCGATTGGGTCCATCCGCTGCCAGAAGAGGTGACTCGGGTCGAGGTTGACGGCAAGGCTCGGCGCCGCCGCGTGGAGCATGGTGAACGAGTCGACGTTGAACACGTGCGCGCCGGGATGTAGCTCGAGGCAGATCGTGACCGCCGGCGCCTGCCGGGCCACGAGCGCGTTGATCTCCTCCCAGTACGGGCGCACCCGCTGCTCGAACTGCCACTTCCTGACGCCGAGATAGTCCGGGAGCCACGCGCTGGCGGCGAAATGTGGCGCGCTGCTGCGCCCTGGCCCCGCCGCCGGGCAGCCCGACATCGCCACGACTCGATCGACTCCCAGCTGGGCCGCCAGTGCGATCGTCCGCCGCAGATCGCGATCGTGCCGCCGGGCGATCGCTGCCCTTGGATGGAGCGGGTTGCCCGAGACGTTGAAGGCCGAGATCCTGAAACCGCGCGCGACGACTCGGGCGTGCCACGCTCGGCGACCTGAGGCGCTCAGCTCGAGCGGAGAGTGACCGAGCGGCGAGTAACCGCCGGTTCCTACCTCGAGGTCGCGGACTCCCGGGGCGGCCGCATCAAGCCAATCCATCAGGTCATCGATCGACCGGTGGATCATCCCTTCGGTGACCAGGGCCAGCCGCACGTCGTTCCTCCGAGCGACCCTCGATTGCATCGTTGCAAGGCCATGCTACCGTAGCCCCGACGCTCGATCTCGAGCAGAGCCCGGCGGTGCGTTAGCCTCATCACAGCCTCCTGGGAGACCCTACGATCGCACCATCGACCGTGGCGACGACTTCCACCGCTGAGCACACCTCGACCGGGACCCGCCTGCGGGTAGGGGTCATCGGCGCCGGGCTCATCGCGCAGGTCATGCACCTGCACTACCTGCGCGAGCTGTCGGATCGATTCGAGACGTCGATCATCTGCGACCTCGCGCCCGAGAACGCGGCCGCCAGCGCGGAGCGGTACGGGATCCCGAGGACCTGCACCGACTGGCGCGATCTCCTGGACGAGCCGATCGACGCCGTCCTGGTCCTGACCGGCGGGAGCCATGCGCCGATGGCCGTCGAGGCCGCGAGGTCTGGCAAGCACGTCTTCGTCGAGAAGCCAATGTGCTTCTCGACCACGGAGGCCGCCGCGATGGTCGGGGCCGCGGCCGAGGCACGGGTGACGCTGATGGTCGCCTACAACAAGCGCTACGACCCGGCCTACATGCGTTTCCAGGACGAGGTTTCGGGCCTGCACGACGCCCGCTTCCTGCGGGTCACGACGCTCGAATCCCCGATCCCACCGTACGTTGGGCACTATGGGTTGGCGCCCGCCCGGCAGGCTCCGGCCGAAGTCCTGGAGCGCGCGAGGCGTGAGGAGGAGGCGGGCATCACGGAGGCGATCGGCGACGCGGAGCCGACCCTGCGACGGATCTACCGGTCGGTGCTGCTCGACACGCTCGTCCACGAGCTCAATGCGGTCCGCGGTCTGCTCGGCGAGCCCGACCGGCTCGACTGGGTCGACCTTCGCGAAACCACGGTCTCCGTGATGCTCCGATTCGGGACCCTGCCGGTGGCAATCCACTGGATCGACCTGCCGGGCATCGCTCGATACAGGATGGAGTTCGCGGCCTACACGCCGGATCGGCGGGTCACGCTGTCCTTCCCGTCGCCTTTTCTTCGCAGCGCGCCGAGCGTCCTCGAGATCGAAGGCGGCCAGTCCGGCACAGCCCGATCGTTGGTCAGCGAAGAAATCACGTCCTATGAGAGCGGCTTCAAGCGCGAGCTGATCGCCTTCCACGAGGCCGTGCGCGGAGGCTCCCCGCCGCCGACCACCGGCGCTGACTCGGCTCGCGACATCGCCCTGTGTCAGGCGATCATCGAGTGCCATCGGACGGGCCGGCCCATCGACCACCCGACGCGAATCTCCTGAGCCGGCGAGCCATGCCCAGGGGCATCAACATCGCGAACGCACCGGTCAGCTACGGCGCCTTCGAGCTCACCGTCGGCCATGATGCGAACGTGCCCGATGGCATCGGGGTCCTCGACCAGGTGGCGGCCGCCGGCTACGAGGGCATCGACCTCGGACCGGCCGGCTATCTCGGCGTGGGGACCGAGCTCGCCGAACGGCTCGCGGCGCGCAAGCTCGCCCTCGCCGGCGCCTACCTCGAGCTGCCGTTCGCCGACGAGGCAGCCCTCGGGTTGACCCTGCCCGCGCTCGACCAGATCCTCGACATCTTCGACGGGGTCCCGGTGCCAGCCGACAGACCGCCGCCGCGACCAACCCTCGCCGACGCCGGCAGCGACGCGCGACGCGCCCACCCCGGTCGGTCAGCGCGCGACCCCGGATTCGGCCATGACGGGGCAGGATGGCAGCGCTTCGGAGAAGGCCTCGCCCGGGTCGTGCGTCGCTGCCGGGAACGCGGCTTTGAACCGACCTTCCACCACGAGACGGGAACGTATGTGGAAGCCCCGTGGGAGATCGAGCGCGTGCTGGAGGTGTCCGATATCGGACTCTGCCTGGACACCGGCCATCTGCTCCTCGGCGGAGGCGAGCCGGTGGCAGCGGCCCGGCAATGGGCGGCTCGGATCAACCACGTCCACTTGAAGGACGCCCGGCGCTCGGTCATGGCAGGAATCGTCGCCGACGACGCACCCGTCACGGCTATCTGGTCGCGCGAGGCGTTCGTCCCGCTCGGCACCGGCGACCTCGATCTCGAGGGCGTCGTCAGCGCCCTGCGGGAGATCGGCTACGGGGGCTGGCTGGTCGTCGAGCAGGACGTCTTCCCGACGACAGCCGCGCGATTCGCGCAGGCGGCCGAGGATCAGCGTTCGAATCGCTCCCGCCTGGCGCGCCTCGGCCTGTGAGCGACAAGCCGTTCCGTCTCGGCTTGATCGGAGCGGGCCGGATGGGCCGCACGCACCTGCGAGCCCTGGCGGAGTCCACTCGCGTCTCGGTCACCGCGATCGTCGAACCGGCTCCCGCGATCCGAGCTTCGTTCGCCGGGACCGCCGTCAAGGTCTACGAAACGGTCGCCGAGTTGCTCGAAGCCCGCGGCGTCGACGGCGTACTGATCGCCGCGCCGAGCGATCGCCACGTCGAGATCGTCTCGCTCGTTGCCTCGTCTGGATTCCCGATCCTGTGCGAAAAGCCGTGCGGCCTCTCGAGCCGCGAGAATCGGGTCGCGGCCCAGGCGGTGGAGCGCCACGGCGTGCCATTCCAGGTGGCCTACTGGCGACGCTACGTGCCGGCCCTGCGGAGGCTGCGCGATCGGATTCGCGCCGGCGAGCTCGGTGACATCCACCTGTATGCCAGCGCGCAGTGGGACGGGCAGCCGCCGGCGGCCGCGTTCCGGGCCCACAGCGGAGGCATCTTCATCGACATGGGCGTCCATGAGTTCGACCAGGTGCGCTGGCTGAGCGGCCAGGAGTTCGGCGAGATCGCGGCGGTGTCGTCGCCGAGCAGCGCTGCGCCCGGCGCCGAGAGCGACGTCGACAGCGCGCAGGCCCTGGCCCCTATGTCGGGCGGGGCGAGCGCCTTCGTCTCCCTCGGACGCTATTACCCCGGCGGCGACATGGCGCGGATTGAAGTATTCGGGTCGCGGGATGCCGTCCGATGCGAGTTCCTCGCCCCGAATGACGGCGAGCGCGTCCAGCTCGCGGCGCTGGCGGCTCAGGCCGAGGCGTTTGCGAGCTTCGCGGCGGGAGGCCCGGCAACCGGGGCAACGGCTGCTGACGCCGCGGCAGCGCTGTTGGCTGCCGAGCGGGCCTGGAGCGCGATCCAGCCTTTGCGGCCGGCCGCCGAGATGCGGCCAGCCGCCCAGATCGCCAGCCCGGGCGGGGCATCGGGTGCCGTTGGATGACGACCCTGCCGGAGGTGCGGATCGGGATCGTCGGCTACGGCACGATGGGCCGGGCCCACAGCTACGGCTATCACGCGGCTCCGGTCATGGCCACCCTGCCCGTGCGCCCGATCGTGTCGCTCATCTCCGGCCGCGACAAGGACGCCGTCGCGCGGGCGGCAGCGGCCTATGGCGCGGAGGGCTGGGTCACTGACTGGCGCGCGCTGGTCGCGCACACCGAGATCGACATGGTGGACATTTGCACGCCGCCCGGTACCCACGCCGAGATCGCCGCGGCCGCAGCCGCAGCCGGGAAGGCCGTCCTGTGCGAAAAGCCCCTGGCGACGAGCTATGGCCAGGCGCGGACCGCTCAGCAAGTCGCCCTGACCGCTGGCGTCCAGAACGCGATCGGGTTCAACTACCGGCGTCTGCCGGCCGTGGCACTGATGCATCGGATGATCGCCGAAGGTGCCGTCGGCGATGTGCGACTGTGGCGCGGGACGTGGCTTTCCGACGAGTTCACCGATCCGGCCACGCCCTTCGATTGGCGCTTCGACCGGGCGATGGGTGGCACGACGATCGCCGACCTCGGCAGCCACATGCTGGACATGGCGCTGTGGATGGTCGGACCGATCCGCGAGGTGAGTGCCCAATCGGCGACGTTCATCCGGTCGCGGCCGACGCCGGATGGCCAGCGGCCCGTGACGATCGACGATGCGTCGTCTGCCCTGCTCGCCTTTGAGAGCGGCGCGAGCGGAACCATCGAGATGGCCAGGCTGGCCGTGCGCCGGCCGTGCGACTTCCGGATCGAGGTGAACGGCACGCGTGGCACGTTGGTCTTCGACTACCCGCGCCTGAACGAGCTCGAGTTCGGTGACGGGAGCGACGATCCGGAGCTCTACGGGCTCCGCCGCATCCGGGCGGAGCATCCGCGTCATCCCTACGCCGCGAACGCCTGGCCGATCGGCCAGGGCATCGGCTACGGCGAGACGTTCATTAACCAGGCGGCCGAGCTACTCGGTGCCTGGGGCAGAGCGCCGTGGGTGCCGAGCTTCGCCGACGGCCTCGCGGTTCAGGCCGTGTGCGATGCGATCGAGCTGTCGGCGGCCGAACGACGCTGGGTCACCGTGGCCGAGATCACCGATCGAGGTTGACCGGCCTGCGCCACCTTCGTCGTCAAGTCCTGGAGGACTGAGCCATGAGTGAGCTTCTCGGTATCGCACGATTCAAGTTTCGCGAAGGCAAGCGCGAGGAGTACCTGCGCTTGTCCGATCAGGCCACGGAGATCGTGCGGGCGAAGGAGCCTGGCACGCTGGGATACGACCTCTACCTCAACGGCGATCAGTCCGAGTGCATGTTCATCGAGCGGTACCGGGACTCCGCGGCGGCGATCGAGCACGCCGCGAATCTCGGCCACTTGTTCGATGCGGTCCTGGCGACGGTCTCAGTGGTTCACGGCGAACTGCTCGGTGAACCGAGCGCAGAGCTCAGAGCGAAGCTGGCTGGCAGCGACGTGCCGGTTCTCTTCACTCCCTACCGGTCCATGTAGACATTGCTCGCCGGCTTGCGGCAGGGAAGCGTGGAGTGAGGGCCTCGGACCGCCTCCCCTAGCTTGACAGGCAAGTAGCCACTTGCCTAAGCTCATGGCCCTGGACGTCTTTAAGGCCCTTGCCGATCAGACCAGGCGGACCATCCTCGATGAGCTGACCGACCGCGACGGTCAGACGTTGTTCGAGCTCTGTACTCGCCTGTTGATGAAGCACGGGATCGACTCGACGCGCCAGGCGATCTCACAACACCTCGAGGTGCTCGAGGCCGCCGGTCTGGTTCGAGTCAAACGCGAAGGCCGGTACAAGTTCCACTACCTCGACAGCGCGCCGCTCAAGCAAATCACGGAACGCTGGCCCATTCGAGACTGAAGGGAGCATTCGAATGCGAATCTATGTCCCGAGCGTCTTCGTTGACGACCAGAAGAAGGCACTCGACTTCTACACCAACACCCTCGGCTTCACGAAGAAGGCGGACATCCCCCTCGGCGATGCCTCGTGGCTGACGGTCGTGTCGCCGGAACAGCCAGATGGAACCGAGCTTCTGCTCGAGCCATCCGGCCATCCAGCCGCCAAGCCCTTCAAAATGCGCTGGTCGAGGACGGCATCCCGTTCACGTCATTCGCGGTCGACGACGTTCAGGCGGAGTTCGATCGGCTTCGAGTGAAGGGCGTGGGGTTCCCGCAGGAGCCGACCGAGATGGGCGACGTCACCACGGCCGTCTTCGACGACACTTGCGGCAACCTCATCCAGATCGTGCAGCTGGCGTAGCCGGATGCGGTCCCGTGGCGCCCAGTCGGCGGCCAGCGCTCAGCGCGCGGCTTTCTTGACGAGCGCGACGATCCGTGCCTCCGCGGCGGGCGTCAGGTCGATGACCGCGAACTCCGTCGGCCACATCTCGCCTTCGTCGAGGCGGGCGTCGGGCTGGAAGCCGAAGGTGGTGATCGGCTTGCGCGCATCAAGTGGCTCGCCGAGAACGTGATCGCGGAGTGAATCAGTTGCCATCCCGACGGACCTGACCAACGGCCGGCTATTGGCGCGCCCGACAGGAGTTGAGCGTGGGCATGCCCACTCAGGATTCAGGCAGATTCTGATCGAGAGTGCTGGCGAATGGCGCTCGGCCGCGCGGGAGAGCGCGTCGCGCCCGAGCAGCCGGATCTCGCCCGCCGCCAAGAAGTAATTGACGACGACGCTGCAGCGATCCCCTATGCCATCCCGCCGGGCATCGGGTCGGACGTCCAGGCGCGAGCCAGCTCGCCGAGCAGGTCGACCATGTCGAGATCCTCGAACAGGAAGTCCTGGAAGATGAGGCGGTCCGCGCCGGTGGCGGCGAAGTCCCGGACCGCAGCGTGGACCGCCTCTGCTGTGCCGTGCAGCCAGCGATCGCCCCACTCGGCCTCCCACTCCGCCGCCGAGCCGGCGAACTCGAAGACGCGCCGGATCTCGGCGAGGCGCGCCTTGGCGTCGGATGGCGTCGCCCCGACGACGGTCCCGAGCAGCACGGACCGCCGGACCGAGCCCGGGTCGCGCCCGATCGCCCGGCACGCCTCGTCCAGTCGCTCGAACGCGGCCCGCGCACCCGCCGGAGTCACGTAGTAGAGATTGAGCTCGTCGGCGTGGCGAGCGGCCAGCCGGATCGGCGCGGCCGCGCCGCGCGTCCCGATGATGAGCGGCGGCCGTGGCCGCTGGACCGGGCGCGGCGCGAAGCGGGCACCGTCCACCCGATAGTGACGGCCCGCGTACGACCATCCGTCGTCTTCCTGCCACAGCCCGTTGATGACGATGAGCTGTTCCTCCAGCAGCTCGAGCCTGGTCGCCAGGTCGGGGAAGGCGAAGCCGTACTGGCGGTGCTCGCCCTCGTGCCAGCCGACGCCCAGCCCCAGCTCGACACGGCCGCCGCTCATCTGGTCGATCGTCGCCACGACCTTGGCGAGATTCCCCGGGTGCCGGAACGTCACCGGCGAGACCAGCGTCCCGTAGCGGATCGTGGACGTGTCGCGGACGAGGCCGGCGATCACCGCCCATGCGTCCGAGGTCGGCTCACCCTCCGGCCCCGGGAAGCTCTGGTAGTGGTCCGCTCGGTAGAGC
>JALZAF010000164.1 GCA_030948505.1 Chloroflexota bacterium
CGTCCGAGGGGGCCGCTCCCCAGGCTTCGAGGGCCGCACCAATGGCCGCGGCCGCGTCGCTGCTGCCGCCGCCGAGGCCGGCCGTGACGGGGATCCGCTTGTCGAGGCGAGCCGCCAGCCCAGGTGGCTGGGCCGGGGCACCCGGCCACGTCCGGGTCACCGCCGCCCGGGTCGCTGCAATGGCCCGCAGCACCAGGTTGTCCCCCACCGGGCCGGGGTCGAAGCCGGTGACGTGGAGCGAGTCCCCGGCCGCGGTGGCAGCCCCGGCGCCAGCTGGGTCCCCCGCGCCGGCCCTCAATGCCAGGCTCAGGCGATCCGCGAGCCCCAGCGGAACCACGACCGAGTGAAGCGCGTGGAAGCCGTCGTCGCGGCGGCCGACAACCGCCAGCGTCAGGTTGAGCTTGGCCGGCGCGACCCGCACCACGGGTGCAAGACGGCGCTCCGGGTCCGTCACGCGGACGCATCCGGATCGTCGGGCGTCGCTTCATCCGACGAGCCGTCCGCGCGAGACGATCGCTCGCGCCGCCGCCCGCGGTTGTCCGGCCCGATCGGCCCGATCGCCTCACGCAGGGCGAGCCACTCACCCACTCCAAGCGTCTGCGGGCGGCGGTCAGGAGCGATGCCGCTCGCCGCGAGGGCGGCCGCGACGGCGGCCGGCGGGACCGGCAGCTGGCGGCTCAGGACGTTGTGGAGCATCTTGCGCCGCTCGCGGAAGCCGGCCTGGACGAGCCGCCACAGCTCGTCCTCCGCGGCGGCATCGGGCAGCCGATCGTCCTCCGGGAACGGCTCCAGGACGAGCACGGCCGAGTCGACCGCGGGCTCCGGCTCGAAGGCGGCCGCCGGCACGTGGGCGGCTATGCGGACCCGGGCGTGGTATTGGACGAAGACCGACAGGTAGCTCATCCGACCCGCTGGCGCCGCGATCCGCTCGGCGACCTCGCGCTGGACCATCACCACCAGCTTCGTCGGCCTGGGCGTCTGGCCAAGCAGGGCGTGCAGGATCGGGCTCGTGATGTGGTACGGCAGGTTCGCCACGACGTCATACGGCGACGCCACGAGCGTGGTCAGGTCCTGATCGAGGGCGTCGCCCTCGATCAGCTGCAGGCCCCCGACCGCGTCCGGCCCACCCTTCGCGGCCCGCTCGATCGCGACGTCAAAGCGGTCGCGCAGGAAGGCCGCCAGGCCGCGATCGAGCTCGATGGCAGTGACGGCCGCGCCGGCGTCCAGCAGAGCCGCGGTCAGGATGCCGAGACCGGGGCCGATCTCGAGGACGCCGCGACCGGGCGTTGGTGCGGCTGCGGCTAGGATCGCGTCGAGGACGTCGACGTCGGCCAGGAAGTTCTGGGACAGGCCCTGCCGGGCGCGCAGTCCTGCGTCGCGCAGCGTCCGCCGAACCGTGCCCGGGTCGAGTGCGGAACTCCCGCCCGGGACCCCCGCGGTCATCGGATGGCCAGGGGCAGGGACGGCCGCGCGTCGAGGTCCAGGCCGGCCCGCTGGCCAGCGGCGAAGCGGCGCGCGCCGGCCGCCCCGATCATCGCCCCGTTGTCCGTGCAGAGCGCCGGCCGGGGCACGATCAACGGCAGGCCGCGTGCCTCCGCTTCGCCGGCGATTCGGGCGCGCAGCACACCGTTGGCGGCGACGCCCCCGCCGAGCACAACCGCGCGGGCGCCCGTCGCTTCCGCGGCGCGGAGGGTCTTGGTCGCCAGCACATCGACCACGGCTTCCTGAAAGCCCCATGCGAGTTCGGAGGTCGTCGCGGTCGGGAGCGGCTCGTCGGCGGCCAGCCGCGCGTCCGCCCGCGCTCCCTCCACGATGCGTCGCGCCGCCGTCTTGAGGCCGGAGAAGCTGAAGTCGTACGAGCTGCCCAGCCATGCGCGGGGGAACTGGCCGTCCCGTCCCGATGCGCCGGCCGCGGCACGCATGATGGCCGGCCCGCCAGGGTAGCCGAGACCCAGCAGCCGCCCGACCTTGTCGAACGCCTCGCCGGCGGCGTCGTCGACCGTCTGCCCGAGCAGGCGGTACGTCAGGTGGTCGCGCATCTCGACCAGGAACGTGTGCCCGCCCGAGACGACCAGGGCGACCAGCGGGAACGGTGGCTCCTCGCGGTCCGGGTCCCCCGGATCCAGTAGCCAGCTCGCATAGACGTGGCCCTCGAGATGGTTGACCCCGACGAGCGGCTTGTCGTGGACCCAGGCCAGGGTCTTGGCGAAGTTGATGCCGACCAGCAGCGAGCCGGCGAGGCCCGGACCGTAGGTCACCGCGACGCCGTCGATGTCACGCCACTCGACCCCGGCGGCCGCCCAGGCTTCGTCCAGCACCGGCACGATCCAGCGCAGGTGGGCACGAGCCGCGAGCTCCGGCACGATGCCGCCGGCCGGGGCATGCATGGCGACCTGGCTGGCGACGACGTTGGCGTGGATGCGACGGCCGTCCTCGACGATGGCGATGCCGGTCTCATCGCACGACGACTCGACCGCCAGGATCAGCGGCCCGCTCACCGGTCGCGGTCGATCTGGCGGCGATCCGGCGCCGTGGCGCGGCTGCGTGGGGCCTCGGGTCCGCCGTCTGGCGCCTCGGGGCCGCCTTCCGTCCCCGATCGGGCGCCCTCGACCGGGTCGGGACTCGCCTCGAGCGCCTCCCGCAGGCGCGCGATCCGGGCGGTCATGCGCGGCTCGTCGATGCGCTCGGTGGTCATGATCAGGGCGTCCTCGTTGTCGTCGCTGTAGTAGCGCGGGCGCAGCCCCACCGGCCGGAAGCCGTACTTCTCGTACAGCCGCCGCGCGGCCAGGTTGGACAGGCGCACCTCGAGGGTTGCCTCGCGCGCGCGGCGCGCGATGGCGATGTCGAACAGGGCAAGCAGGAGCCGCTCGCCGATCCGCTGACGCCGCCAGCGGGGATCGACGGCAAAGGTCGTGATGTGGGCCTCGTCGACCATCAGCCACATGCCGGCATAGGCGACGACCTGGTCGTCGATCCTGGCCACGAGGTACGTCGCCAGCCGGTTGGTCTCGATCTCGCTGCGATAGGCGTGCGAGGGCCATGGCGTCGTGAAGCTGGCCTGCTCGATCGCCTGAACCGTCGGCAGGTCGGCCAGCCCCATCGGCTCGATCGTCATCTTCAGCGGGGGTCGCGCGACCACGTCACCTCTCCGCTCGCGGCATTGACGCCGCGCGGCAGCGTCACGTAGGCCGGCACGAGGCCCGCCAGGTCGTCCGTGTCGCCGGCGCGGAGTCTCGCCGCTCCAAGCCGCAGCAACTCGTGTCCCAGCCGCTCCCGCGCCCGTTCGCCGCGCTCGACGGCCTCGGCCGGGGCGCGATCCTCGAGATCGACCGCTACCAGCACCTCGCCCGCCCGAAGCTCCGGTTCATCGCCGCCGCGCAGGAGTCGTGCCGGCTCCCCGCTACGCACGATCACCCGATCCGATGGACCGGCCGGGAGAAGCAGAACGATGGCCGTGTCGTCGCGGCCGTCCGACGCCGCGGCGATGAGCGCGTCCGACGTCGCCAGCCCGATGATCGGCAGCCCCAGCTCGTGGGCCAAAGCCTTGGCCGTCGCCATCCCGACGCGCAGCCCGGTGAAGGCACCCGGGCCCGACCCGACGATGATCGCAGCGAGTTGCGAACGTGGGACATTGGCTTCACCCAGCACCCGACCGATCGACGGCAACAGCTGTTCGCCATGGCGGTGCTGGGCAGGCCACCACGTGAGCCCCAGCGGCTCGCCGGTCGGCGTACCGACGGCGACCACGACCCTGCTCGTCGAGGTATCGATGGCCAGGATCGCGCGTCCACGACCGTCATGCCGCCGCGACGGGCCGCTCATGCGATCGTCTCGAGGTAGCGCCGGTAGCCCGGTTCAGCGGCTCGCAGGACGATCGTCCGCGGCTCCTCGCCGCTGCCGTCGATGCGGACATCGAGGCGCCCGGCGGGCAGCGCATCGGCCAGGCGATCCGGCCACTCGACGAGCGTGATGCCACTCGCCTGGCGGTCGTCGATGAGCCCGCCGGCGAGGGCCTCCTCTGCGCTCGTCAACCGATACAGGTCGATGTGGAAGAGCGGCAACCGACCCTCGTACTCCGCCATGAGGATGTAGCTCGGCGAGTTGATCGTGTCGGTGACGCCGACGCCGGCCCCGAAGCCCTTGGCGAACTGGGTCTTGCCGGCGCCGAGCTCGCCCCACAGGCAGACGAGATCGCCGGGACGGGCGGCGACCGCGAGCATCGCGGCGATCGCGCGCGTCGTTTCGGGGTCGGGACTGGTTAGACGCCGCTCGACGGCGGCCGGGGCGGACATGAAGCCGAGCGTAGCCGAAGGCGGGTCGCTCCGTCGGCGGCGGAGCCGGATGGGCACCGAAGTCAGACGAGGCGCTCCAGGTCGGACAGCGGAACCGCGATCGGGGGGTCGCTGCCGAAGCGCACGAAGCCCGCCTCGAGGTGCGTCCCGCCGGCGAAGCGGCGCAGCCCGGCGAGGCCATCCCAGCGTCCCGTCTGGCCGGCCAGCGGCCCGCTGCGAACGTGCACGAGGTCGCGAAAGCCGCCGTCGATCTCGATTCCCTCGGGATCGAAGATGAGCCGCGGCGGGTCGCCGATGATGGCCACCTCCTGTCCCGCCAGCGCCTCGAGCAGGGTCATCGCCGGGACCGAGATCGAGCGCCTGACGAGCCCGTGCAGGACGAGCACGGCCAGGGCCGGGAGGCGGTGGAGGGCGGCCCGCTGGCGGGCTTCGGAGGCCAGGAAGTCACGTCGTTCCTTGCTCGCCAGGGACGCCACGACGACGCCGCGCACGCCCATCGCCCGGGCGCGCGTGAGCGCCTCGGCCTCGATGCGCGCCCCTACCACGAGGATCGCCCCGGCGGCGCCGACGTCGAGCGCTCGCGGCAGGAGCTCGCCATCCGCGTCGGTGGCGACGACGAGCCGGCCGCGGGCACTGCCACCGAGGGCGAACGAGCCTCGCAGTCCCGCCCCGGCCGCACGCAGCTCGATCCCCTGACCGGGACGGACGTCGCGGACGATCCCCGCGACGGGCGAGTCGAGCGGCTCCGGTTGCTCGCCCGACGCGATCCGCCAACGCCCGCCGGACTCGTACAGCAGCTCGCCCTGCGGCTCGCCACCGCGGGCCCGACCGTTGCCGCCAGGGGTTGCCGCCCAGCGCCCACCTGGGCGCATGTGGCCGCCGCCGGCGACTTCGATCAGTCGCGGATCGCGCAGCCGCTCGGCGAGGGGCGATCCGGGCAGCACCGATTCGCCCGCTGCAACCAGCGGTCGGTCGCCTGGATTGAGCGCCAGCCAGGCATCGACGGGGCGCTCGACGAGGCTGGCCGGGGGGACCAGCTCGTGGCCCGCAGGCGGCGTCCGGCCCGGCCCTCCGCCCATTCGCGCGAGGGTCATTCCGCCCCCGCCCACAGGGCCTCCTGCCAGCCCGCCAGCAACTCGCGCCGCCGATCGGGACGGTCAGGCAGCCGCAACGGGATGTCGCGCAGGTCGACCAGCAGGCCGCCCCGCCCACCCGCCACGTCCACCGCGAAGTGGCGGCCGCGCGTGCCGAGGCGCACGGCGTCGCGGAACTGGAACTCGGCGACGGCGCTCTCGCCCGGCGGGAGGTCGACCAGCTCGAGCCCGCCGGCAATCAGGTCGAGCTCCGTGGAGCCGGTCGCGCCGTGGACCACGAGCCGGCCGCCGCTGCGCCCGGTGCGCATCCCCTGTGGCATGACGACGCTGCCCAGGGGGGCCAGGAGGTCGTCCGCCAGATCGGCGACCATGGCCCGCCGCTCGGCCGGGTCCTCGATCATGCCCAACGGCCCGATGAGCCGGGCATGGTCGAACACGATCTGGCACGCGCCCGGCCGGCGGACCACGTCGGCGATGGCAAGGGCAATGGCGGGGCCCGGCGCGACGGCCCAGGCTCCCCCGGCC
>JALZAF010000197.1 GCA_030948505.1 Chloroflexota bacterium
GCTGCGTGGCGCGTGGCTCGTCATCACGGGCGAGGGCCGCGTCGACGGGCAGACCGCTTACGGCAAGGGGCCGATCGAGGTGGCGCGAGGGGCGCAGGCCGCCGGGGCGGCGGTGGTGGTGCTGGCCGGTGCCCTGGGTGAGGGCTGGGAGCGAGTGCTCGATGCCGGCGTGACGGCCGTGGTTCCGCTGGCCGAGGGTCCGGGGCCGCTCGAGGCGATGATCGCCGACGCACCCGGTCTGGTCGAGCGCGCGGCCGCCCGGGCGTGCCGGCTGGCGTCTATTGGCCTTAAGTCGGGTCCCATCAACCGGATGGGTTAGGAGGCGAGAAGGATGGCGATAAGGCTTGGTGAGAACCAGTACGGGAAGGCCGAGGTCAGGGTGGTCCGCGTCGATCGCGGACAGGGTGCCAGCGACGCGCACGAGATCAAGGACCTCAACGTCAGCATCGCGCTCGGCGGCGACCTCGAAGCGGTCCACCTGACGGGGGACAACGCCCACGTCGTCGCCACGGACACGCAGAAGAACACCGTGTTCGCGTACGCCAGGGAGTACCCGCCGGGCGAGATCGAGGAGTTCGGCCTCCGACTCGCGCGGCATTTCGTCGACGACTTCGCACCCATCCGCCGGGCGCAGGTGAACATCGAGGAGTACGCCTGGACCCGGATCGACGTGGCCGGCCAACCGCATCCGCACGCTTTTCGCAGCGCTGGGGCGGAGAAGCGGCTGACGACCGTGACGAGGCAGAACGGCCAGGATTGGGTGGTTTCGGGCCTGGCCGACCTGGTTGTGCTGAAGTCGACAGGATCCGAGTTCTGGGGCTACCCCCGCGACCGCTACACGACGCTGGCCGAGGCGACCGACCGCATCCTCGCGACCGCGGTCACCGCCCGCTGGCGGTTCGCCCACCTCGGCGTGGATTGGGCCGAGAGCTTTCGCGTGACGCGCCGGCTCCTCGTGGAGACGTTCGCCGAACATCACAGCCTTTCCTTGCAGCAGACCCTCTACCGCATGGGCGAGGTCGTTCTCACCGAGCGCCCTGAAATCTGTGAGATCCGGATGTCGATGCCCAACAAGCACCATTTCGTGGTCGATCTGGCCCCGTTCGGGCTGGAGAACGAGCGCGAGGTGTTTCACGCCGACGACAGGCCGTACGGCCTGATCCAGGGCGCCGTGGAACGCGAGGGCGCCCCTGATTCCGGACAGGCCTGGCTGAGCTGGCGTTGAGTCGCGGCGGGCGGTTGCCGCGCGGACGATGAGGCGCACCCGCATCGTCTGCACGCTGGGCCCGGCGAGCACGTCGACGCCGGTGGTGCGAGGGATGGTGGCGGCGGGCATAGACGTGGCCCGCTTCAACTTCTCGCACGGCGATGCGGAGTCACACCGGCGAGCGGTGATCGCGGTCCGAGCCATGGCCGAAGCGGCCGGTCGTCACATCGCCCTGATGCAGGACCTGCAGGGGCCGAAGATCCGCACCGGCAGCCTGGCCCAGGCACCGGTCCGTCTCATTCGTGGTGCTCGCGTGACCCTCACCTCGCGCGCGGTCGTGGGCGATGAAAGGCTCGTTCCTGTTTCGCATTCCGAGCTCCTGCAGGCCCTGAAGGCTCGAGATCGGATCCTCCTGGCGGACGGTCAGATCGAGCTCCGGGTGCTGGCAGTCGAGCGAACCGAGGCCTTTTGTTCAATCGTGCGCGGGGGCCTCCTCGGCGAGCGCAAAGGCATCATCGCGCCCGGCGTGGCGCTAGAGCTGCCGGCGCTGACCGACAAGGACCTGACTGACATCCGCGCCGGCGCGGAACTCGGTTTCGACTACGTGGCGATGTCGTTCGTGCGTGGGCCCGAGGACCTGCTGGCCTGCCGGTCGGCGCTCGAGGGCTGCGGCCGGCCGACTCGCGTGATCGCCAAGCTCGAGCAAGCGGCCGCGCTGCGCAATCTGCGCGGGATTCTCGACGTGGCGGACGCGGTAATGGTGGCCAGGGGCGACCTGGGCGCAGAGCTCGGGCCGAGCGACGTGCCCTCGGCCCAGAAGGACATCATTCAGCGCGCGAACATAGCGGGCGTCCCGGTGATCACGGCGACCGAGATGTTGGAGTCGATGGTCGGCAGCACGCGGCCGACGCGGGCGGAGGCTTCCGACGTCGCCAACGCGATCTGGGACGGCACCGACGCGGTCATGCTCTCGCAGGAGACGTCCGTCGGCGCCCATGCAGTGGCGTCGGTCCGCGCGATGGCCCACCTGTGCCGAGCGGCGGAACGACACCCGGCTTACGCACGGACACGGCCGCGGCCGCCGGCAGACCGGAACATCAGCCAGGCGATCGCAAACGGGGCGGCGGCCGTCGCGACCGAGATCCGGGCTCGCGCCATCATCGCTTTCACCGAGTCCGGGGCCACCGCGCGGCGGGTCAGCCAGGCGCGGCCGAGGGTCCCGATCGTGGCCGCCAGCCCCCACCAGGAGGTCCTGAGGCGGACCGCCCTCTACTGCGGCGTCGTGCCCATGCGGGTCGAGCCGGGGCCGGACACCGACACGATCATCGCGCGCACGACGGGCGCCGCCCGAGCGAACGGCCTCGTCCGGACCGGCGACCGGGTGGTCGTGGTGGCCGGCGTGCCCCTCGGCCTCGGCCGGCCAGGCCGCCCCAACTTGGTGAAAGTCGAGGTCGTTTCCTGAGCCGTGGGGCCTGCCACCACGGCTCTACTCGCCTAGGCATGACGTCCCGGATCGGACCAAAGGGCCAGATGGTCATTCCGAAGGCCATGCGTGACCGTCTCGGCGTGCGGCCCGGCGACGAGGTGCGGATTTCCATGGAGGGTGAGTCAGTTCGGGTGGAGTCCGCAGCGAATTCCGCCAGCCTGCGCGGCAGCCTCAGCGGGCTGCCGTTGGTGACCACGCTGCAGGCCGACCGTCGCCGCGAGCGCGAAGAGTGAGGTGGGCTTGGAATGATGGCCGTACTCTTGCACGCGCTCGATCAACGGATGCCCTCCCAGAGCCGCCGCTCCTCGCCGGCCGGGTCGTCGACCACCTGTGAGGGCACGTCAAACCTCATCACCGCCCGGCGGCCGGGGTCGTACATTGGCCAGCCGGGGTCGCCCGTTGTCGCGAACGCTACCCAGGCGCGGTGCATCTCGTCGGCCAGCGCCTGGGGCGGGTTGGGCCCGACCAGCTTCTCGGCCCCCTCGCTGCGCAGGGTGTCGAAGGCGAAGGCGACCTCCAGCGCGTGGCAGGCGCCGAGCCGCCCCTCCGGTGACTGCCAGGCGAATTCGTAGACGAAGTTCCCGGCGCCGCTCGCGGCGTGGGCCTCCGCCAGCCGCACGGCCGGGATCCGGAAGAACCAATCCGTGATCACCGCGCAGAGCAGGTCGCCCGGGCTCGCGCCGGGACGTGCCGCACGGTATGTGTCCAGCGCGCCGGACGGCAGTCCGAAGCCCGCCGCCGTGGCCTCCAGCATCGACTGGTCGACGATGTCGACCACGCCGTTCGGGACCATGAACAGCCTCTCCTCCTCGGTGTTGGTGCCAATCATCACATCGACGCCGGCACCCGCCCCGGCCGCGATGCGGCGGATCGGCAGGTCGGGCAGGACCCGCCCGTCGATGACCGGTTCGAAGGGCATCAGATTGGCGGCGACCTCTCCCCACCGACCCGGGTCGGGAGCGGCGAAGATCTCGGCGCTCAGCTCCAGCTGAGCTGCGGCGAGCCGCTCCGGGGCCACGCCGGCGATACCGGCCAGCGAGGGCTCGACGCCCAGCCGCTCCGCCATCGCCCGGGTGACGACCTGAGCGGTGGCTCGGGAGATCGCGTGGTGGCCGGCGCCGCTCTGGGCGATCACCCGCCGGAAGAGGCCCTCGGCGCTCGGCATGGCCAGCAGCGTGGCCACGCTCATGGCCCCCGCCGACTCGCCGAAGATCGTAATCTGGGATGGGTCGCCGCCAAAGGCGGCGGCGTTCTCCCGCATCCAACTTAGGGCAGCGACCTGGTCGACCAGACCCAGGTTGGCGGGGCCGTCGGCCAGGTCCAGGAACCCGTCCGGGCCGAGCCTGTAGTTGATCGTGACGCAGACGACCCCGTCGCGGGCGAAGGCCGTGCCGTCATAGGTGGGCACTGCGCCCGAGCCGTTGGTGAAGGCGCCGCCGTGGATCCAGACCATGACCGGCAGCCCGCCGCCCGCCGGCTCCGGCGTCCAGACGTTCAGGTTCAGGCAGTCATCGCCGGGGATGGCGGGTTCGGGCAGGATCTGATCGAAGGGCGGCATGTACGGCGCCTTGGGTACCGTCGGCCCGTACTCGAGCACATCGCGGACGCCGTGCCAGCTCGATGCCGGCTGGGGTGGGCGCATGCGGTTGGCGCCGACTGGCGGCGCCGCGAAGGGCACGCCTTTGAAAGAGGCGACCCCGCCCTGCAGCCTGCCTCGGAGCCGGCCCTCACGGACCCCGACCACCACCTCATCGACTCTGACGCCCATCGCCGTCCCTCCTGAGTGCCTATGTGCCTGAATCGGAGCCTGCCTGGACTGCCAAGTATGGTGTCCGGGTAGAGTCGGGCGGCTGTTCAGGTTAGGGGGAATGGGCCGTGAGCGATATCGCGCTGCGCCGCCTTCGAAGCCAGCGACTGACGGGCGAACCCTTCGCGTCGGCCGTGGTCGCGGTGCGCTGGCTGGGCGCGGTGCAGGCGCAGGACTACGGCGCCGCCAAATGGGCGTTGGGCCAGCGCACGCGCGACGTCACCGATTCGGATCTTGACCGGGCTTTCGACGAGGGCGCTCTTCTGCGTACGCACGTGATGCGCCCGACCTGGCACTTCGTCCTCCCGGACGACATCCGCTGGCTGCTCGAGCTGACCGCGCCCCGCGTCAAGGCGGCGATAGCTTTCTATGGCCGCCAGCTGGAGGTCGACCCGGCCCTCCTCCGGCGCAGCTACCCCGTGCTGGAGGCTGCGCTTGGAGGCGGCCGCCACCTGACGCGACAGGAGCTCTCGACGGTCGTGGCGGAGGCCGGGATCCAGGTTGACGGTCAGCGCCTGGGCCACGTCTTGATGAACGCCGAACTGGACGCGGTCGTCGCCAGTGGTCCGCGCCGCGGGCGGCAGTTCACGTACGCGCTGCTGGCGGAGCGCGCGCCGAACGCGCGCCGCCTCGACCGCGACGAGGCGCTGGCCGAGCTGACGCGGCGTTACTTCAGCGGCCACGGTCCGGCCCAGCTGGCCGATTGCGTATGGTGGTCCGGCCTCACGGTGGCCGATGTGAAGCGCGGCCTGGTCCTGACTGGAAACGCCCTGGCGCACGAGGTGATCGGCCGCCAGTCCTACTGGAGCTCCCCTGACGAGCCCACACCCGCGCTGCGGTTGCGCGCGCCGGTCGTGCACCTCCTTCCGAATTTCGACGAATTCCTGGTCGGATACCGGGACCGCAGCGCGGCGCTTGATTCGGCCCGGGGCTTTGACCCGGTCGCCTGGCCAACAGGCGGCGTCCTCGCTCCGGTCGTGGCCGTGGACGGGCAGGTGTGGGGCGCCTGGAGTCGCCGCCTCCAAGCTCGTCACGTGATTGTCGAGCTGGGCCGTCTGGACACGCTCGACGCGTCGCAGCACGTGGCGCTGCACGACGCGGCTGGGCGTCTGGCCGCCTTCCTGGGCAGTCGCGTTACGCTCGCCGCCCCAGCCGGCTGATATAGCTCCTTGTGGAGGGTCAGGATGGGCCTGACCTCGGCGGGAAGACCGACGTCCGGCTATCCGGCTGGATCGAAGGCTAGGATCGGGCACCGGGGGCCGGTCGCTCCAGAGAGGCGGGTGTCGAGGGTCAGCAGGGGAGCCTCGAGGAGCTCGGCGAGCGCAGCGTACGCGCCATCGTAGATAGTGAGGTTGCCACGCAGCTCCCAGGCGCGCTCGGCCAAGGCTGCGTAGGGATAGAGGTCGACAGGGAGCGTGGTGAGGTCGCCGTGAGCCAGCGTCGCGGCGCTCGAGTCAAGGAGGCCCGCGAGCAAGTGGCGGCGCAGGATGTTGCCAGCCTCGTAAGGCATTAGGTCCGGCGCGGCCAACCTCGCGCCTGAAGCTTGGGCCGTTGCCCAATGCCCGGCCCGCCCAACGTCGACGAGCATCGCCACCACCACCGAGGCGTCAACTACGAGGTGCTCGGGCAGGTTCACCGTCATCGGCGGTCGACGTCGCGGGCGGCGAGGATCTCGTCGGCGCTCAGCCGAGTCTGAGTTGCCGTGGCCCGCTCTCGGGCGCGGGCGATCACCTGCTCGAGGCTCGGTCGCGCGGCCATCTCCACGAATTGATGGAGCAGGTACTCCTGCAGCGAGCGGCCGGAGCGGGCGGCGCGCGCAGCGAGCTCGTCTCTGACGTCGTCGGGCACGTTGCGAACGGTGATCGCGGGCATGCCTGCATACTAGCAGCCCTGCAGTTAATCTAGCTGCTGCAATAGCCATGTCGAGGATCCTGGCCCGGCTCCGACTCATTGGTTAGCGACCTCCTCAGGAGGGTTCGCCACCACCACGACATAGGAGACCGATGGCCATGCTGACAGCCCAAATGTCCGTTTCGCTCGACGGGTTCTTCTCCGGGCCCGACGACATCGACGCCGGCTTTCATCGCGTCACGCGATGGGTGATCGACACTTTCGCCTGGCGTGATCGCCTGGGCTTCGAGGGCGGCGAGCACAACGCCAATTCCGAGATCATCGCGGCGGTGCAGGAGGCGACGGGCGCGTACGTGATGGGCCGGCGCATGTTCGACAGCGGGGAGCTGCCGTGGGGTGACGAACCCCCGTTCCGCGCCCCCGTGTTCGTCGTCACGCACCGAGCCCGGGAGCCACTGCTGAGGCAAGGGGGCACCAGCTTCACCTTCGTCACGGACGGTGTCGAGAGCGCCATCGCGCAGGCCCGGGCCC
>JALZAF010000233.1 GCA_030948505.1 Chloroflexota bacterium
ACCTCCATCAACGCGTCAAGGGTTCGCGGCTGGACGAGGACGATCCGGTTCACCGTCCGATCGATCACGAAATCGATTTCCTGGCCTTTGGCCTGGTCGTAGGCACGCAGCAGCTGAATGCCACCGAAGGCGACAACCGCCACCACCACGACGCCTCCTGCAACCTTCAGCGGGATTCTTCGACCGCCGAGCAGCCAGGCCAGCACGATCGTGGCCGCCAGCTCGGCCAGGAGGTAGCGGCTGGCGAGGAGGACCTCGAACGCGGCGATGGTGATGACCGCCGCCAGGGCGAGCCACCTACGCCGCGGCGAAGGGCTCGTCGCGGCCAGCAGGACCGCGACGGCGGCCGCACCGGCAAGCGTCACCCGCAGGACCTGCACGGATAGCCCGGACAGTTCGGCCCGGGCCGCGGTGATGTCGTTGACCAGAAACGGGATGCCCGACTGGATCAAGGTGGGCGCGACGGCCAGCAGGCCGATGCCCGCGAGCAGGGCGACGGCCCAGATGCGAGTTGGCGCCTGGTCAGCAGCCTCGACCGCGGACGCGGCCGTTGCCCGCAGTCCCCGCCGTCGCGCGAGTGCGTCCGACCCAAGCAGTCCCAGGCCGAAGGCCGCCGTCGCCGCCCCGACATAGGCGGCCGGCCCGGGTCGCCCGCCAATCGCGAGGACGACCGACCCCAGCCCAAAGAAGATCCCCGTCAGGGCCAGCCAGGCGACGGCGGGGTGGGCGAGTCGCAGGTGGAGTCGCGAATCGGATCGAACAGCGGCGCCGATCGCGACAACAAGGCCAAGCCCAACGACCGCGATCGACACGACCGCCTCCACGCTCACGCGAGGCCACCATCGGGCCCGTCTGCGCCGACGGCATCGCGCGTCACCGCGGACATCAGCGTCGAGGTATCCGGCAGGCCGGCCGACAACAGGGCGTACGACACGACCCCGGCCAGGGCGAGCGGCACCGTCGACACGAGGCGGTAGCCGAACGTCATCGCCGTCGCTTCGATCGGTGGGACACCCACGACGCCGAGCAGCGAGGCGACCACGAAGTCGGTCGATCCCAGCCCGAACGGCAGCAGCGACAGCACGCCGGCAGTGAGCCCCAGGCCCAGCGCCCCCCACGCCGCGACCGGATCCAGGGTGATGCCCAGCGCGCGGCCCACGAGGACCAGTTGCAGCGTGTAGCAGGCGAGGATCCCGCCCGTCGCAGCAGCAAACGAGACGAGTCGTAGCGGCCGCGTGAGCAGCGAGGCGATCGTGTCATCGACGCGCCTGAGCCAGGAGCCCAGTCGCGCCCAGCGCTCACGGCCCACGGCGCGGCCCAGGGGGATCGCCGCGACGACCCGGGACGGCCGAACGCCCAGCCCGTAGGCGACGCCCGGCAGCGCGACGAGCACCGCCAGAGCCACGAGCACCGCCAGTGGCGGCAATCCCGCCACGACGGCCAACCAGAACAGCACCGCGCTCCCGGACAGGTAGGCCAGCGCGGCGACTCGTTCCACGACGATGACCGCCCCGCCCGTGGCGTAGTCGACGCCGTGGTGCGCCCGCAACAGCCACAGGCGCAGGATCTCGCCGGATGAGCCGGGGGTGAGGTTGTTCACGGTATTCGCCAGCGCGGTCATCGGGATGAGCGGCCTGACGGGGACCGGCTGGCCCGCGGCGCGGAGCAGGGCCGCGGAGCGGACCGCCCACAACACTGGAATCAGCGCCGACAACGCCAGTGCCGCCGCCAGCGGAGCGATGTCGACGTGGCCCAGCCGGTCGCCCGCTTCCCAGAGCCGCGACCGCCAGGCGACGATCGCCAGCAGGGCCAGCGAGATCGGCAGCCATACGATCGGGCGACGGAGCCATGCCGCGAGACGCACCTACGGCGTCCGCTCGAGCATCGCCTCGTCCGCCGTCGACGAAACGATGCGCCATCCGGGCGGCGCGGCTCCCAGCCCGATGAACCCGCGCATGGATTGCACGGTGACCAGCTCGCTGGACGTGAGCACGAGGGCATCGCCGGGCGAGGCCGGCACGGATGCGTGGAGGACCTGCCAGCTGCCGTTCGTGGCCGGCGCGAGGACCTTGGCCAGCTCGCGCATGGAACCATTCGGCCCAACCGCGTAAAGGCTGATCGTTCGGGCCGTGTCGGCTGGCGTCACCTGGGTCACGGCCAGCCGGATCTCCACCTCCATCGGCCCGCTGGCGTTGGTCGTCAGCGACAGCTGGGCGCCGGCCGGCAGCTCCACCCCGTCCCAGCCATTGCCCTGGAAGACGCGTGCGCCGCCTGGCAGCGGCCTCAGGGCGGCAGAGACGTCGAATAGCCCCCAGCGGCCATCACGCAGCGCCACGATGGCCTTACGGGCGCCGTACGCGTCGGCGACAGCCGCCAGCCGGGTCGGGTCGCCGGCGAACGCACTTGCGAGGTCCGCGCGGCGCTGGGCCTGGGAATGCCCCGTGAACGTGGCCGGGTCATAGGCCAGCTTGCCGAACCCTGGTGGGACCAGCGCCACGACCTTGTCGCCGGTGAGGAACCACGTCAGGGCCGACCAGTCCTCGTAGGTCAGTACGGTCTGCGGTGGCGCGCCGCGATCGCCCAGCAGGGCGGGGAAGTCCGGCACGTGATCGGACGCGAGGTCGAGCTCCGCGTAGCTCGGTCGGGTCCATGTCGAACGCAGCAGGCTGGCGGTGGCCACCGAAGAGGGGAGGGCGGTCGCCACCACGACCGCGGCGATGAGCGGCGCCACCAGGCC
>JALZAF010000244.1 GCA_030948505.1 Chloroflexota bacterium
GACGAGGCCGTCGACCTCGCTCACGGCTGCGGAAGAGGCGCGCGCGGCGGAGATCGAGGCGACGATCGTGGCCGAGGAGCGCGCCGCGGAGCGGGCCCAGCGTCGGGGCCGGGACCGCAGCCGCGTCGAAGCCGTCGGTGGTCGGGCCCGCGACAGCTCCCCGCTGTCGGTTCGGGCGTCGGAGGAGTACGCGTACGTACGGCGGGATGTGCTGCGAATCGTGCGCATCGGCGGTGCCCTATTGCTCGTCCTGGCGGTCCTGTTCGTGCTGATCGACGTCGCCCACGTGATCAGGCTCTGACCCCCGGACCCTGATCCCCGGGGCGTGACGGCCGCGAGGCCGCCAGCGTCCCCCCGCGCGGCGCCCGGCCCGGCCGTTCGGGGGCCGACCCCCTCACGAAGGTCCTATCGACACCGCAGGACCTGAAACCTACGGTCAGCCCACCTGATCCATCCAGCTACGAGTCAGGCGTGACCGACCATCGCCCGCGAGCGCGACGCTCGCCGCTCCTCGCCATCGTCTACGGCGCCAGCCTCCTGCTCGTGATCGCCACGGCAGGGGCTTTGACGTGGCTCGTGTCGGACAACGTCAAGGCGACAGCGGTCGATTCGAGCGTTGGCAGCGACAAGTCCCTCGTACGCGGCTTCGTGGCCACCGTCCTCGGGCAGGAGGACGTCATGGGCCACCCCTCCCCGGAGCGCGTAGCGGAGATCGGGCGCGACCTGGGCAAGCTGGCCGATCCGGTCGGCCACGGCATCATCCAGATCAAGGTCCATGGTCCGGACGCCGCGGTCATGTTCAGCGACGACCCGGCGGTTGTCGGCACGCCTGGCGACGAGGGCGAGAAGCTGGGCCCGAATACGTCGACGGATCCCATCGCCCAGCTCGGTGTCGTCGGCGACGGCGACAGCGCGACGCTGAAAGTGCCGGCCGGCACGCCCATCCTCCAGATCTACCTGCCGGTGGTCTACGACGGCCAGGTCAGGGCGCTGTTCGAGGTCTACCGCGACGCCACCCCGATCCTGGCCCACGTCGATGCGACGCGGCGGGTCATCCTGCTGGTCACCGGCTCCGCCGCCGCCATCCTGGCGGTCCTCCTGTGGCTCATCTTCAGCGCCGCCCAGCGACGGCTCGACCGGCAGACCATCGAGCTGGTCGAGGCGACCCGGCGCGACGCCCTGACCGGCCTGCTCAACCACGGCACGATCGTCGGCCGGCTGGTCGAGCATCTGGCGGCCGCGCGGCGGTCCGGCGGGGCCGTCGGCGTGGCCCTCGTGGACGTCGACAACTTTCGCCTCCTCAACGCCAACCACGGCCATGCCGCCGGCGATGACCTGCTGAAGGCGATCGCCGGCATCCTCCGCCGCGAGGTGTCGGAGGCGACCCTCGTCGGCCGCTTCGGTCCTGATGACTTCATCCTCGTTGCCCCGCCGGAGTGCTCGCTCGACCTGGAGCCGGCCATCGAGCGGCTGCGCACCGGACTGGCCGACCTGAGCTTGCAATTCGGTGCCTCGGAACGCCTGCCGATGACGGTCAGTGCCGGGCTCTGCTACGCCCCGGTGAACGGCGAAGCCGCCGCCGACCTGTTGTCCGTCGCCGCGGCGGCGTTGGGTGAGGCCAAGGGCAGCGGTGGCAACAGCGTGAAGGTGGCGCAATCCAGTGCCGACGACCTTCGGTCTTCCGAGCGGACCAGCTTCGACGTCCTGCGCAGCCTCATCATCGCTGTCGATACCAAGGACCGCTACACGAAGCGGCACTCCGAAGAGGTGGCTCGCTACGCCGTCTTCCTGGCCGGCCTGGTGGATGCCGACGCGGACCTTCGCTCCACGATCGAGAAGGCCGGCCTGCTCCACGACGTCGGCAAGATCGGGATCCCCGATACCATCCTGCGCAAGCCGGCCGCGTTGACGCCGGAGGAATACGACATCGTCAAGCAGCATGTCGCGCTGGGCGATCTCATCGTCCGCGACCTGCCCAACATCGAGCCCATCCGGGCCGGCATCCGCCACCACCATGAGCGCTGGGACGGGGGCGGTTATCTCGATCGGCTGGCCGGCACGGACATCCCGCTCGTGGCCAGGATCCTCGCGGTGGCCGACGCGTTCTCGGCCATGACGAGCTCGCGGCCATATCGCAAGGCGATCCCGTTGAATGAGGCCCTCCACAGGCTGGACGACGCCTCAGGCAGCCAGCTCGACCCGACCCTCGTGGCCGCCTTCCTGGCCGGCCTGCAGACGGCCGAAGACCCGCCTCTCCCCGGAGACGGCCGCTCCCTCCACGACCTCTGGACCCCGCGCTCGAACGTCGCCTGACGCCTCGCCTCTGGCCGTGGGACGGCCGCGCTACCATCGCCCCATGCCTCCGCGCCGCTCCCCCACCCGTCCGGTCGGCGCCCGGCCCGAGGCGCTGTTCCAGCCGCCACCGGAGCGACAGCCGCTGGCGGCGCGGATGCGGCCGCGCAATCTGGCCGAGTTCGTCGGCCAGGAGCATCTCGTCGGCGAGCGCGGACCGCTACGCCGGTCGGTCGCCCGGGGCCACCTCGCGTCGCTCCTGTTGTGGGGCCCGCCCGGGACCGGCAAGACGAGCTTGGCACGCCTCCTCGCCGCGGAGGTGGGCGCGCAGTTCAGCACGATGAGCGCGGTCCAGGCCGGGGTGGCGGAGGTCCGGGCGACGCTCGCCGAGGCGCAGGATCGGCTGACCCTGCAGGGCGAGCGGACGGTCCTGTTCCTGGACGAGATCCACCGCTTCAACAAGGCGCAGCAGGACGCCCTGTTGCCACACGTCGAGGATGGCACGGTCACGCTGATTGGCGCGACGACCGAGAATCCCTACTTCGAGGTCAACTCGGCGCTCCTGTCGCGAATGCGCGTGTGGCGCCTCGAGCCGCTGGCCGATGCCGACGTGGCGACCGTCGTCCGGCGGGCACTCGACGACAAGGAGCGAGGGCTGGCCGGGTCGCTCGGGCCAGACGGTGGCGTGGCCATCGACCAGGAAGGGTTCGATCATCTCATCGGCCTGGCCAGCGGCGACGCCCGGGCCGCGCTGAATGTGCTCGAAGGCGCCGTCGCCCTGGCCGAGGGCGAAGGGCTGCGCGATTCGAAGGGTCGGGTGACGCCGCGACTGGAGGACATCGAGACGGCCGCGCAGCAACGGGTTCTCGCCTACGACCGCGCCGGCGACGGTCACTACGACACCGTCTCGGCGTTCATCAAGAGCCTCCGCGGCAATGACCCAGACGCGGCGCTGTACTGGCTGGCGTCGATGATCGCCGCTGGCGAGGACCCCAAGTTCATCGCCCGGCGACTGATCATCAGTGCCTCCGAAGACGTCGGCAACGCGGACCCCCGAGCGTTGCAGGTTGCGGTCGCGGCGGGTCATGCACTCGACTGGATCGGCCTGCCGGAGGCGCAGTACGCGCTGGCCCAGGCGACGAGCTACATCGCCACCGCACCGAAGTCGAATCGTTCGGGCCTGGCCTACTGGGCGGCGGTCAGCGACGTGGAGGCCCAGGGCTCACTGCCGGTCCCGCTCCACCTGCGCAACGCCGGCCATCGGGCGATGAAGCAGCACGGCATCGGCGTCGGTTACCGCTACCCGCACGACTACGAGGCGGCCGACGTCGACCAGCAATACCTGCCCGACGAGCTGGCCGATCGCCGCTACTACCTGCCGACCGACCAGGGCTACGAGGCGACACTCGCGGCGCGAATGGCCGCTCGGGCCGAGGGCCGCGGCGCGGCCAAGAGCGCCGGCAAGACGCCGCGGGGCCGGTTCCCGGCGCCGGAGGCGACCCACCACTCCGGCGACGGCATCATGAAGACCCGTGAGACGAACCGAAAGAAGCTGGCCGAGACCGAGAAGAAGGACGCCAACGCCTGAGCGATCGGGCCCGGCGACCGGGGCTCCCTAGCGTTCTCGCAGCGCCTCGACCACGTTGAGCCGGGCAATGCCCCGGTCGGCGACGAGCAGCGCGCCACCGGCGGCGACGAGCACGACGGCGACGAGACCGAGGATCGCAGCTACAGGCACGGCCGGCACGTCGGCCGGCGGATCGAACACCCCGGCCAGGATCTGCAGCAAAGCCAGGCCGACGAGCGTACCGGTGACCAGTCCGGCGATGATGCCGGCGATCGAGATGACCAGGGTTTCGCCCAGGATCGAGCGACGGACCTGGCCCGGCTCGGCACCGATGGCGATCAGCGTCGACAGCTCGCGGCGGCGTTCGACGAGCCCGGCGATGAGGAACAGCACCAGGCCGACGGCCGCGATCAGCACCGCGAAGATGAGATCGAGGGCCACGAGGTCGGCCAGGTCGACCGAGGTGATGCTGTTGGCCAGGCGGGCCGAGGCCGTCGACAGGTCGGACACCTGCCAGCCATCCCCCAGCCTCGTCGACAGCCGCTGGGCGGCGTCGGCTGCATCGCCCGACGCACGGGCCAGCACGAACGAGATTCGGTCATTGCCCGTCTGCGCCGCGACGTACGCCAGGTTGGCAACGAGGAATGCATCCTTCGGCGCGGTCGGGAATTCGAGGGCGATGCCGGCCATGTGGAAGTCGACGGTCTTCAGCGTTCCGGTCGCGTCGGGGACGCGGATGCGGATCCGATCGCCCGGCACGATGCTGTAGTCCTTGGCCGTCTCGGCCGAGACGAGGATGGCGTCGGGCCGCGTCCGCAGCGCCTCCATCGCAGCCCTCGCCGTGGTGCCGCTGAAGAACGTATCGGACAGTTGCGCGATGGATGGGAGACTTGCCGGATCGATCCCCAGCAGGTCCTGCGCCTCGGGTCCCACGTAGACGACGCGATCGACGAACGGTGTGGCCTGGGCCACGCCCGGGCCGTTGAGTTGTGACACGGCACCCGAGTTGGTGACCGCCGCCGGAACCGCCTTGAGATCGGCGCCCAGCGAGAGCCGTGCATCAACCAGCTGCTGCTGGCGGTATGTCGCGTCGAACAGGAGGACGCTGGTGGCGAAGCTCACCGCCAGGGCCAGCACGACGATCGCCCGCGATGCGCTGGAGGCGCGGGCACGAATCGATGCCGCCGCGAGCCCGCCCGAAGGACCGAGCAAGCGAGTCAGCACGGACCGCAGGCGAGTCCCCCGCCGGACAAGGACGCTGACCAGTCGCAGCAGCAGGAGCGTGCCGCCCGACCAGAACAGGAAGGGTGCGACAAAGGAGGTCAGGGCGAGGGTGACGGTCGGGTTGCCTTCGGCATTGAGCACCGGGTGGACGCCCGTGCCGCCGGTGATGACGTAGACAACGATTCCCGCGGCGATCGCCAGCAAGTCGAGGTAGAGCCGCTGCCACAGCGGCGGGCGCACGCGTTGCAGCTCATGGCGATCGCTGGCGATCTCCGTCCGCAGCTGGGCGCGCAACGGCAGGATGGCGGACAGCGTGGCGAGGACGGTCGTCAGCGCGACCGCCAGGGCAACCGTGCGGACGATGGCCGCGCCGGTATCGCCGGTGGCGAGCTCCGCACCGAACAGCAGCGCGGAAACGGCCAGCCCGATGAGGCTGCCGATGACGGCACCGATGAGCGCCGTCAGGACGACCGAGCCGACGAAAACGAGGGCCAGCGAGCGCGTCGTCGCTCCCCGCGCCCGCAGCAGCGCGGCGTGACGGCGGGTCGAATCGGCGGTCGCGTCCGCGGCCAGCCTGGCGAGCGCCAGGGCGAGCGCGACACCGGGCAGGGCCAGGAAGATGTAGAGCACCTGCCCCCATGCCAGGTCCGCTGCCAGCGGCTCGAGCGACGCCGACGCGTCGTCGACGGTCTGGAACGCGCCGGCGGCCTGACGGTCGATGCGTCGGCGGACTGTGTCGAGCCAGCCCTGGGCAGCAACGGGATCGCCCGGCAGCTGCGCGTGGTCGAGCTGGACGTGGACCTCCCGGCGGACCGCCGGGTCGGCCGCGAAAACGGTCTGGTTGCCGCTGCTCGCGGCGCCGGTTGTGCCGGGATCGGCAGCCGTGGCGCCAGCCGGCACTCTCGGCAGGATGCCGGCTTCCAGGTCCGTGATCGGCATCACCGCGACGTTGGTCGGCGGGTTCGCGCCGGCAGCTCGATGCGCCGCATCGATTGGCCCGAGGAGGAGATCGGCACGCGAGATGCTGACGATCCCGCTCACCTTCAGCGACGCCGTCGCGCCACCGGGCAGGGTGAAGGCGATGTCGTCGCCCGGCACGACCCCCAGGTTCGATGCAAGGTCGCGGCTGATGGCAATCGAGCCCGGGGCGAGGGCTCCCTCGGACACCCGGAACAGGCCCGTCATCGCGCTGTAGTCGGCCGGGATGCCAACCAGCACGCCGGTGCTCGTCTGGGTCGCGGTGCCGGACTTGCTGGCCGCGGCCGAGTTGAAGTGGACGAGATCGAACGGCGCGGTTCGGTGCACGGCGGGATCGGCCGCCAGCACCGTCGTCGCCGTCTTTGCATCGTTGCTGCCCGCCAGCACGACCTGGGCATCGACCGGCAGGTCGGCCAACGCGCGCCGGGTGATCGTCGTCCCCGACGCCGTGCCGAAGAGCAGCACACTCGTCACGAGGGCGGCCGCCAGGGCGGTGCCGGCGATGGTGGCGATCGATCGTCGCAGGTCGCGCAGCACGAGGCGCGCGGCGTGACGGGCGAGAATCATTTGGTCGCTTCCTGGAGCCGGCCGTCGCGCATGTGGTAGCGACGATCGGCGCGCGCCGCGCTGCCGGGATCGTGCGTCACGAGGACCAGCGACGCGCGTCGGCGCCGGACGGCCCTGGTGAGGAGATCGAGCACCTCGCCGCCCTGACCCTCATCGAGGCTCCCAGTGGGTTCGTCGGCCAGGATGACGACCGGATCGGTCGCCACCGCTCGGGCGATCGCGACGCGCTGTCGCTCACCGCCCGACAGCTCGTCGATCCGCGCCCCCATCGCCCAATCGAGGCCCACCTCGTCGAGGGCGGCCGCGGCTCGCTCCAGGCGCTCGCTCTCGCCGAGACCGGCCAGGGCCAATGGCAGAGCCACGTTCTCGCCTGCGGTCAGGCCGGGTACGAGGCCGAAGGTCTGGAACACGATGCCGACCCGGCGCTGACGCAGCCGCGCCCGTTCCGTGGCAGAGAGCCGGGCGAGGTCGTGGCCCAGCATCCGGACGCTGCCCTCGTCGGGCGGCTCGAGGCCGGCGAGCAGGCCCAACAGGGTGGACTTGCCGGAGCCAGAGGGCCCCTCGATCGCCACGAACTCGCCTTCCTCGACCCGCAGGTCGGCCGCGTCGACAGCGATCACGGCCGGCGAGCCGCGTCGCTCATAGCGCCGGGTCGCGCTGCGGCACTCCACGGCGCTCATTTCGCCGCCCTCTCGCCGACGATCCGGCCGTCACGCAGATCCACGATCCTGCCGGCACGAGCCGCCACGTTCGGATCGTGAGTCGCGGCGATGATCGTCAGGTCGCCCGCCGCGTGCACCTCCCCGAGCAGGTCGAGCAGCCTTGCCGCGTTCTGCGAATCCAGCTCGCCGGTGATCTCGTCGGCGAGCAGGATGCGTGGCCGCGTCGCAAGGACCGTCGCCACCGCCGCCCGCTGCTGCTCGCCGCCGGAGAGC
>JALZAF010000256.1 GCA_030948505.1 Chloroflexota bacterium
CTTCCACACTGCTCCACGCCGCCTCGCAGCCTGCACCTCCACCCCTGAGCGCGCCCGAGCGAGTCGCTCGATCAGGGTTTGGGAGGCAGCAGGCGCGCGTACTCCCGCCCGATCGAGACCCAGCGCCCCAAGGCAGCCGCCGTTCCCAGGTCGTCGCGGGTGACGCGCAGCCAGCCCCTCATCGGGCGGCCGCGCATCTCCATCGGTTGGGCGGCGGTCGAAGCTACCAGCATCTCCGATTGATCGGGATCGACGCGGACCAGTAGGCCACCCTGGCCGCTCGCGGCCACAGCCATGTTGCCGGCGATCAGGAACGCCAGACCGCCAAACATCCGCTGCTCGGTCAGCGCTGGCTCACCCCTCAGCAGCTCGCGGATGCGCCCGGCCAGTTCCTCATCGTAGGCCACGCCTCAGGTTAGCGCTGTCACGTGGAGCACGCCTAACTCCCGCCACCACGCCACTGGGGATCGGCCTGGTTGGGGGGTCCGCATCGGGCGATGGGCAAGCGGCTGCCGGGCGACTCTCAGGGCTCGACGCGACGGACCGTCCCCACGCGGTCGATGGCCCGATCGAACGACGCTATCTCGGCGACACCTGTCCGCTCGGCGCTGGCCACCAGGAACGCGTCGGCGAAATCGAGCCGATGGGCCTCGTAGACCTCGACCGCCCGATGCAGGAGCTCGGGATCCACGACACGGACCACAGGAAAGGGGTGGCTTGGCCGCGGGCCGGTCTCCCGGCTGCATGCCATGAGCCGACCATGAGGCCGAGGGGCGCATACGCCAGACATCGCCTCCTCCTCTCGGCTCGTACGACCGGTATTCGGCGAATGGATGAGGCGACCGCGCGCCAGGCGAGGCAGCCGACGCATTCTTCCTGAAGGTCAACTTCCTCGCACCCGCGCGGACTGGCGACCAGGTCAACGGTGCCTCCCTACTCCGTCGCGTCGGGTCAGCTCCGAGTGGCCGCCGCGGGGATAGATGATGACGAGCCGTGCCGGTTCAGTCCCGATCACCTCGGCGTCGTGCGGCAGCGTGCCGTCCAGCAGCACGTAGTCGCCGCGGCCGGCCTCAATCGTCGCGTCGCCCTGGGTGATGCGGACCCGCCCCGACAGCACAAGATGGTGCTCGTCGCCGGGATGGGAGTGGAGCCCGGTCCGAAAGCCGACCGGCATCTCGCCCTCGAAGATGGCGATATCGCGGGCGATGCCGCCGTCCACCTGGCTCATCGCGCCGCCGCCCTTGATGAGACGCCGCTTGGGGCGATCGGCGGCGCGCACGATCCGCGGCCCGACCGACTGGTCGAGCAGGAACCAGGCGATCGGCACGTCCAGCGCATCGGCCAGGGCGGCGAGCGTTTCGAGCGAGGGGGACGCCTTGTCGTTCTCGACCTGGCTGAGGTAGCCGACGTTCAGGCCGGAGAGCTCGGCGACGTCGGAGAGGGTCAGGTTGCGATCGCGGCGACGGCGCCGAATCTGCGCGCCGACCATCGGTCGTCTGCGAGGCACATTGGTCATGCCACCATTATGACTACGGGCAACAGGTATTGACAAGAGCCAACACCCGATAGACAATATGGCCAACAACAAAGCCTCTTTAGGCTCTGCCAACCTAGAACCAAGGAAGGAAATCTCGACCATGAAGGTCGCCATCATCGGAGCCGGCAACGTCGGCAAGGCGCTCGGCGCGTCGATCGCCCGCGCCGGGCACGAAGTCACCATCACCGCCAAGCATCCCGAGCACGCGAAGGACGCGGCGCAGGAGATCGGCGTTCAGCCGGCCCTGAACTCGGCCGAGGCCGTCGCCGACGCGGACGTCGTCATCCTCGCCATCCCGTTCGTCGGAGCGGCCGACGAGGTCAGCGGCGAGATCCGCGATCTCGTCGCCGGCAAGACGGTCATCGACGTCACCAATCCCATGAAGCCAGACTTCTCGGGTCTCGCCACCGAGGGCAGTTCGGCGGCAGAGGAGCTCCAGAGGCGGCTCCCGGCGGCCCATGTAGTCAAGGCCTTCAACACCATCTTTGCGACGAACCAGGCGAACCCGAGCCCGGAGATCGACGGCTATGTCGCTGGCGACGACGACAAGGCCAAGCGCCAGGTCATTTCACTCGTGGAGTCGATCGGCTTCAGCGCGCTCGACGTCGGCCCGCTAACAGCGGCTCGCTACCTCGAGGGGATGGCGGTCATCAACATCGGCCTCAACGCACAGAATGGCTGGGACTGGACCTCGGCCTGGAAGCTGGAGCGCTAGCCCGATGCCGATCACCCGCCTCAACCACGCCGTTCTCTTCGTCCGCGACGCCGATGTCGCCGCCGAGTTCTATCGGTCCGCCTTAGGCTTCGAGGAGCTGAGCCGCCCCGATGGGATGCGCGCCGTCTTCATGCGCTCGCCGTCGGGCGGCAACCACCACGACCTCGGGCTCTTCGAGGTCGGTCCGCAAGCTGCCCGACCACCGCGTGGCTCGGTGGGCCTCTACCACCTCGCCTGGGAGATCGATGCGATCGAGGGCTTGGCCGAGATGGCGTCTCGCCTCCGCGAGCTCGGCGCCCTCTCGGGCGCGTCGGACCACGGCGTGAGCAAGTAGCTTTACGGCCAGGATCCCGACGGCAACGAGTTCGAGGCCATGTGGCAGGTGCCGCAGGAGGCGTGGGGCGAGTACGCCGACGAGGCGACCGTCATGCCGCTGGACCTCGACGCCGAGGTCCAGCGCTGGGGAACTACGGCCACCGTCCGGTAGCTCCGGCGCTCCGCGCGGGCCGCGCCAGCAAGGTGACTCGCGATGAACGCGGCACAGCAAGCGACCCAGGCC
>JALZAF010000295.1 GCA_030948505.1 Chloroflexota bacterium
GCCCGAGAGTCGTGCGACGCGATCGCCAATGGCCCGCGCGGTTCGCGCCGCGCGCGCTGCGCGTGAGCCGTCCCGTGCCGGGGGGGCGAGGGCCGCCGGCCAGCTCGCGGGCCAGGTCACGGCCGGCCTCAGCCGGAGGCTGGGCTGATGCCGATCAAGCTGCCCTCCTTCCGTCCGCGTCGCGACGCCTACCCGCCGGACCTGTGGACGAAATGCCCGTCGTGCGGCGAGATGCTGTTCAACAAGCAGCTCGACAAGGTGCTGCGCGTCTGCCCGGTGTGCGGCCATCACTTCCGGCTCTCGGCCGAGACGCGCCTCGAGCAGCTGCTCGACCACGGCACGTTTCGCGAGCGCGACGGCGGGCTGCAGTCCGTTGATCCGCTCGGCTTCGTCGACCAGAAGTCGTATCCCGATCGCGTCGCCGCGGCGCAGCTGGCGACGGGCATGCGCGATGCGGCGGTGTGGGGGATGGGCACGATCGAAGGCCGCCGCGTGGCCATCTGCGTCATGGACTTCGGGTTCATGGGCGGGTCGATGGGGACCGTCGTCGGCGAGAAGGTCACGCGGGCCGCGGAGGCGGCCCTCGCCGAGCGCGTACCGCTGCTGATCGTGTCCGCCTCCGGCGGCGCGCGGATGCAGGAGGGCACGCTCGCGCTCATGCAGCTGGCCAAGACCGTCGCGGCGCTGGAGCGGCTGCGCGCCGCACGTGTGCCGTATGTGTCGGTCATGAGCGACCCCACGACCGGCGGCGTCTTCGCGTCGTTCGCGGTCCTCGGCGACGTCAACCTGGCCGAACCGAACGCCCTCATCGGCTTTGCCGGGGCGCGGGTCACGGCAGGCACCATCGCCCAGGAGCTGCCGCCGGGCTTCCAGCGCTCCGAGTTCCTGTTCGAGCACGGTTTCATCGACCGGGTCGTCCATCGCTCCGCCCTGCGGACGGAGCTGGCCGGCCTGCTGCGTTTCCTCGTGCCGATCGAGATCCCGGCCGGGCAGGCCGAGGTGGTGCTGCCGGCCTTCCGCCCGCTGTCCTTCCTGTCCGCGCTGGCCGATCGCGTGATTCCCGAGCAGGAGCCGGAGACGAACGGGGATCGGCGCGCTGGCGACGGCCCACATCCGGCGACGAAGGCGGTGCGGGTTGCGACGGCATCCGAAGCCCCCTCGCCCGCCGTCACCGAGCCGCCGATGCTGCCGGCCCATGTCGACGCGGCAGCGGGGGGCACGGCGCCCATGGCGCCGACGCCCGCGGCCGACGAGGACGCCCCGGCGGAGGTTGGCCGTGGTTGAGCGACTCCGTGGCCGGGGCCGCGAACCCAAGCCGGAAGCGACCTCGCGGGCCGAACCGGGCGACCCCAAGGCGGCGGTCTGGGAGCGCGTCCAGCTGGCCCGCAACCTGCGCCGTCCGCGGACGCTGGAGCTCGTGGGGGCCATCGCCGACGAGTTCATCGAGCTGCACGGCGACCGTGCCTTCGGCGACGACCCGGCCATCGTCGCCGGCCTCGCCCGTATCGACGGCCGCCGGGTGGTCGTGGTGGGCCAGCAGAAGGGCGCCGACACAGACGAGAACATCCGTCGCAATTTCGGCATGCCCCACCCGGAGGGCTATCGCAAGGCGATGCGGATGATGGAGCTCGCCGAGCGCTTCGCCATGCCGGTCGTGACCTTCGTCGACGTGCCGGGCGCCCACCCGGGACCCGAATCGGAGGAGCGTGGAATCGCCGATGCGATCGCCCGCTCGATCGGGCTGATGACCCGCCTGCGCACGCCCATCGTCGCGGTCATCACCGGCGAAGGGGGCTCCGGGGGCGCCCTGGCCATTGCCGTCGGGGACGTCGTGATCGCGCTGGAGAACGCCGTCTATTCGGTCATCAGCCCGGAGGGCTGCGCCTCGATTCTGTGGCGCACGGCGGACGAGGCGCCTACCGCCGCCCTGGCGATGAAGATGTCGGCTGCCGACCAGGCGGCGCTCGGTGTCATCGACATCGTGGTCCGCGAGCCCGGCGCGGGCGCTCATACCGATCACGCCGAGACGGCGCGCCGGCTCAAGGCCGCGATCTCGCGCCAGCTGGCGACCCTGGAGACGGTCCCCCTCGACGAGCTGGTCGAGCAGCGCTACCGGCGCTATCGACTGCTCGGAGCCTACACTGAGGTCGAAACGCCCCAGGTCATCCCATCGGAACGGCCCGGCTTCGGCGACCGCCTGCGGAATCTGCTCGATCCCGGGCGCTGGCCCAGCGTGCCGCTTCCGGGACCCGGCCGCCGGGACGAACCGCCCGCCCGCGAGGAGGTCTGACGAGTGCCCGACGCACGGCAGAAGGCCGATCGCGGCGAACCCCGGACGCGCCAGGCGCGTGCCGCGGATCACGCCGCCATCGACCGCCTGGCCGACGAGCTCGTGCCCGCCCTGGCCGCGAAGCTGGGAGCGACGGGCCTCGGCGAGATCGAGGTTCGGGAAGACGGCTGGAAGCTGCGTGTCCAGCGTCCGCCCGAGGGCCCGAATCTTGGCCGCCGCTCGACGGACAAGATCTCGCGCGCCCAACCGGGACACGCCGGTCACGGGCATGCCCCGGCCGCGCTGGAAGGCCACCGAACCGTGCGCCCCGCCGCTGCCGCGCACTCGACCAACGGGACCGGTCCACCGACGGACCATGCCCCCTCATCGCCGGTCGAGACCCCGGACGGCGGGCGCCGCCGGCGCGCACGCGGCGATGCGGATCCCTACCGGGCGATCGCGACCTCGCCGGCCGTCGGGGTGTACCAGCCGAAGAGCGGCCTTAGCGCGGGCACGCGGGTGCGAGCCGGTGACCGCGTCGGGGTCGTGGACGTGCTCGGCGTTCCCGAGGACGTCGTGGCGCCGGCCGACGGCGTCATCGGCGCGAACCTGGTCGAGCCCGGTGACGCGGTCGAGTACGGCCAGGAGCTGCTGGTCGTGGAAGTCATGACCTCGACCCCCGGGTCGACCGGGTCCTCCGGGTCCGCCGGCTCCCCCGAAGACGGCGCCCGCGGCTGATGTTCCGCAAGATCCTGATCGCCAATCGGGGCGAGATCGCGCTGCGCATCCTGCGCGCCTGCGGGACGCTGGGAGTCGAGGCAGTCGTCGCCTACAGCGAAGCGGATCGCGAGAGCCTGCCGGTCCAGCTGGCCGACGAGGCCATCTGCATCGGGCCGGCCGACGCCAAGCGCTCCTACCTGTCCGCGCCGGCGATCATCTCCGCCGCGATCGTCACCGGCTGCGACGCCATCCACCCGGGCTATGGATTCCTGTCCGAGGACGACGGCTTCGCCGAAGTCGTGCGTGCCCACGACCTGATGTTCATCGGCCCACCGTCGCCGGTCCTCGAGCGGTTCGCCAGCAAGGAAGGCACCCGCCGCCTCCTGGCCAGCCACGGCCTGCCGACCATCCCGGGCTCCGAGGGCATGCTGCGCGACGACGCCCACGCGCTCGAGGAGGCCGAGCGAATCGGCTACCCGGTCCTGATCAAGCCCTCGGCCGGCGGCGGCGGCAAGGGCATGCGGATGGTGCGCTCGCCGCGCGAGCTCGAGTCGGCCATCAAGGTCTGTCGGTCGGAGGCCAAGGCCGCCTTCGGCGACGACTCGCTCTACCTGGAGCGCTGGCTGGAGGACAACCGCCACGTCGAGGTCCAGGTGGCCGTCGACCGCTACGGGCAGGGCGTTCATCTCGGTGAGCGCGACTGCACCGTCCAGCGCCGTCACCAGAAGATCCTCGAGGAGGCTCCCACGCCGGCGTTGTCGGAGGCGGCGCGGGCCCAGCTGAACGAGCGCGCGGTGCGGGCCGTCGTCGCCGCCGGCTACGAGAACGTGGGCACACTCGAGTTCCTGATCGACCGCGATGGCAACGCCTGGTTCATCGAGATCAACTGCCGCATCCAGGTCGAGCATCCCGTGACGGAGATGCTGACCGGCATCGACATGGTCGCGACCCAGATCCGGATCGCCGCCGGCGAGCCGCTCGGGATCAGCCAGGCGGATGTCAGGTTCCGCGGCCACGCCATCGAGTTCCGGATCAACGCCGAGGATCCGGAGCACGACTTCCGGCCCAGCGCGGGTCGCGTCGAGCGCTATCTCGTGCCCGGCGGTCCCGGCGTGCGCATGGACTCGCACCTCTACGCCGGTTACGAGGTTCCGCCGTTCTACGACTCGCTGCTGGGCAAGCTCATCGTGTGGGCCACGGACCGCGACAACGCCATCGCCCGGGCACGCGTCGCCCTGGACGAGCTGCTCATCGAGGGGCTGGTGACCAACGTCGCAATCCACCAGGCCCTGCTGACCTCCGAGCCGTTCCTCGAGGGCCGCATGACGACCAACATGCTCGACCGGATTGGCGGGGCAGCCTTCCTGGCGGCCGCGTCGCGCGCGTGACGGCCCGGTGACCGACGAGACGGCGACGGCCGCCCGGGGTGGCGTCGTCCACACGACCGCCGAGATCGAACGCCTCATCCCGCATCGCTGGCCGTTCCTGCTGATCGACCGGATCGTGGAATACGACCCGGCGGCCAAGCGCATCGTCGGCATCAAAGGCGTGACCGCATCGGAGTGGTTCTTCCAGGGCCACTTCCCGGGTCTGCCCGTGATGCCCGGAGTCCTGCAGGTCGAGGCGCTGGCGCAGACGATGGCGGTCTACGTCGCCAAGCAGCCCGGGTTCGGCGAGCGGATCGGGCTGTTCGCCGGCATCGACGACTGTCGCTTCAAGCGGATCGTGTCGCCCGGCGACACGCTGCGGCTGGAGGTCACGATGGACAAGCTGGGCTCTCGTTTCGGGCGGGGGCGTGGCGTGGCCAGCGTCGATGGCGAGACCGCCTGCGAGGTGACGATCAGCTTCGTCATCCCGGGCGAGGGCGTCTTGCGATGACGGCTCGGCTTGCGATCACGGCACCTCGCGGCGTTGTCGCCTCTGCGTGCTCGCTCACGCACCTTGGGGTGCGCTCGCTCTCGTGCTCGGCTCCGCCTTGCGATGCACCGTCCTCGCAAGCCGAGGTAGTCCGGTCATGACCGCACGGCTCGCGGTCCTGTCCGACGTGCACGGCAATGCCGTGGCGCTCGAGGCCGTCCGCAAGGCGATCAAGGCCGTCAAGGCGGACACCGTCCTGGTGGCCGGCGACCTGTGTCTCAACGGACCCGATCCCGCGGCCGCCGTCGACGGGATCCGCGAGCTCGAGGCGGCCGGCGCGCTGGTCGTGCAGGGCAACACGGACATCGCCGTCGCCGACTTCGACTACGCGGCGGCCTTCCCCTGGCTGACCGACGGCGTGCCCGACACCTTCCGCGCCGCCGCGGAATGGGCCCACGACGCACTCGGCGACGATCGCCTCGACTGGCTGCGACGGTTGCCCGCGGAGCGGCGGCTGTGGATCGACGACAACCTCATCCTCGTCTGCCACGCCTCGCCCGGCTCGCAGACCTCCGGCTTCGACGAGCAGCTGGACCCGGCGGTCGTGATCGAGCGCATCGCCCGCACCGACGCTCGCGTCATCTGCTGCGGCCACACCCACCAGCCGGAGGTGCGCGACTTCGGCTGGAAGCAGATCGTCAACGACGGCAGCGCGGGCTACGTGTTCGACGGCGACCCAACCGCCTCGTGGGCACTCATCGAGATCGACGGCGAGGAAGTAAAGGCGGAGATCCGCAGGACCGAATTCGACGCCCTTTCCGTCGCCAACGCGATCTCCGCGCGCGGCCTGCCCGGCGACGTGTACCGCGCGGCCACCGTCCGAACCGGGAAGCTCGTCCGATGAGCCACACGCGCGGAGGCGCGGCCGCTCCGCGCCGCGTGGTCGTGACCGGCATGGGCGCGATCAGCGCCCTCGGTAACGACGTTGCCTCGACCTGGGACGGCCTTGTGGCCGGCCGGTCCGGCGTGCACCGCATCCAGGCCTTCGACCCGTCGCGACTGACGTCGCAGATGGCGGGAGAAGTGCGCGACTTCGACGCCTCCGGGGTCCTGGATCGGAAGGACCTGCGGCGGATCGATCGCTACATCCAGTTCGGCGTGGTGGCTGCGCGGCAGGCGATGGACCAGGCCGGCGTGCCGGCCAGGCTGGAGGGCGAGCACGCCGAGCACACGGGCGTCATCCTCGGCACCGGGCTGGGCGGGGTGGGGACG
>JALZAF010000321.1 GCA_030948505.1 Chloroflexota bacterium
GGGCGTTCAGCTGGTGGCTGGTTCGGTCCGGGGGTCTCCCGGCCCGTTCGCCGGCGCTAGCCGGCGGCCGCGACCTTGGACGCGCGCGGACCGCGCGGGCTGGCCTCGACCTCGAAGGTCACCTTCTCGCCGCCGCTGAGCCGATCGAAATCGAGCGATCGATCGAGCCCGTCGCGGTGGAAGAAGTACTCCTTGCCGTCTTCTGCGGCGATGAAGCCGAAGCCGCGGTCGGAGACGACCTTCTTGATGGTGCCGTTCGGCATGGACGTTTGCCTCGTTCTCTTCTCGACTGGGACCGTCGACGCAGGTCGGCTCGAGAAGGAACCGTCGACCACGCGAGTCCCCCCGCGTTGGGGAGGACCCCAAGGGTACGCCCCCTGCGCAAGGGACGCCTCCCTCGAGAGCCGTTCGGGGCAGTTTGGGGTCCTCTGGTCGGGACCGGCGGCACCCGACCAGAGGTCGCCGCCGGGCTAGCGCCCGATCAGATCCGGGAGCCTCCGCCAACGAGGAAGGCGGCGAATCCAAGCGCGAGGCCCACCTCGGTGAGGCGGACGCCGGCCACCCCGATCCCGAGGGCGGCCAGGACGAAGCAGATGACGGCGATCAGGAGCAGGATGCTCGACGGTCCCCAGCTGATTCTCATCGGAGTTGGGCTCCTGGCTGCGGATGGGTGGACCCAATCATCATGGCAGGCTGCGGATCATCCCGCCGTCCACGGCGACGATCACGCCGTTCACGTATGAGGCGGCCTCCGAGAGCAAAAAGGCGCCAACCCGGCCGACCTCGGCTGGCTGCCCGTAGCGCCCGAGCGGGATGCGGGCCCGGACCTCGGCCTGGATGTGTTCGACCGAATCGCCCGTCTGGCTTGCCCTCGCCTGGTCGAGCTCCCTGATGCGGTCCGTATCCACCCGCCCTGGGGCGATGCCATTGATCCGGATCGGGGCGATCTCGCCGACCAGGCTCTTGACGAGGCCGTTCAGGCCGGGACGGAGCACGTTGGACGTGACCAGCCCCGGGATCGGCTCGCGGACCGAGGACGAAAGCACGATCAGGATGGCCGGGTTCGTGCCCTCACGAAGGGCCGGCAGGCAGGCCCGGATCAGCCGGATCGCGGCCATCAGGGTGCCCTGGATGGCGCGCGCCCAGGTGGCGTCGTCGAGCTGGCTGAACGTGCCGGGAGGCGGCCCGCCCGAGTTGACCACCAGGCCGTCCAGGCCGCCCAGCGCCTCGAGTGCCCGGACCGCGATCTCCGCCGGGGCATCGACCGCGCTGATGTCGGCCGGGATCGCGATCCCCCCGATTCGCTCGGCCGTCGCGTTCAGCCGGTCGGAGGGGCGGGCCACCGCCGCCACCCGCGCTCCTTCGGCCGCCAGCGCCTCCGCGATCGCCGCCCCGAGGCCGCGGCTCGCACCGCCGACGAGGATCCGCCTGCCCTGAAGCCCCAGGTCCATCTCCGCTCCTCCCTGCTGGCTTCGGTGGCCTAGCCCTTCGCCGGCATGCTCCGGCCGTGGGCGATCGCCCGCTTGAGCCAGCCGTCGATGGCCGTGTCGTCGCCGACGATTGACGGTGGAACCACGGCGAAGCCCTTCATCGGCCGGCCCGGCATCGGCTCGAACGGGCCCGCTCCCTTGAGGCGCAGCAGCTCCTCGCGGTCCGCATCGGGCAGCCGAATGACCCAGTTGCGGCCGAACAGCCCGGTGACCATATTGCCGCCCACGAACGCCGCCGGGTAGCCGAACATCTTGCGTCGGGCGGCCTCGGGGAAGCGGTCGAGAACCGCTCCGAACCGATCGACGACCTCCGGCGGGGACTTCTCGAAGCTCGGCATCTGGCGCTTCGTGGTCATGCGTCGGCCAGGTTCGGGGCCAGCCAGCGGGCCGCGTCCTCGACGCTCATCCCCTTGCGCCGTGCGTAGTCCTCGAGTTGGTCACGCCCGATCCGGCCCAGGCCGAAGTAGTGCGACTCGGGATGCCAGAAGTAGTAGCCGCTGACGGCCGCCCCGGGGAACATCGCGAACGACTCGGTCAGGCGCACCCCCGCCCGCTTTTCGGACTCGAGCAGCTCCAGCAGGGGACCCTTTTCGGTGTGATCGGGGCAGGCCGGGTAGCCGGGCGCGGGCCGGATGCCCTGGTACTTCTCGTGGATCAGGGCGTCGTTGTCGAGCGCCTCGTCCGGCGCGTAGCCCCAGAACTCGCGCCGGACCCGCTCGTGGAGGTGCTCGGCGAAGGCCTCGGCGAGGCGGTCCGCGAGGGCGGCGGCAAGGATGGCCGAATAATCGTCGTGGTCCTTCTTGAAGCCCGCCGCGAGCTCCTCCAGGCCGTGTCCCGCCGTGACGACGAAGCCACCGATGTGGTCGGCCAGGCCAGTCGTCGTCGGTGCCGTGAAATCGGCCAGGGCGAGGTTCGGCCGTCCCGGCGGCTTGACCATCTGCTGGCGCAGGGTGTGGACGACGGTCCGGACATCGGTCCGTTTCTCGTCGCTATAGAGCTCGATGTCGTCGCCGACGCTGTTCGCCGGCCAGAAGCCGAACGCGGCACTGGCGCGGAGCAGCCGCTCCCTGACGATCCGGTCGAGCAGGGCCAGGGCGTCGCGGTGGAGGCCCCGGGCGGCCTCGCCGACCTTGGGGTCGTCGAGGATCTCCGGGTAGTGGCCGCGCAGCTCCCACGTCGTGAAGAACGGTGTCCAGTCGATGCGCTCGACAAGCTTCTCGAGCGGGTAGTCCGCCAGCGTCTGCACCCCCAGGAACGAGGGCTGGGGCGGCTGGGTCGCCGTCCAGTCGATTGCCAGCGCATGGCGGCGCGCCTCCGCGACCGGGTGCCGCGCCTCCTTCTCCTGACGATCGCCGCGCTCGCGCCGGACGGTCTCGTACTCGTCGCGGATTTTCGCCGCGAACTGGTCCCGGCCGCCCGGGTCGAGCAGCGCCGACGCCACGCCCACCGCGCGCGAGGCATCGAGGACGTGGATGACCGGCCCGTGGTATTTCGGCTCGATCTTCACCGCGGTGTGTGTTCGCGACGTCGTCGCGCCTCCGATCAGCAACGGGATCTCGAAGCCGTCGCGCTCCATCTCGCCGGCTACGAAGCTCATCTCCTCCAGCGATGGAGTGATGAGGCCGGACAGGCCAATGATGTCCGCCTGGAGCTCGCGGGCGGTGTCGAGGATCTTCGCCGCCGGGACCATGACCCCCAGGTCGATGACCTCGTAGTTGTTGCACTGCAGCACGACGCCGACGATGTTCTTGCCGATGTCGTGGACGTCGCCCTTGACCGTGGCCATGACGACCCGTCCCCGAGCGCGCGTGGCCGAAGGGTCCTTCTCCGCCTCGATGTACGGCACCAGGTGGGCGACGGCCTTCTTCATGACCCGCGCGCTCTTGACGACCTGGGGCAGGAACATCTTGCCCGAGCCGAACAGGTCGCCGACGACGTTCATGCCGTCCATCAGGGGGCCTTCGATGACGTGGATGGGGCGCTCGGCGGCGAGCCGCGCCTCCTCCGTGTCCTCGACGATGAAGGCGTCGATGCCCTCGACCAGGGCGTGGGTGAGTCGTTTGGTGACCGGCAGCCGGCGCCAGGCGAGGTCCTCCACCTTGCGCGTCCCGCTGAAGCCGCCGACTCGCGCCGACAACTCGAGCAGCCGTTCAGTGCCGTCGGGCCGGCGGGCCAGCACGACGTCCTCGACCCGCTCGCGCAACTCCGGCTCGATGTCGTCGTAGATCGCGAGCTGGCCCGGATTGACGATGCCCATGTCCATCCCGGCGGCGATCGCGTGATACAGGAAGACCGAGTGGATCGCCTCGCGCACCCGCTCATTGCCACGGAACGAGAACGACACGTTGCTGACCCCGCCCGAGACGGGCGAATCGGGCAGCGTCTCCTTGAGCCGACGCGTGGCCTCGAAGTACTCGACGGCGTAGCGGTCGTGCTCCTCGATGCCGGTCGCGATGGCGAAGATGTTGGGATCGAGGATGACGTCCTCCGGCGCGAAGCCGGCCTTCTCGGTCAGCAGACGCTGGGCACGGGTCAGGATGTCCACCTTGCGCTGGGCGTTGTCGGCCTGGCCCTTCTCGTCGAAGGCCATGACGACGGCTGCCGCGCCGTAGCGGCGGACCAGGCGGGCGTGCTCGAGGAAGGGCTCCTCGCCCTCCTTGAGGGAGATCGAGTTGACGACGGCCTTGCCCTGAACGCACTTGAGGCCGGCCTCGATGACCTCCCACTTCGAGGAGTCGATCATCACCGGCACCTTGGCGATGTCGGGCTCGCCGGCGATGAGGTTGAGGAACTTCGTCATCGCCGCGGCCGAGTCGAGCATCGCCTCATCCATGTTCACGTCGATGATCTGGGCGCCCGAATCGACCTGTTCGCGGGCGACCGTGACGGCCTCGTCGAACTTGCCGTCGAGGATCAGCCGGGCGAACTTGCGCGAGCCGGTCACGTTCGTCCGCTCGCCCACATTGACGAACAGGTTGCCCGGCTGGGGGATGGTCATCGGCTCGAGGCCGGACAGGCGGGTGGCGACGGGAATCTCCGGCGGAACGCGCGGCGGCAGGCCGCTGATTGCCTCCGCGATGGCCCGCACGTGGGCCGGCGTGGAGCCGCAGCAGCTGCCGGCGATGTTGACCAGGCCGTGTGCCGCGAAGCCGCGCATCAGCGAGGCCATCTCTTCCGGCGTCTGGTCGTAGCCACCGAACTCGTTCGGTAACCCGGCGTTGGGGTAGGCGCTGACGGGCAGGGACGTCAGGCGGCCGAGGTCCTGGACGTACTGGCGCAGCTGCCGCGCGCCGAGGGCGCAGTTGAGGCCGACGACGATGGGCCGGGCGTGGGCCACCGAGTTCCAGAACGCCTCGACCGTCTGGCCAGACAGCGTCCGGCCGGACGCGTCGGTGATCGTGCCGGAGATGATCAGCGGGCGCCGCTCACCGCGCCGTTCGAACGCCTGCTCGACGCCCACGATGGCGGCCTTGGCGTTGAGGGTGTCGAAGATCGTCTCGATGAGGAGGAGGTCGACCCCGCCGTCGATCAGTCCTTCGGCGGCCTCCTGGTAGGCCTCCACGAGCTCGTCGAAGGTGACATTGCGGGCGCCGGGATCGTTGACGTCCGGGGAGATCGAGGCGCTGCGGTTGGTCGGCCCGAGCGCGCCGGCGACGAAGCGCGGGCGGCCTGGCTCGCGAGCCTCGAAGGCGTCCGCCGCGGCCCGCGCGATCGAGGCGGCCGCACGGTTCATCTCGCCGGCCACGTCCTGCAGCGCGTAGTCCGTCTGGCTGATCCGGTTGGCGTTGAAGGTGTTGGTCTCGATGATGTCGGCGCCGGCGTCGAGGTAGGCCTCGTGGATCGCGCTGATGATCGCCGGCTGGGTCAGCGAGAGCAGCTCGTTGTCGCCGCGCAGGTCTCGCGGGTGATCGGCGAAGCGATCGCCGCGGAACTCGGCCTCCGAGAGCTGGTACGTCTGGATCATCGTGCCCATCGCGCCGTCGAGGACGAGGATCCGCTGGGCCAGCATTGAGTCGAGGGTCGCCAGGCGCGTCTCGCGCGTGAACGGTTGGCCCCCGGCCTTGGGCTCGCGGGTCGGGCGCGTCTTCGTCGCGGCCGGTGCAGTCATAGGCCCGAGTCTACCGCGGGATCGTGCGGCGGCCGCTCGGCGAGGGGAGCGCCCGCGGTCAGATGGCGGCGATCGAGCGCGGTGCGAGGCGGGGCCCGTAGCGCGGAGCCCGGATCCCGCTGGCCTCGAGCAGCCGGATCACCCGGGCGCGCTGGCCCCGATACGGCTCGAGCAGCTCGAGCATCCGGGCGTCGTCGCCGCGCGGCTCGCCGGCCAGGGCGAAGGCGACCAGGTTCGGCAGGTGGAAGTCGCCGACGCTGACCGCGTCGACGTCGCCCAGGGCCCGCATCGTCACCTCGGCAGCCGTCCACGGGCCGACGCCCGGCAGGGCCTGCAGCCGGGCCCGGGCCAGGTCCTTGGGCAGGTCGACGATCTCCTCCAGGCGATCGGCCCGGGCCGCGGCATAGCGGATCGTGTCCGCCCGGCGCCGTTCGACACCCAGCGGGTGGAAGGCGTAGTAGGGGAGGCGCGCCAGGGTCGCGGCCGAGGGCTGGAGCCACAGTCCGAACGGCCCGGGAGCCGGCTCGCCGTGGGCTCGCACGAGCCTCCTGAGCGCCCCGAAGGCCTCACGGCCGGTGACCTTCTGCTCGAGGATCGCCGGCAGGAGCGCCTCGAAGACCGCCCCGGTCCGTCCGATGCGGAGTCCAACGGTGCGCCGGATCAACTCGTGTATCACCTGGTGGGCCGATCGGAGGAGGCCCGGATCGTCGTCCAGGCCAACGAGAGCTGGCACGGTCGCAAGGGCGACTTCGGTGCCCGGGCCCCAGGCTTCGGCCAGGAGAGTGGTGCCGCGGACATCGAGGGCGACCGTGGCCGGGCCGGCCTTCGTGCGGGTCGCCCGCACGGCCCGAGCGCGATCCAGGCGCATCGTCGGGTCCGCCGGACCCCGGTACAGGGGCCCCAGGGTGAGCCCCAGATCGAGCGGAACGTTCAGCTCGATCAGCAGCGCTGCCATCGGCCGAAGTCTGTCATGGCCCGCCAACCGATGTTGCCAGCTGGCACCCGGGCTGGACATCCCCGCGTCGCCTGCCTAAGGTGGCCGCCTCGTGCGACTCCCCAGAGTCGTCGCGCGCCTGGCGCTCATCGTCGGGCTCGCCTTGATCGCCC
>JALZAF010000351.1 GCA_030948505.1 Chloroflexota bacterium
GCTATGCCGTCCTCGGCTGTGAGCAGGAGCGGGTAGCGCTGCGCCCACTCGCCGACCAGGCGCGTGTCGATCGGCTTTAGCCAGCGCGCGTTGATCACGCCGACGTCGATGCCGTCGGCGGCGAGCAGCTCGGCGGCTTCCCGCGCCGCCCCGACCATCCGGCCAATCGCAAGGATGACGGCGTCGGTTCCCCGGCGGACCTCGTCCCAGCGACCAACCGGGATCGGCTTGCCGGGCATCTCCGGCATTGTCCTTGCCCCGGCCCGCGGATAGCGGATGGCGACCGGGCCGTCGAGCGTCAGGGCGGTCTCGAGCAGCCCCGACAACTCGCTCTCGTCGGCCGGCGAGGCGATCGCCAGGTTGGGCACGGCACGCAGGTAGGAGAGGTCGAAGATGCCGTGGTGGGAGGACCCGTCCGGGCCAGTGACGCCGGCGCGGTCGATGACGAAGACGACCGGCAGCCGGTGCATAGCGACGTCGGTTATCACCTGGTCGTAGGCGCGCTGGAGGAAGGTCGAGTAGATGCAGACGACCGGCCGGCAGCCGGCCAGCGCCAGCCCGGCGGCGAAGGTCACAGCGTGCTGCTCGCAGATGCCGACGTCATAGAACCGCTCGGGAAATTCGCGGCTGAAGTCGAGCAGCCCGGTCGAGGACGCCATCGCGGCGGTCATCGCGACAACCTCCGGGTGGCGGATCGCGGCTGACATCAGCGCTTCGCCGAAGACGTCGGTGTAGCTGAGCTCGGAGTTGCGTGCGCGCCCGGTTTCCGGGTCGAAGGCACTGACGCCGTGGAGCTTGTCGATCTCGTCGTCGATCGCCGGGCCGTAGCCGCGGCCCTTCTCGGTGATGACGTGGATGACCGCGGGCTCTCCGACGTCGCGCGCTCGCGCCAGCACCTGCTCGAGGGAGGCGAGGTTGTGACCGTTGACCGGCCCCGCGTACTTGAGGCCGAGGCTGTCGAAGACAGTAGTGGGCTGAACGAGCTGCTTCAGGCTCTCCTTCAGCCGGTAGGCGGCCTGGTTGGCTGCCGGACCGACGGCAGGAAGTTCGCGCAGGCGATCCGAGATCTCGCCCTTGAGCCGCTCGTAGCGGGGGTCCACGGACAGGTTCGCCAGGTGGCGCGCGAGCCCGCCCACCGTCGGCGCGTAGGACCGGCCGTTGTCGTTGATGACGATGATCAGGTTCGGCGGCTGGAGGTGGGCGACCTGGTTGAGCGCCTCCCACGCCATCCCGCCGGTGAGCGCGCCATCCCCGATCACGGCGATGACATGGCCGGGCTCACCCCTGCGCAGCCGCGCCTGGGCGATCCCCAACGCATAGCTCAACGAGGTGGACGCGTGGCTGTTCTCGATCCAGTCGTGCTCGCTCTCGGCGCGCGACGGGTAGCCGCTCATGCCACCCGCCTGGCGGAGCGTCTTGAAGCCGGCTGCCCTGCCCGTCACAAGCTTGTGGACATAGGCCTGGTGGCCGGTGTCCCAGATGATCGCATCGCGGGGGCTGGCGAACACGCGGTGAAGGGCGAGCGTGAGCTCGACCACGCCCAAATTGGGCGAGAGGTGCCCGCCGGTCGTGGAGATGTGCTCGATCAGGAACGCGCGGATCTCGGTCGCGAGCGTTTCCAGCTGGGATGCCGACAGACCGCGCAGGTCGGCCGGCGACTTGATCGTTTCGAGCAAGGGGGTAACTCTAACCGTACGTCTAACGGGGTTCGGCGGCCATGAGTTCCGCCAGCTGAACGCAGATCCGGGTCCCGGCGCCGGTTGGCGCGCGGGGGATCGTCGTCAGGTCGCCCTTGTCGTTCCAGGAGCTCGCCGCGATGTCGAGGTGAACCCAGGGCTTGCCCTCAACGAACTGCTCGATGAACATGCCGCCGGTTATCGATCCGGCCTGGCCATAGTCGGCGTTCTTGAGATCGGCGTAGCGGCTCTGGAGGAGGACGGCGTAGTCGGCGTAGATCGGCAGCCGCCAGACCCGGTCGCCGGCGCGGTCGGCGGCCTCCCAAACCCGGGCCCAGAGCGCGTCGTCATTGGCGACCGCGGCCGTCGCGGCGTGGCCGATCGCCACCGTCGCGGCGCCGGTCAGGGTGGCCAGGTCGACGATGTGGGTCGCGCCGTGGCGGATCGCGTAGGTGATCGCGTCGGCTAGCACGAGGCGGCCCTCGGCATCGGTGTTGACGATCTCGACCGTCTTGCCCCCGGCCCCGGTGTAGACGTCCCCCGGCTTCATCGCCGTGCCGCTCGGCATGTTCTCGCAGGACGCGATCACCGCCATCACGTCGAGGGGCAGGCGCCGGGCCGCGATCACCTCGAAAGCGGCCAGGACGGCGGCGGCGCCGCCCATGTCGCCCTTCATCCGGTGCATGCCTTCGGCCTTCTTGATCGAGATGCCGCCGGAGTCGAAGGTGATCCCCTTGCCGATCAACGCCAGCGTCGGGCCGCCCTCCGGCCCGCGGCGCCGCAAGGAGATCAGGCGCGGCGGCACGGTCGATCCTTGGGCGACCGCCATAAGCAGGTTGTAGCCGCCGGCCCGGAGCTCCTCCGGCCCGAGCACCTCGATCTCCAGCTCGTAGCGGCGGGCCATCCGGCGGGCCTCTTCGGCGAGGTACTCGGGCGTCTTCTGGTTGGCAGGGAGATTGACCCATTCCCGGGCGCGGTTGGTGGCCACACCCAGCTGCTCGGCGGCGACGACCTCCCGTTCCCGGTCGAGGCCGAAGCCGAGCAGGATCAATTCCTCCAGCTCCGCCCGGTCCTTCTGGCCGGACTGCCGGCTGCGCTGCTCCCAGGTGCCCATGATCGAGCCCTCGATCACCGCCGCGAGGTTCCTCTCGTCGACCGGCGGCGCCTTGGCCACGGCGACCGTCCGGTAGCCGTGGCTGCGGGCCACCCGGATCATCTCGTG
>JALZAF010000362.1 GCA_030948505.1 Chloroflexota bacterium
GCCTGGGGTACTCGACCCGTGTGGAAATCAAAGGCGGCCCCCACCGCGATCAGCACCGACGCGTGAAGCCGTGGTCGCATGCACGACATCCAGAGATCCTGTTTGGGCGAACTCATCCCAACCCACACAATATCCGGTTGGGCCTGATTGATGTTCGCGGCGACCGCGTCGTTGCAGAGTTCGTCGGCGGTCCCAAAGGCCGGGGTCTCGGCGCCGACGATCGCCACTCCAGGGAAACGACGGCGCATCACGCCGGCCAGCTCCTGCGCAACGCCGGGCAGGCCACCGTGCAAGTAGTGTCGATGGCCCGTTGTCAGTGAGCGCTCCATGGCGGCGAGCATGAGGTCCGGGCCATAGACCCGCGAGACGTGCGTGTATCCCGCCATGCGCGAGAGCCAGACCAGCGGCATCCCATCGGGCGTGACCATACCCGCCCGATTGAAGACGCGGCGGACCTCGCGCGAGCGCCGGCACTCCATCACGGAGTGCACATTGCAGACGCAGACGTACTGGCGATCGCCGCCCGCGATCCAGGCGCCCAACTGCTCCAACGCCTGGCTCATGTTGATCGCGCTGATGCCAACGCCAAGGACGTTGTACGTCGGGCTCACGTGGGACGCTCGGCGCGGGCGAGCAAGGGCTGATAGATCTCGAGGTGGCGCCCGGCGATCGCCGGCCAGGAGAACCGCGCGGCGACCTTGGCGCGGCCGGCTGCCCCGGCACGGTGGCCGAGTGCCTCGTCATCGAGCAGCCGGCTCAGAACGCCCGCGATCGCCCTCGGGTTCGCGGGCACGGTCCAGCCATCGATGCCCTCGTCGATCAACTCGCGGGTGGCCGCCGCAGGCCCGCCGATGACGGGCTTGCCGCAGGACCAGGCTTCGACGAGCACGGCGCCGAAGCTCTCCCGAGAGGACGGCACGCAGAGCACCGTGCACGCTTGCAAGAGCGAGTCGCGCATCGACGGATCGACCTGTCCCAGGTAGAGCACGTTGGCGGGCGCGCCGGCGAAGGCGCGCGCCTGCCCGCGGACGTCCGGGCCCGCAAAGACGAAACGGACATCGCGTCGATCCGCGAAGGCGCGCGCCGTCTCGATCAGGACGCGAAAGCCCTTATAGCCGTGTAGCTGGCCGAGGAACAGCACGAACTTGCCGGGGCCAACCCGCGTTCGGGCAGGCGCTGGAGACGCCTGCGGATCGTTCGTGGGGCCCAGGCCGATCACGTGGGTCCGATCCGGGTGGGCGCCCTGGTTGATAAGCCAGCGCCTCTCGACGTCGGTTAGTGCGATCACCGCATCGGCCAGGCGGTAAAGGGTTCGGAACGCCGGCGAGTTCCAGCCGAGCGGTCGCTCGTGACGCAGCGGCGTGAAGACGAACCGCAGCCCAAGCCGGCGAGCCGCCAGCAGCGAGCCGAGTGAAAATGCCTCGCGACCCATGAACACGTTGTGCACCAGGCGGGCGCCACGCACCATCGGCTCGAGCTCCGGCGCTAACATCGCGGCCATCGCCGTCGGAACCGGGCTCTTCGGCAGGTGATAGAAGGGCGCGAGCAGCCGCATGCGGGCCCGCGCGGATCGGCTCCAGGACCCGAGGACTCGAACGCGCCGGCCGTCCACGGTGTACGTGCTGGCACCGGCGCGCTCGCCATCGATCAGCAGCCGCAGCCATTCGCTGCGGTTGCTGGTGATCAGGGTCAGCACGTCCGCCGTCAGTCGATCGCTGACTTCGAGCAGCAGACGCCGCGCCAGCTGCTCGGCGCCGCCAACCGCCGGAAAGTAGCGAAACGCGATCAGCCGAAGGTCAACGGTTCCCACCCTACCCTCCCCGGGTAAGCGATGACCGGATCAACGCCACGACCGAGTCGGCGCATCGCGGCCAGGTGAATTGTTGCGCCCGGTGCCGTGCGGCGTCGACCATTCCCGGCGGCAAGCGGCGTGCCTCGATGGTGTCCAGGGCGGATGCCCAGGCAGGGACGTCGGTGGGCTCGAGCAGCACGGCCGAGCCTTCCTGGGCGATCTCGAGGACGGAGTCGATGCGCGCGGCCACCACCGGGCAACCGAGGGCGAATGCCTCGACGACAGGCAGGCCGAAGCCCTCGTACAGCGAGGGAAACACCAGGGCGGCCGCCTTCTGGTAAAGCCACTTCAGGACCCCGGCGTCGACCTTCCCCAGGCGCGAGACGCGCGACTGGAGGCCGAGCTGTTCGATCGCGGCCAGGACCGGATCGTACAGCCAGCCGGGAGAGCCGGCTAGCACCAGCCGCAACGACGACGTTGGGCGACGGCGGACGTGGTCCGCCAGGGCGCGGACGATGGTCAGATGGTTCTTGCGCGGCTCGAGCGTGCCGACCATCAACAAGAATGGTGCCTCGGGGATCTCCGGGGCCGCCGCGGCCGCTTCGATGAGGTCGAGATTGGGGCCCGGGTAGGCGACGGCCACGGCGCCGTGCAGGTTTGGGAAGCGCTGCCGGATCTCACCGGCGACCGCCTGAGAGATAGTGCAGACGCCCGCCGAACGATTCAACCCGACACGCAGCATCGCGCGGATGTACTGACCGCTGATCCGGTCGATGGTGGCGGCGTGCGTGAAGGGTGACAGGTCGAAGAGCGTAATGAATGATGGGACTCGGCCTCGAAGCGGCCCGAGCGACGTCGGGCAGTAGATGGCATCGCACCCGAGACGCTGGGCGTTGTCGGGGAGGTCGTGCAGGTAGTGCCGTAGGTGATACCAGGCCCGGCCGAGACGCCCGCCCAGGCGCTTGTCGCGGACGTCCAGATTCGGTGCTCCGTCGAGGCGCGACCGCCCGGCAACGATCTCGACGTCGCTGCGCTCCCGCAGCCCGGCGAGGAGGCCCCGCACGAAGGTGCCCGTACCGGCCGGATTCATCGCCAGGGAATCGTCGTAGAGGATCCGCATCAGGCCGGAGCATACTCGTCGGCAGGAGTTCCTCTGAAATAATCAACTCCGATGGGTTTCTGGACGGGGCGCCGCGTGCTCGTGACGGGCGGCGCTGGTTTTCTCGGGTCGCGGGTCGTCGCCGAGCTCGAGGCGCAAGGGGCCAGGGACATCGCCGTCCCCCGTTCGAAGACGCTGGACCTGGTCGATCGAGACAATTGCCGCAAAGCGGTCAAGAACGTCGAAATCGTCATCCACCTGGCGGCGAAGGTGGGTGGCATCGGCTTCAACAGAGATAACCCCGGCTCGCTGTTCTTCGACAACCTCATGATGGGTGCGCAACTCATGGAGGAGGCGCGGCTCGCCGGCGTCGAGAAGTTCGTCGGCGTCGGTACCGTTTGCGCTTATCCAAAGTTCACTCCCGTCCCATTCCAGGAAGACGAGCTCTGGAATGGTTATCCGGAAGAGACCAACGCGCCCTACGGCCTCGCAAAGAAGATGTTGCTCGTCCAGGCGCAGGCCTATCGAGCGCAGTATGGGTTCGACAGTATCTACCTGCTTCCAGTGAACCTCTACGGGCCGGGCGACAACTTCGATCCGCGCTCCTCGCACGTCATTCCCGCATTGATCAGAAAGGTTTACGACGCGAAATTCGGCGCTCGCAACTTCATCGAGGTCTGGGGCGACGGGTCGGCGAGCCGAGAGTTCCTTTACGTGACGGACGCGGCTCGGGGCATCGTCCTGGCCGCGGAGAAATACGATAAGTCCGACCCGGTCAACCTCGGCTCGCATATGGAGATCACGATCCGGCAACTCGTCGGGCTGATCTGCGATGCCTTCGATTTCCGCGGTGAGATCCGGTGG
>JALZAF010000001.1 GCA_030948505.1 Chloroflexota bacterium
GTGTCGGACGGGGAGAAGGCGCAGCTGTTCAAGACGGCCGACATCTACGTCTCGCCGGCGACGGGTGGCGAATCATTTGGCATCGTGCTGCTGGAGGCCATGGCTGCCGGGGCCGCCATCGTGTGCAGCGACATCCACGGCTACAAGGGCGTCGTCCGACGCGGCCGCGAGGGGCTGCTCGTGCCGCCACGCAAGCCCAAGGCCCTGGCGGCAGCAATCGGCGAGGTGCTGGCCGACGACGAGCTGCGGGCACGGATGGCGCGCAGCGGACAGGCCCGCGCCGACGAGTTCAGCTGGGAACGGGTCGCCGCCAAGGTCGACGACTACTACGGCTTCGTCATCCGCCGCCTCGCAGCGCAGGGCGGGCTGCCGAGCGGCTTCCGAGCCCCCGTACCGGCGTCCCCGCGGACGGGCGTACCGGCGGCCTGAGCCAGTCGAACGCCGTCGGCCTGCGCGGTTTTGAGGCTCAGCCGCCCCCGCCGCCACCCGCGAGCGCCGTCCCCACGTCGCCTTCGGCCGGCTCGGCCGCCCGCTCCGCGATCGCGATCCGCCAGGCCCACGCGCTGTAGGCCACGATCAATGCCGTCGCGACGAGCGCCGCAAGCAGGACCGCCGGCTCGAGCGCGAACAGGGACGGACCCTGGACACTCCTATCGACCGTGCTGACCGGGAACTGGAACGGATAGACGTAGGTCGGCAGCACGCCCTGGTAGGCGTTGACGACCGCGGAGGGCAGCGGCAGGGCGGAGATGTTGGGGTAGAAGATCAGGAACTCGGCCACCACCGCCGTCACGGTGCCAATCACGAAGCGGCGTGCATCGCGGGCCGTGGCCACGACCATCGCCAGTGCCCCCAGCGGCAGGGCGGCAAGGATGGCCACCGGCTCGACGGCGATATTGGTGAGGTCCAGGATCGCAATGTCAGGGACGAAGGTCGAGGCCAGGAACAGCGCGATCGTAGCGCCGCCGGCGATCGCGGCCAGGGGCAGGAGGTCGCGCGCCACGAGCCGACTGTCGCTCGCGTCGGGAGGCTCGAGTCGGGCCAGCTGGCGCAGGATCATGATCAGCGCCAGCCCCAGCACGACCGCAAGAGCGAGCGTCCTTCCGGTCAGCACGAACTCCGGGATGACGGTCGGGCAGGCCTGCGAGTCGGGGTTCACCGCGGTCACGCGGACGAATCCGCACAGCGGCCGGTGGAACAGCCACATCGCGGCCGGGCCCAGGATCGCCGCCGCCGCCGCAAGCCGGGCCAGCAGCCAGGTGCGGCGCGACGCGCCATGCCAGAGCTCCGCGAGCAGATAAGCCAGGGCCATGATCACGAACGGCAGGCCGGTGTAGTAGTGGTACTGGAAGGCCGCCCGATCGATCCGCGCCCACGCGATCCACTGGCAGGCGAAGGCGATCATGACCAGGGCCAGGGCGAGACTACGGCGCTGGAACGCCTGCCACGCGCAGAAGGCCATCGCCGGGATGCCCAGCCACCAGATGACGAGGTTGCCCGCGTCGTAGATCGCCGCGGCTGTGCCCCCGGCGAATGACTGCTGGTAGAACCACACGGGCTTGAGATCGAACGGCCAGGCCCACCACGGCGACGACGCCGCGTGGGCCGCCGTCAGCGTGTTGTGGTAGCGATACATCTCGGCCGTCAGCTCCAGCAGTGTCTGGCCGGTGTGGCCGGGCGGCCAGTTGTCGAGGATGCGGTGGTTCTCGACGTTGGCCCATGGCAGGTACGACACGATGTACACGGCCAGCGGGATGGCCAGCAATGAGACGACCGTCCAGGCAACGGACAGGCCGAACGCCCAGCCGGGCCGCAGCCAGCCCTCTGCGGCTGGAGCCGGCGGGTCGAGCAGGCGGACGGGGTCGTCCGGCGCCGGTGGCGCAGCCAGTGGCCCCAGGCCGGCACGGCCGGCCAGCCAGACCGTGGCGAACACCCCGCCCGACAGCAGGACGAGACCGAAGGCCACCAGCAGCGGCGTCACGCTCAGCGGGCCGACCTTGACCGCGGCGTTCATCTTGCCCAACGCGAGCGCCGCCAGCCCGACGAATCCGCCGGCGGCGGCAGGCGCGCCGACCGCGAAGCGGATCTCGTCGAGCGACCAGGCGATCGGGTGGAGGACGCTCACCACGACGGCCACCAGGGTCAGCGCGATCATGATCAACATGAAGGCGAGGTTGCCGCCGCTCTGGCCGGCCGGCACGCTCAGGGCGAGGTAACCCAGAACAGTCGTCACGACGATCATCCCCGCGATCAAGGCCACGCGACCGAGCGCGCTGCGGGCGAGGATGAGGATGCCCAGCGCGCCGATCGCATAGGCGGCGACCCACTTCGAGGCCAGCGCCAGGCCAAGCAGCAGTCCGATTGCCGGCATCGCCACCCAGAAGGCGCCACGCCAGCGCCAGCGGCCCGTCCAGATGACCGCGAACAGGACGTAGGCGGCAACGATGAACAGGCCCACGTAGGCGTCGTTCATGGCGATCCGGGACTGCACGAAGAACATCCCGTCGGCCAGGCCCAGGATCCCCACCAGCAGGGCCACGGAGCGCCGCCGGAAAAGGATCCGGGTCAGCACGTACAGCAGCCCGGCCATCAACGCGCCGGCGACGACACCCGGAACCCGCCACGCAAAGTCGTGATGGCCGACGTCGATCGAGGCCGTCGAGCCGTCCCCGCCGAGCGCCAGCAGCTGCTCGCGATCCGAGGACGGGTACATGTCATTCGCGTCCAGGGCCACGGCGGAGGGCTGGAATCCGAGTGGGGCATCGGCGTAAACGGCGTTGGCGTGCGGCTCGATGACGTACACCGTCGCCAGCTGATCGGCCGGCCGGCCGGCGGGCGGCGCACCCAGGACGTGGACCATCTGGCTCGCCTCGTCGTATCCGACCCAGGAACCGGACCCGGGCAGCTTGAACGAGGAGCCCTTCACGGCATCGCCCTTGGCGCTGTCGCCGCCCACGGTGACGGTCGTGACCTCGGGTCCGTCGGGCGAGCTGTTCGTCACGTACAGCGTCGGGCTGTCGACGCTGACGAGGGCCACACCGGCCGCCGCGCCGTCGAGCTTCAGCGACTGGAGCACGCCGCCGGTGGTCGGCGACACGAAGGCGAGCCCATCGCCATCCGCCACGGCGACGCGGGGGACCGTCTCGACTGCAAAGCCGGCCAGACGCCCGTCGGTGATCGCAGCGTCGATCGACGTCCGAGGGTCGCCGGAGGCCTGGACCGTGGCCACGATGACGCGATCCGAGCCCGCCGCCAACCGGGCCTGGTAGTCAGCCGCCGAGCCGCCCAGCAGTTTGGCCAACGTGGCGGCCGCGGCAGCCTGGTCCGGTATGTCGGCCGGGCGGGCGATCAGTCCGGGAGCCGTCCCGGCGTCGGCCATCGCGCTGACGCCCGCCAGCTGGGTCCGACCGAGCTCCGTCCCGCCCTCGGGATCCACCATGACGACGGCCCCGCCCGCCGTCGCCGCCAGCAGCCCGGTGCCGTCGGAGGTCGCGTGCAGGCGATCGACCGCGCCATCCAGCTGGGCGAGATGCGTCGCCTCCGGGTGAGCGGGACCGGACCCCCCGCGGCGGGCCCCGTCGAGCACCGTCAGATCGATGGTCAGGATCTCGCCGCCGTCGGTGCCCACGAACAGGCGGTGGTGCGTCGCGTCGAGGGCGAGCGACCTGGCGCCCGGAATTGCGACGACGGACTCGAGCGCCCGCGTGCGCAGGTCGTAGCTCCGCACGTCGGCCCCGGTGACGACGTGGACGCGATCCCCGGAACGGGTCGCCGGCGCCGCCGTGTCC
>JALZAF010000057.1 GCA_030948505.1 Chloroflexota bacterium
ACCTGGGAGCGCTCCGTTCATCATCCCGTAGGCGAGCGTCCCGTACGCGCCAGACACCGTCCGGTCGAGGTCGGCGAGGGTCGGCAGGGTGATCCCGGTTCGTTGCGCGCGCGTTGCCTGGGCCCCGGCCGGATCGGCGGAGATGGCGACGACCTCATCGATGCCGAGGCTCTTGAATTGGGCGAGGTCGGCCTGGATCGCGTCGATCTGGCGCCAGCACGGATCGCAGCCGAGGCCCTCGTGGAAGTAGAGCAGGACCTGCTTGCCCCGGGCGTCCGCCAGATGGAAGGTGGTCCCGCCGGCCTGGGTCAAGGTGAAGTCCGGGGCAGCATCGCCCGGACCCGGCCGGCCGACGTCGTAGGCGACGATCTGCTTTCCCCCGCCGTTGAGCGTGTTGAACGCAGCGATCCCGACGACGACCACACCGATGCCGACGATCCCGAGGATGAGTGGGACCGGAACGCGCGAGCGGCGCCCCCGCCCAGATGCGGCCCGCTTGCTCTCAAGCCGCGACGACGTGCGATCAGGTCGGGTCATCCGCGATCTCCCTTGGTGGCTCGGGCGGCTGCCGGCGGGCACGCCGAACGAGATACAGCGCGAAGACGACGAGCAGTGCCGACAGGACGAGCGCAGGCAGGCCGTTGACGGCGATCAGGAAGGCGTCGCCCGCCTGATGGAGCAGCGCACTGAGCTCGGCTTGGCCCGGGAATGCCAGAACCTCATTGCCGGTGACGGCGAGGACGAGGACGAAGACCCCCATCGCGAGGAAGAGCAGCCCGCCGATGAGGTTGGTGCTGTGGATCTCAAACCCGCGTCCACGCAATCGGAAGCGGACCGTCATTCCGCGCACGGCACGGCTGCGCAGCCAGCTGAAGCGGTCGCCGACGAGGGCGAGGAGGAACAACGGGAACACCATTCCGAAGACGTAGGCCAGTGCCACCGCCAGTGCACCGACGAACGAGTTCGTCAGGGCGGTGAGCGTCAGCACCCCAATGAGGACGGGAGCGCAGCAGGAGCTGGCCGCGCCGGAGAAGAGGCCCAGGGCGAAGATCGAGGCTCCGGGTCGATCGGCGAACGTCGGGGCGCGAGCGAACGGCACTTCGAAGCCTCGACCTCGAAGGGTCATGACCCCAAGCCCGAGGAGGAACAAGCCACCGACCCCGAAGAGGACCGGGTGGAAGCGGCTGAAGACCTGGCCGAGCGCCGCCAGCCCGAGCGCGATCGGCAGGATGACGACGGCAATCCCGGCCCCGAACAGGAAGGTCATCCGGACGAGCGTTCGCACGCTGGTGAACGCCGCCGCGAAATACGCCGGGAGCAGGACGGTGACACAGCACGGCGCGAGCAATGCGATGAAGCCGCCGACGAAGCCACCGAGGATCGACGAGCCTGCTAGGAGCGCGTTCATCCGTGGTCGACACCGTCACGCACCATGGCGGCCCGAAGATCTGCCTCGGTGATTCGTTCGACCGCGAGGACCTCGTCGTCGAGGACGATGACCGGAAAACGAAGGATCCCGCGGCCGAGCGATAGCGCGATGCCCCGCCGCGAATCAGCCGACACGGCGCGGACTTCGAGGGCCGGGTAATCCGGCGCGACGCGGGAAATGAGCTCATCGAACGTCTTGCAATCCGAGCAGCCAGGCGAGCTGACGTATTCAAGCAGCGCTTTTCTTATCACTGGCGCGGAGCGTGGGTCGGCCACGTCGTCCTCTGATCCCGGGTCAGGCACCATGTCGGCCACGACCTACTAACGTCAGTGTAGTAGAGTCGAACCCAATACGCCGCGTGAGGTACACGATCCGGTGCCGCTGTTCGTTCTCCCCGATCTCGCGCTCGGGGCGATCGCGATCGCGGCGTCAGTCCTTCTGCGCTTCGACGCCGGTCGCCACTCCCTCCCCCATTCCGACGATGAGGTCGTTCGCGCCGATCTCACCGCGGCCCTGCGGTCGTGGGGTGCCGCGGTGTTGCTCTTAGGTCTCCTGGCGCTCGGTCAATTCCTCGGCGGCTTCACGCTCCCGATCTGGTCCGTCCTCGCCCTCGGGCTTGGGGCGATCGGGGCACTGATCGCAGGGCTCCGCTGGCGAGTCGAAGGCTGGGAGTTGCGCGCCTCAACCCCGAAATCTGATCTGCTCCGGGTTGAGAGCGAGACATGGGAATTCGCCCTCATCGGATGCGTTGCTGGCCTTGCGGCGACGTACGTCCTCGGTCTCCTCCTCAACATCATGCAGCCAGTCCACCTCGGGATCAGCCTGTTGGGGAGCGCGGTCGGGTACGCGGTCGGCCTGGTCGTCTGGACGCCCCGAGCCAAGGTCCATCGCGCGACACCGGCTGCGCCAAGGGAACCCACCGTGCATGTCGCGCCGCATCGGCGATCGCAACGCCGGCGGCCGAATCGTCCGGGTCCGCGACCGGACGTGGATGAACAGGCCCCGAGGGACTAGCCGCTGAGCCCCCAGACGAGACACGCGACGAAGGCGCCGACGGGCAGGACCAGCGGCGCCAGCGAGCCCAGGCCTGGGCTGGCGGGGCTCGCCTCCCCCATCAGGTGGCGCAGGCGGAGCTCCGACGCTGATGCATAGCTCGGCAGCCCTGCGTCGAGACTCGCCGCGCCGAGTTTGAGCAACGCGCGGGCCAGCTCGGGCCGGCATGCTCCGGCTGCGAGCGCGTGGTCATCCGCGGCGATCTCGAGGGCCGCCCGCCGACGCTCAGCCCAGCGTCGACCGACCTCCAGGCGCTCGACAGCGGGAGCGAGCGCGGCGAGCACGACGAGCCTCGCGGGTGCGTGGGCAAGCTGGTGGTGTCGTTCGTGGAGGATGACCGCGCGCAGTTCGGGCTCGCTCAGTCGCTCGGCGAGGTCCGTCGGGCAGTAGATCCGCGAGCGAGTCAGCCCGGCGACGCACGGGGCGGCGAGGCCATGGACGAGCCCGACGTCTTGATCGGCCATCCGCGCGGGGCTTGCGCTTCGGTCCAGCGACATCGACAGCCGCCGATGGTGGCGCGCCTGCCAGAAGAGCGAGACGGCGAAGAAACCGCCGACCGCCGCCCCGATCGCGGCAGCCAGCCCGAACAGGTTTCGAATCGGACCGACCGAGCCACCCAGGCACGCCGTGGGGGCCATGCCAGCCGCACAGTCGGGGCCGCTGCCGATGCCGATGGCGAGACATCCGAGAAACACGCCGGCCGTTGCGAGGCTCGCGATCCCGACAAGCGCCCGCATTCGCTAGCGCTCCGTGCTTTCGTCGGCGATTGCCTGGAGGCGCGCCGCCAGGTCGGACTCGGGTCCAACGAGGTCGGCCGCAAAGCCCGCAAGGGTGCGCGCGCCATGACGCTCGATGAGTCGCCGCAGGTCGCGCCGGCCGATCTCCGCCCCGAGCGCCTTCTCCGCGAAAGCGGCCGAATAGCGGTAGAGACGACCTTCACGGGTCCGGCTGACGTAGCCCTTCTCGTCGAGCCGGACGAGGATCGTCATCACCGTCGTGTATGCCAGCTGCCGTTTGGCGGCCGCATTCACGGCATCGCGTACCTCGGCGACCGTCGCCGGCCCGACGTGCCACAGATGGGCCATGACCCGCTGCTCCAACGGTCCGAGCGACGCTGTCTCCATCGTCGCGATCGTACTACAGGCTATGTCGTGGGCCGCGACTACGCATGATGTAGTAGTCTGCCCTGAGCTGCCCGGCTCTCCTCCCAACCGGGTCGCGGTGAACAGGAGAAGGGAATGTCGATCCTCTGCTACTGCCTCGACCGCCGGGTCCTCGCCGTCCTCGGCGTGCTCGCCCTCGCAGTGGCCTTCTTTGCACCGCACGCGCTCGGCGCCGCGCTGCCCCTGTTGCTCATCGCGGCCTGTCCCCTTTCGATGGTCGTGATGGCAATCGCCATGAGCCGCGGTTCGGCTCCTGTTGCCGGATCGTCGAGCGTCGAGTCCATGCGCGCGGAGCTGACGGAGCTCGCCGAGCGACAGCGACGTCTCGAAGGCGAGCTTGCTGCCGCCGAAACAACACCCGCCCGCTAGAACCCCCAGGGCACCAGTCCCGCAAGTCGGCCGAACGCACCCGTCGCGACAAGGGCCCCGACACCCACGATCAGTGTCCCGGAGACGACCTGGAACGCCCGGTGGTGGACACCGAGGAAGCGCCCCAGCGGTCGGACGCGGGACAGGCCGACCCCGATCAGGGCGAGAGGCACAGCCATGCCTAGGGCGTAGGCGAGCAGCAAGGCCGCGCCCGACGCGACCGTTTGGCTGGCCGCAGCGAGGGTGATGATCGCCCCGAGCGTGGGGCCGATACACGGCGTCCAGCCGACGGCGACGCCGGCGCCCACGAGGAACGAGCCGCCCAGCGATCCCGCGCGATGCCAGACGCCGAACCCGAGCATCGGCTGCCAGCCGATCATCGTCGCGAGGCCCAGGCCGATGATCGCCACCCCGGCCACTGGTCGCAGAGTCGGGATCGCGTCGAACAGGGCAAAGCCGAATAGGCCGAGGGAGACCCACAGGGCAACGAACACGCCGGCGAAGCCAAGGAGAAAGCCGGCGGCCCGGGCGCGTCCGACATGCACTCCGGGCGCCGCTCGACCACCGCCGACGAACGCGGCGAAGACGGGGATGACCGGCAGCACGCACGGCGATAGGCACGAGATGAGCCCGCCGAGGAACGCTACGGCCAGGGTCATGGAACGGCCGACCCCCCGGGCAGGATCTTGGCGAGCGCAGTGTCGTATTGGTCGAGCGGCAACTCGCCAAAGGCCCAGTCGCGGACGATCCCGTCGCGATCGAGCCAGTACTGGACCGGCAACGCGACCGCGTGATACTGGTCCCCGACCTTGCCCGGCACGTCGAGGACGATCGGATAGGTCACCCCGACCTCCTTGGCGAATGCCCCGGCATCGGCCGGCGAGTCGCGGACGGCGACGCCGAGGATCACCAGCCCGTCCTTCGCGTGAGTCACATAGACGCCCTCGAGGCGCGGCATCTCGTCCCGGCAGGGCGGGCACCACGACGCCCAGAAGTTGATCCAGACCGGATGACCGCCGAAGTCAGACAGATGGACCGTCTTGCCATCGAGCGATGGCAACGCGAAGTCGGGAGCGATCTGGCCGACTTGGACGCCGGTCGTGGCCCCGGTGCTCGTCGGGGAGGTCGTCGGTAGGACTGCCGTCGCCGTCTGGACGTCGCCGGCGGATGGGGTACTTACCGAGGGCGACGACGGCCGCGAACTCGTTGCGGGATCCGAAACGACGGGAGGCAGCAGGACCACCACGACGATCAGTAATACGCCTGTCGCCATGCCTGCCACGAGCGCCCCGATCAGCCACTTCACCCGCGCCCGCTCCCGTGACCTGACCTACTACACTGCGTGTGGTATGAGCGAGTATACGGACCCGGAAGGAGGCGAACTGCCGACGGCGCCTGCGGCTGAAATCACCGCCGAGATCACCCCACCCCCGCGACGACGCAGAGGGAGTCGGCAGGTCATCGGGCCGTTCACGATCCGACACCTCGCCATTGCGAATACCGTTATCGCGGTCGCGCTCATGGTCCTCTTTGTCGTCACCCGGCCC
>JALZAF010000090.1 GCA_030948505.1 Chloroflexota bacterium
CAACTGGGTCGTGGGGCCGTCGAAGAGCGCGACCGGCGGCGCACTGCTGGCCAACGATCCGCATCTGGGCATCGGCATGCCATCGGTCTGGTTCATCAACGGCCTGCATTGCCGCAAGGTGTCCTCCGCCTGCCCGTACGACGTGGTCGGGGTGTCATTCCCCGGTGTGCCGGCGGTCGTGCTAGGTCACAACGAGCGAATTGCGTGGGGCGCCACCAACACCGACCCCGATGTGCAGGACCTGTTCATCGAACTTGCGGACCCGCAGAACCCGGCCGATTACATGTTCCGCGGAAAGTCGGTGCCGTTCGTCACCCGGCGTGAAGAGATCAAGGTGGCGGGGGCGGCGACGGACATCCTCGAGGTCCGCGAAACCGGCCACGGGCCGATCCTCAACAGCGTCGACAAACGGCTGAAGGACTCGCCTCTCCTTGCCTTGCGCTGGACGGCGACCGCCGTCACCGATGGCACGCTCGAGGCGATCCTGCGGCTCAACACGGCCGGCACCTTCGCCGAGTTCCAGGCGGCGCTCCGCGGCTACGGCGCGCCCGCGCAGAACTTCGTCTACGCCGACGTCGATGGGCACATCGGCTACCAGCTGCCGGGCTGGATCCCCATCCGGGCGGGCGGTGATCGCGGCGACCGGCCGGTTCGCGGCGACGACGGCAAGCACGAATGGGAAGGACGGGTCCCAGTTGCGGAGCTGCCGTCGCAGCTCGATCCGCGGGGCGCGGTCATCGTGACGGCCAACAACGCACCGGTCGGCGCCGGCTATGGCTATTTCCTGGGCGCGGAATGGGACCCCGGCTATCGTGCCGCGCAGATCATGCGGCTGATCGGGAACCGCGCGGCGGACGGCCTGAAAATGGCCGACCTGCGGGCGATCCAGCTCGACACCACCGTTGGTCGCGCGGCGCTGGTGATCCCCAAGCTGGCCGGCGTCGCGCCGACGACCGCCGATGGGCGGGCGGTGCTGGATGCGATCCGCAGCTGGAACCAGTCGTGCGACCTCGACAGCCGCGGCTGTGCGGCCTACCTGGCCTTCGAGCGGCGGCTCGTGAGCGGGATCTACGACGACGACCTGGGGCCGCTGGCGCGCGATTACGTCGACAGCGGCGCGTCGTGGCAGGCGACGATCCACCTGCTCGACCAGCCGAACTCACCGTGGTGGGACGACAGCACGACGACGGACGTCAAGGAGAGCGAGCGGGACATCGTCGCCCGCGCGCTCGATGCCGCCGGCACCGAGCTGCGGGCGGCGTTGGGCGCGCCGGACGGCTGGCGCTGGGGCGCGCTGCATCACGCGACGTTCCGCGAGCAGACCTTCGGTGAGGGCGGCATCCCGCCGCTGGACTGGTATTTCAACAAGGGCCCAGTGGAGGTGCCCGGTGCGCCCGGTGCGGTCCTCCAGACCTACTACCAGCCGTCACGCGCCTATCCCGATCCGCAGGACCCGACCTACAAGCCGGTGGGCTTCGACCACGTCTTCGACGTGACGGTGCTGCCGTCGTACCGGCTGACGATCGACTTGTCAGACCTGGATGGCGCCCGCATCGTGCAGACGACGGGCCAGAGTGGCAACCCCTTCGACGGCCACTACGGCGATCTCATCGAGGCCTGGCGGGCAGGCCAGAGCGTGGCCCTGCCTTTCACGAAAAAGGCGGTCGACGCGGCCGCCGCGGCGACGGTAACGTTCCAACCGTGACCGATCTCGTCGTCGTCGGCGCCGGGACGATGGGCGCTTGGACGGCGTACCACGCCGCGAGGGCCGGCCGCAAGACCGTCCTGATCGACGCCTACGGCGCCGGCCATCCGCGCGCGTCGTCAGGCGATGAGACGCGCATCATCCGCGCCTCGCACGGCACGGACAGCTACTACACGCGCTGGTCGCGCCAGGCCCGCGAGGCCTGGGTCGCGTTCGGCGAGGAGTGGTCGGAACCCGTCCATCTCGAGGTCGGCGCGTTGTGGTTCGCCCGTCGCGCGGACGGCTTCGAGGCCGCCTCCGAACGGACTCTGCGGGCGGAGGGCATTCCGGTCGAGCGGCTGACGGCCGCGGAGATCGTCGACCGCTGGCCCCAGGTATCCACGGCGGGGATCGCCTTTGCCGTCTTCGAGCAGCAGGGGGGAGTGCTGCTCGCCCGTCGCGGCATCGCGGCGCTGGCCCGGGCCTTCACCCGCAGCGGCGGCCGATTCGAGCTGGCGTCCGTCCATCCGGGGCACCGCGAGCGGCGGCGGCTGATGGATGTCGTCACGGCGGATGGAATTCACTATTCGGGCGATGCCTTCGTCTTCGCCTGTGGCCCGTGGCTGCCGCGGCTGTTCCCCGAGCAGCTGGGCAACCTCATCCGGGTGACCAAGCAGGATGGCTTCTTCATCGGCCCGCCGGCCGGGGACGGGCGCTTCGCGGCCGAGTGGCTCCCGGCCTGGGTCGATTACGACGCCTCGTTCTATGGCATCCCGGCGATCGACGGGCGTGGCGTCAAGGTCGCGCCCGATCGTTACGGCCCCGTCTTCGACCCGACGAATGGCGAGCGCATCGTCGATCCGGAATCGGCCCGCCTCGCGCATCGCTACGCCGCGCGGCGCTTTCCGGCCCTGGCGGGCCAACCGATCGTCGAGACGCGCGTCTGCCAGTACGAGACGACGCCCGACACCCACTTCGTCATCGATCGCCATCCCGAGTTCGACAACGTGTGGCTCGTGGGTGGTGGCTCCGGCCACGGCTTCAAGCACGGACCGGTGATCGGGCAGTACGTGCTGGACAGGCTCGCCGGTCGTCCGACAGCTCCCGGGGACGAGCGCTTCGGGCTCCTTCGGCCGCGCTCACCCGTAACCGGGAACGGCCTGCGTACCGGAGGCGACTCGATCGCCGCGGATTGGGACGCCTACTAGTCGGGGCTGAGGGAGCAGCGGGTGGCGAAGAAGGGCTCCAAAGCGCGGGCTGAGGCGGCCGACGTGCGCGAGGTCATCGACGCGCTCGACTCCGCCGGCGTGGAATCGTGGCTCGATGGCGGCTGGGGCGTCGACGCGCTCCTGGGCGAGCAGACCCGACCCCACCAGGACATCGACCTCGTCGTCCGGGTCAGTGACGTCGCGACGATGCGCTCCGTCCTGGCTGGCCGCGGGTTCGAGCTCGTCGAAGGCGTGCCGGAGTCGAATTTCGTCCTGGGCGATCGTCGGGACCGCGAAGTCGACGTCCATCCCGTTCGCTTCGACGACGCGGGCAATGGCATCTACCGGATGGAGAACGGCGACGACTGGACCATCCCGGCCGAGGGATTCACCGGCCGGGGCACGATCGACGGTCAGACCGTGAAGTGCATGAGTCCCGATGTCCAGATGCTCAATCACGCCGGCGGCTACGAGCCCGCCGAGACCGACTTCCACGACATGCGCCTGCTCAACGCCCGATTCGGGACGCGCCTGTTGCCGCCGTACAACAGAGACGGGTAGCTCGAGCTGCAGCCGGCGCAATGGTCGTCCCACGACCACAAGATCCGGGCGATGGCGCGCCTGGTCGCCGGACGACCAATCCCGCCATGTCACCCCAACGTCCGGTCGCCCGACGACCGAGTCGGGCCATGTCCACCGATCGCCCGGCGGGTTGCGACGGAGATAGTCGTCCCACGACCACACTGGCCCGGGCGGACGACTGTTCCGCGACGGCTACTCGTTGACCGGCAGCGGCCCGTCCGGGATCTCGATGAAGACCCGGCCGTTCTCGACGACGACCGGGTAGACCGCAAGCGGCAGCTCGGCCGGCGGGTCGAGCGCCTCGCCCGATTCGAGGTCGAAGCGCGACAGGTGCAGGGCGCAGGTCAGCGTCTCGGCCGTGAGGAATCCCTTGTCCAGCTCGAAGTACTCGTGGCTGCAGATACCCTGAACCGCCCGGATTTCGCCCCCCACGTTGATCACGAGGACCTGGTCGGTGCCGTCCACCCAGGCCATCTTCATGGTGCCGTCGGGGACCTCGTCGACGGCAACCAGGTCGATCCGCCTCAGGCGGCGGCTCCCGAGCCGGCCGCCGCGACCGGCCAGCCGGCGGCCCATTTCGCTTCGAGCAGGTCGCGAAGGCGATCCTGGGCCCCAAGCAGCGGGACCCGCGCGACGACCGGCTCGAGGAAGCCGAGGACGATGAACTTGCGAGCTTCGTCCGGCGGGATCCCGCGGCTCTCGAGGTAGAAGAGCTGCGTCTCGTCGATCGGGCCCACCGACGACGAGTGAGCCGCCCGCCGGCAGTCGGGCTGGTCGATCTCGAGCGACGGGATGGCGACGGCGCGGGCATTCCTCGACAGGTTCATCCCGAACTCGCCCAGGAAGCTGTCCGTCCCCACGGCTGACCGCTCGATCTCGATGAGGCCCTTCATGTAGGTCCGCGAACGATCGAGCAGCACGCCCTTCGACAGCAGGTTGCCGGTCGTGTCGCGCCCCGTGTGGCGGGTGTACGAGGTCAGGTCGAAGAGCTGCTCGTCGCCGCCAAAGACGATCTCGACCTGCTCGACCGTGCTGCGGTCACCCTGCAGACGATTATCGACGCGTGACCTGGCCAGCCGCGAACCCAACTGGGCGAGGGCCCATCGCAGCGAAGCGCTCTCGCCGATGGAGGCGTTGCGGTGCTGGAAAACGATCTGGCGGGGACCGAAGTCCTGGATGCTGGCGACCGACAGGTCCGCGCCGCGACCGAGCCGGACTTCGAGCGTGCCCGTGAGCAGCGCCTGGGGGACCGTCTCCCCGGCAGCGCACTCGATCTCCGGACCGGACGGGATCAGCTCCTCGAGTAGCGACGCCGCGGCGCCATCACCAAGCTCCACGATCGTCCGAGTCAGCAGCGCGCGGCCGGGAGCGCCGGCGGCCCAGCGGATCACGATGGGGCGTGCAAGGCGAGCACCGGCGGGCACCCGAACGACGACGCCCTGGTTCCAGCCAGCGCGGGTGAGCTGGGCCAGGCGATCGTCGGCCGGCAGGGAGCCGCCGCCCAGCAGTCGACGCGCCACCTCCGGCTCACGGCGTAGCAGCCCACCCAGCGTGTCGATCGTTACGCCGGCCGCGCGCGCGTCGGCGTCGAGCTCGAGCGCCTCGACCTGGTCCTCACGGAATGAAGCCAGCCCGCCGGCACCTTCCGGAATGGAGGCAACTGAAGCCCCGTCGGGCGCGGCTGTGGCAGGCTCGTCATAGGGACTCACGCCTTCGAGCTCGGCGGCTCGCAGGTCGACGTATGGCGTGTAGAGACGGCTCGATTCGGTCGGCAGCGAACCGAAAGCCGCGAAGGCTTCGCGACGATCCGCGGTCAGCCAGTCGGGTTCACGAGACTCGAACCGCTCGAGCAGCGCCTCATCGAGGCGGAAGGAGAGGTCGGTCGGCGCGCGGCGGGCCGGTCGGGTTCGGGCGGCCGGAGAGTTCGGTGGCCCCGCGCCGGCGATGGCCGGCGCGTTCGCCGACGCCCCTGGGGTCAGCTCCACCCGGTGCTGCGCCGCATCACCCCAGCGAGCCCTCCATCTCGAGCTTCACGAGGCGATTGAACTCGATGGCGTACTCCATCGGAAGCTCCTTCGTGAAGACCTCGAGGAAGCCCTGGACGATGAGGTTCTGGGCCTCGTTCTCGGTCAGGCCGCGGCTCATCAGGTAGAAGACCTGGTCCGCGCTGATCTTGCCGACGGTGGCCTCGTGGGTCATCGTCGTGTCGTCTTCCTGGATGTCGATGTAGGGATAGGTGTCGCTGCGACTCTGGTCGTCGAGCATGAGCGCGTCGCAGCGGACGCTGGCGACGACGTTGCGCGCCCCCGGCGCGACCTTGAGCTGGCCGCGATACGTCGCCCGCCCGCCGTCCCTGGACACGGACTTGGAAACGATCCGGCTCCGCGTGTTCGAGGCCAGGTGGATGGCCTTCGCGCCGGTGTCCTGGTGCTGGCCCTTGCCGGCGACAGCGACGGAGATGATGTCCGCCGTGGCGCCCTCGCCGCGCAGGTAGATCGCCGGGTACTTCATCGTGAGGCGCGACCCGGTATTTGCGTCAATCCACTCGACCCTCGAGTTCTCGTGAGCGTGAGCGCGCTTCGTTACGAGGTTGTAGACGTCGTTCGACCAGTTCTGGATCGTCGTGTAGCGCACCTTCGAGCCGGGTAGCGCGATCACCTCGACAACCGCTGCGTGGAGCGAATCGGTCGCGTAGATGGGCGCAGTACACCCCTCGATGTAGTGGACCTTGGCGCCCTCGTCGACGACGATCAGGGTGCGCTCGAACTGGCCAGTGTTCTCGCCGTTGATCCGGAAGTAGGCCTGCAGCGGGAGCGGGACTTCGACGCCCTTCGGCACATAGACGAAGGACCCGCCCGACCAGACGGCCGAATTCAGGGCCGCGAACTTGTTGTCCTCTGGCGGGACGACGGTGCCGAAGTACTTGCGGAAGATCTCCGGGTATTCGATCAGGGCCTGGTCTGTGCCCATGAACACGACACCGATCTTGGTCAGCTCCTCGCGCACGCTGTGGTAAACGACCTCACTGTCGTACTGGGCGCCGACGCCGGCCAGGAACTTCCGCTCCGCCTCGGGGATGCCGAGCTTCTCGAACGTCGCCTTGATCTTTTCCGGGACGTCGTCCCACGACTTCTCTTCGCGATCCGAGGGCTTGCGGTAGTAGACGATCTTGTCGAAGTCGATATTCCCGAGCTCGCCGCCCCAATTGGGCATCGGCCGCTTGACGAAATGGTCATAGGCCCGCAGCCGGAATTCGAGCATCCAGTCCGGCTCGTGCTTGAAGCCGCTGATCTCCCGGACGGTGTCGCGGGTCAGGCCGCGCTTGGTCTCGGCCAGGTAGACGATGTCGTCGTGGAACGCGTACTGGTCGCGGCGGTCGACGACGGCTTCGCGGGTGGTGGTCAAATTGCGTCTCCGGGGGGCGCCTGGCGCCCCGGTTCGAGTGTCGTCCTAATCCCGAGTGACATTATCGGAATTAACCGCCGAACCGTCAACGTGACCCCTGGCGCTCGAATCGCGTCCTCCGCCGCTCCCGCGGTACCCTATCCCTCCCAGTCCGCCCTCCAGGCCCGTTCCGCAGTGTCCGCGGAAGCCCATCCGAAGGAGCGAACGATGTCCTTCCGACCCGCCCATTGGAGCCGCCTCGCAGCGACCCTCGGCGCGCTCACCCTCGCCGTTGCCGCATGCAGCAACGCCTCCCCCGTGGCCTCCACGGGCGGCGGCGCGACGCCAGCCGCGGCAACGCCTGCCGCCCAGGCCACGCCGGCCGCTTCGACCGACCTCGTCATGCCCTCATTCAATGCCGATCTTGACCTCGAGGCCCAGCTTCCAAATGATTTCTGCAACCAGAAGGTCACCAAGGGCAGCTTCACCGGACCCGACTTCCTGGGCAGCGATCCGGTCTTCGATGCCCTTGTCAAAGCCCTCGGCAAGTCGCCGTCTGACGTGTCCGTGGCCCTTGGCAGCGTCAAGGGGCCCGAGTGTGTCGGGATCAGCCTCTTCGCGCTGCGGATCAAGGGAGCCGACCCGAGCCAGTTCGAGCAGCTCTTCGTGGCCGAACAGGTCAAGAAGGGCACACCGGCAACCAAGACCAACATCGGCGGCAGGGACGTCTGGACCTACACCGATGACAGCGGAACCAACATCCTCTATCTGAAGGGCGACGTCGCATTCGGCGTCACGGCCAAGACCGCGGCGGACGCGGCCAAGGGCCTCGCGGTGATGCCTTGAGCCTCCGGCTCCGGGAGGGCTGCTAGCCTGGGGTCGGAGACATTGGCAATGGTGCTCGGTCGGGCCGGATGTTGACAAAAACGTAAACGCTTGATCGGGACGTTGGAACGGATGTACCATTCCAGGCGATGCCCAACCGGTTCCTGGCCGTCAGGTCAGTGGTCATCGAAGGCAAGGCGGTCCGAGGGGTCGCGGCCCTCCGACTGCTGCGAACCGATCCGACGCCGAGACTCAAGGGGCCAACGGGCTGGTCCGTTGCGGGCCGAACCGACCGCGCCCTGCCCCTTCCGGACGACGTGGAGTTGACGATCACGCTCGTCGACGGGCGGGTCCTGACGGGCAATGCCCTGTGCACGACCCAATGGGTCACCGTCGCTCTCGGCGACATCGCCAGCACCTACGAGTACCAGGGCAAGGGCCCGCTGGACGGCCTGACCGCGTCCGACTACGACTGACACCCGGCCGATGGCCCAGCTGCCGCCCCCCGGTCGAGAGTACTGCCGCCCACCCGCGCCCCCTGGGCCCGACCGCCTATAGCGGCCAATGCTCGACATCGGTACGGTGTTGAGGACTGTCAACGGCCCGGATCGACCGCGGCCCTGCCGCCCCGCACAGGGAAGTGCCGTGTCTCGTTCGCCTGCCCCTCGTCGCCCATGGGCCAGAGGCCTGCTGATCCCGCTCGTGCTGGGTGCCCTCGTCGCACTGCCGGGCGGCGCCTCCGCCGGCCTCGCGCCGACACCCAGGGCGACGGCGCCGACCCTGAACGCGGACTTCCCGCGCGGCTGGGAGGGCTTCCACACCTACGCCGAGATGAGCGCCGATGTGGCCGCAGTCGCCGCCGCCCACCCGGCCATCGTCAGGCGCTTCAGCATCGGCCAGAGCTACCAGGGCCGCGAGCTGTGGGCGGTGAAGATCAGCGACAACGTCAACGTCGACGAGAACGAGCCGGAGGTCTACTTCGACGGCGGGACGCATGCCCGCGAGCACATGTCGGTCGAGATGACCCTGGCGATCATGCACTGGCTCGTTGACGGCTACGGCCTCGACCCGACGATCACCAAGCTCGTCGACAGCCGCGAGATCTGGATCGTGTTCGACGTCAACCCCGACGGCAGCGAATACGACATCTCCGGCGGCACGTACCACTACTGGCGAAAGAATCGGCAGCCGACGCCCGGCAGCAGCGCGATCGGTACGGACCTCAACCGCAACTTCGACTACCACTGGGGCTGCTGTGCCGGCTCGAGCACGAACCCGGCGAATCTGATGTACCGCGGCCCGCGCGCATTCTCCGCGCCGGAGACGCGGGCGGTTCGCGACTTCATCAACAGCCGCGTCATCAACGGCCGCCAGCAGATCCGGACGATGATCACGTTCCACACCTCCGGCCGGCTGGTCATGTGGCCTTACGGCTACACCCTGACCGATGTTCCGGGCGACACGACCGTGGTCGATCACGCCGTCGCGGTCGCCATGGGCAGGAAGATGGCCAGGCTGAATGGCTACAAGCCGGAGCAGGCCAGCGATCTGTACATCAGCGCCGGGACGACGCGGGACTGGGCGTATGGCGTCCACCGGATCTTCGCCTTCACGTTCGAGCTGACGGTGGGCTCGTACCCCGATGACTCGGCCATCGGGCCGGAGACCCGGCGCAACAAATCCGCCGCGCTGTATCTCATCAGCGCCGCCGGCTGTCCGTACAACCTCATCGGCCAGGCGCAGGCGTACTGCGGCCCGCTATGGGACGACTTCGAGATCGATCGGGGCTGGACCGTCAATCCCAACGGCACCGATACGGCGACGGCCGGCGCCTGGGAGCGTGGCGTTCCGCAGCCGACCTCGTACCGCGGTCCCCGCCAGCTGGGGACGACGTTCGGGCTGTCCGATCTCGTCACCGGTCGCCTGGCCGGCGGCGGACCCAGCGCGAACGATGTGGACGGCGGCGTGACGAGCGTCCGGTCGCCGGACTTCGACCTCCCCGCCGGCGGGTCGTACGCGGTCAGGTTCCGCTACTACTTCTCGCACTACGCAGGCTCGAACGCCAGCGACTACCTGCGCGTCAGCCTCGTCGACGGCCTGGGGACCGCGACTCCCCTCCTCCTGAAACCCGGCACAGCGGCCGATGTGCCGGCGGCCTGGACCACAGCGACACTAGCCATACCGCCGGCCTTCGTGGGTACGACCGCACATCTCCTGGTGGAGGCGGCCGATGGCGGCCCGGACGGCCTGGTCGAGGCCGGCATCGACGATGTGTCGGTCATGCGGGTCGGTCCCTAGCCCGTCGCGTCCTGGCCGGCCCCGGAATCAACGAGCCCGGTCCACATTCGTGGCCGGGCTCGGTCGCTTTCGGTGGAAGGTCAGATCCGGTCAGCCAACACCCTGGGGGGCCGCACCAACGCCGTTGCCCCCTGGGCCCACGCCGACGCCAGTCTGGGCCTCGCTCATGGCACCCGCATAGGTATCACGGTAGCCGGGCTCGCTGCCGGCCTCCGTGCTGTCCATCGCAGCGGTCCGCCAGCGATCGATGCGACCCTTGAGCTCGTCGACCAGGCTGCTGATCCGCGGGCCTGTCGTGGGCGATGAGGCGAGGAGCCAGCCGACGACGAGGCCGCTCAGCATGCCGAAGATGACGAACGGCAGGGGCGACGGGCCCGACCGGCTTGGGAGATTCTTCTCGATGTCACGACCGGCCTTCTCGAGCTGCCTGGTTGCCTTGTTCGTTGCCTTGGCCAGCTCCCGGGAGATGTCCTTCGACTTCGGCAGGTCGATCTTCGGCTTGACGTCCGAAATCGACTTCTGGATGTCCTCGCGGTTCATGTCGCGGAGGCCCTGAGGCAGCTTCAAGTCCGGCATGTGGACTTCGGGAAAGGAAATGTCGGGCATGTTGGCCTCCTCGGGCGTGGGTCGTCGAAGTGATCTCCAATGATGATCCCTTTTGCGGCGTCACGATCCGACCCGCCCGCAGCGGGTTGGGGTTGCAAGGTCATCGCATCGGCGGTCCCGCGGCGGTTCGAGTAACCGGTGAGCGATCCACTGCCGGGTACGCGTACCATCCGCGGGTGATCCCCGAGCGCACGATCTCGAAGAGCGCTGCCCGCCGCTTTCTCGTGACCCGCCACCTCTTGGCGCCGCCGCGGTCGCTGCCGTCCGAGCCGGGCAGCGTGATGCGGGTCGTCGCCCGCCTGGGATCGCTCCAGTTCGATCCGCTGGAGGTGGCCGGTCGCAACCACGATCTCGTGCTCCTGGCGCGGATCGCCGGCTACGAGCGGGCGTGGACGGAGAGCCTGCTGTACGAGGGCCGGCAGCTCTTCGAGGCCTACAACAAGGGCCTCAGCCTGCTGCCGACCAGCGAGTTGCCGTGGTACCAGTATACCTGGGACCGCAGCCGAGCTCGGCTGGAGGGCGACACGTTCGTCGAGCACGCCGGGCTCGTCGCGGAGCTGCTCGGTCGCATCCGCGACGAAGGGCCCCTCAGCTCGACCGACGTGGAGCCGCGGGCCGCGATCGACTGGTACTGGCGACCCACCAACCAGGTCCGCGCCATCCTCGAGGCCCTGGCCCAGGCAGGCATCCTGGGCCTCGTCCGACGGGAGGGCAACCGCCGCGTCTACGACCTGGCCGAGCGACTGTTCCCCGCCGACGTCCTCGCCGAGCGCCGCCCGGAGCGCGAGCAGCAACGCCACCGCCTGCTCTCCCGCTACCGCGGCCATGGGCTGCTCGGCCGATCCGGCAGCGCCGAGGTCATGATTGGCATTGCCCCCGGCCGCCCGTCGCCCGCCTGGCCCGCCGGAACCGCGACCCGCGGCGAGCTCCTGGCCGACCTCATCGAGGACGGCAGCCTCGTGCCCGTGGGCGTCGAAGGCGTGCGCGGCGAACGGTTCGTGCTGGCCGAGGAGCTGGCGACGCTCGACCGTGCAGAGCGCGACGCAACGGCGGACGCGACGGCCGGTGGATCAGCTCGGCCTGAAGCTGCGGCGCCCGGGGTGGCGTTCATCGCGCCGCTCGACCCGCTCGTATGGGACCGCCAGGCGCTGCGTTCCATCTTCGGCTTCGACTATCTGTGGGAGGTGTACGTACCGGCTGCCAGGCGGCGCTGGGGCTACTACGTCCTGCCGATCCTGTTCGGCGACCGCTTCGTCGGGCGCATCGAGCCGCGGATCGATCGCCGCACCGGCACGCTGCGAGTCCTGGGGCTGTGGTGGGAGGACGGCTTCGACCCCCTCGCGGAGCCGGGTTTCGTGGCGGCCTTCAGCGCGGCACTCGACGCTCACCGGCGGTTCGGCCACGTGAAGCGAGTGGTCCTGCCGCGCGTCGCGCGCCATCGGGCGTTGGTATCGGCGGTCCGCTCCGTCCTCGATTGATCGCGGCGGGACTGATCGCGGCGGGACTGATCGCCCGAGCGGACGCGCCGGGTCAGCCGACCAGGTGCTTGACGGCCCAGCCCCCGCAGTTGCCGCGACGATCGCAGGCGCGCACCCGCAGGTCATAGCCGTTGCCCGGCCACAGGCGGATGTTCTGGCTGGTGCGGGTCGTAGAGGTCGAGAACCAGCGCCAGGCACCGCCGTTCGAGCGGACCTGGACCTGGTAATCGCGCAGTCCGGCGGTGAGCACCACGAGCGGGACGTCCCCACCGCGCCAGGTGACGGATACGGTCCGATATCGCGCCCCCGCGACCGACGCGATGGCCGGCGTCCGGACGGCGTTGAGCGACACCCAGCCGCCCGTCCGATCGGGGCCCTTCATGAACACCGCGACCCAGATGTTGTGGCCATTGGAGGCGTCGGTCGCGAGCCCGACTCCAACGTAGTTGTAGGAGGTCGACATGAGGATGTCGCGGTGGCCGGCTGACCCGAGCCAGCCCTCGTTGGCGACACGGGCGGAGTCCGCCAGGGGCCAGTCGTCCCAGGAGATGATCTCGCCGGCGCCGTACCAGACGATGCCCTGGGCGGTGAGCATGTCGAAGACGTTGCGGCCGTCGGGCCCATGGTGGGCGAAGTAATGCCTGGTGGCCATGTCGGTCGCCCGGGCGCGGGCGATGGCCATCAGGCGAGAGTCGACGCGGACCGCGATGAGGCCGCTCTTCTGGCGATCCCCGTTGAGCAGGCCGAGCATCTGCTGCTCGGCGGCCGCGACCGTCAGGCCGGCAGCGGCCGCGGGTGCCGGAGCGCCGGCGGCGGCAGTGCCGAAG
>JALZAF010000095.1 GCA_030948505.1 Chloroflexota bacterium
GGACAATTCAATGTCCTTCGAGAGGCCGGGCCGGGTCGTTTCGCGGAAGTCTTGAACCGCGACGCGAAGACTGCGCCCGCCGTACGAGACCACCGTCGAGCCCGAGCCGAGGCGCGGAAGTCCGCCCCGGAGGCCTCGGAGTTCTGCAAGCACACCCTGGTCGCGAACCGCTCCTTGGATCCCGAGTTCGGATCCAGTTTCGTGCACAGATCGGGCGCGAAAGACGGCTCGCCCCAGCTTCACCCACGGAGACAACTCCTCCGCAGCGATCTCTACGAGCCGTCCCTCGATGCCGTTCCGCAATTCGTCGACGGTCGAGTAGGTGCCGGTGGTGTGAAGGTCGCGGACTTCGTGCAAGAAGTCCGCCTGGCGAGGCTCCGCGGCATTGGTTGTTGCCCAGACCGACACAGGCAGCCCGAGCCGTTCCGCCTCTTGGTATTCGTCATGCGTCGCCGATCGGCCAGTTGCTTGAATGCGACCGTAAGGGACGTCAAGTACACCGACATAGATATCCGATCTGCCGACTTCGCTGAGATACGCGGCGTCGGGTCGATCCTCCCGTCCGCCGAACGTCTCAAATATGACCGGGGTGGCTCCGACCGAGGTGATCGCCTCAGCCGCGGCCTTGCGAAGCTCACGCATTCCAGCCATGACGCTCGAGACAAAGACCCGCTTGTCGGCGGCCCACGCCGAGATCTCCGCCGGCGGCGGCCGAAGCGGTCCCGTCCGGTCGATGAAGTACGCAACGTTGGGCTTCAATGCATGAATCAGCTTATTCCGCGACTTTCGGCCAGGACCTTCGAAGTTCACTCAACTCCTTCACGCGGCCTGACTCGGTCCGGCCGTTGACATCAAGGCAGCAAACGGGGGACGGAGCCGGGGCTGCATGGCACCTGCGCCGACCACGATCTGCTCGATGAGGACCGACGCAAGTCGGAGGCCGGGGCGGCCCAATGCGGCAAGCCGCACGTCGGGGATGTGCGGGCGGTGCCGGATATCGGGCTCAGTGGCCTCGGCCGATTGACGAGGTGAGGGCCGGGCGCGCTCGATCTGGTGTTCGAGCCGCGCTCGCTCAGCGGACCAACCGGCCGAGAGTGTGGCCCAGACCGCCTCGTCGATCTTTCCGTCCAGATGGTCGGCATAGGCCTGGCTGAGACGGCGAGCTACCGCAGCCAGATCATGGTCCAGGCGCTCGACCTTCGCCGCCGCTTCGTCAGCAGCGGTCTGCAACTCACGCGTCATATGCGCGACGACCCAGTCGGCCACTGCGTCCGGGATGACGAGTCGGCCCAGGATGCCGTTGAAGCCCGCGGCGAGGTCCTCTTCACGGTAGTACGGGGTCGGGCAGCCGCGGTAGTTGGCGCAGCGGTAGTAGATGTACCGCCGCTTGATCAGCATCGGGGTTAGCGCGTGCCCGCAGTCGGCGCAGCGGAGCAGGCCAGCGAAGGCGAACTCCTTCTTTTTCGACTTCCCGAGCCGCCGTCCGCCATCGCGCACTCTCCGCTGCACCTGGTCGAACAGCTCGCGGCTCACAAGCGGCTCCTGACTGCCCGAATGGAGTTCTCCGGCCCAGCGCACCTGGCCCACGTAGAAGGGATTCTTCAGGATGTACTCGACGCGGCTGGCCGACCCGGATGGCAGCATCCCATCCTGATCGGCCCGGTCCTGCAGGGCCGCCAGGCTATCGCGGCCCGCTGCGTAGAGCTCGAACAACCGACGGATATACGGGCCTCGGACGGGATCCACCACGATGGTGCGTGTCAGCCGGTCGTTGAGGTACCCAGCCGGCGCCCGGTGCGGGAACCCGCCGGCGCGCACCTTCTCGGCCATTCCCTTCTTCGTTTCTTCCGAGAGGTTGTCGATGAAGTTCTTGGCCATCAGCACCTTGATGCCGTGGATGAACTTCTGATGCGATTTGCTGTCCTGACCCAGGATCTCGTTCTCCTTCACCAGGTGGATCTCGAGATCGAGCTCGTCGACAGTGACGTAGTCGCGGAAGTTTCGGTACAGGCGGTCGGTCTTCTCGACCAGCACGGTCTTGACCGAATCCGACGCCTCGAGAAACGCCAGCATCTCCTTGAACTCCGGGCGACCGGCTCTCTTTGCGGTCTCGGCCTCGATGAACTCACGGACGATCTTGAAATGCTGCTTCTTCGCGTACTCGTGGAGCGCCCTGAGCTGCGCCGGGATCGAGAACCCGTCGCGCTCCTGCTCGGTGCTCGACACCCGCGCATACACGACTGCCGGCTGGAGTGGCGGGCGGCCGCGTCTGGCCTGACCGTCAGCGTCTACGCTCGCCGAGTCGAGGAACTCAGCGCTCGATTGCGAATCCGGCTCGTCAAGAACCAGGTGCAACGCTGGGCGTGCCGCGGAGCTCACGCGGCCTCGTCTGCCTGCGGGGCAGGTCGCCTTCTCGTCCGGCCGTCCTGTTGCTCGAACTCGAGCAGGAGTCGGATGAAGGCGCTCAGGTTGTCGATGATCTCTCGGGCCTCTTCGCGGCTGATCGACCTGCCGAGCCGTGGCTCCCAGAAGGCGATCGCGTCCTCGATCGGATCCGCAAGGCCACGGAGCCCGCCGGCAAGGGCTGAGCGGCTCATCGGGCGCCCCTCGCAAGTGCCGGGCCCAGCGACAGGAATCCGAGCCGGTCGAGTGACCGGATGAAGGGCTCGTCCGACGCGATGTTGATGATGCCGTCGCCGTCGTGGTCCGCAACCTTGACGGGCTGGCCATCGACTGCGTGGAGCAGCCGCACATCATCCGCCACGCGAAGGCGGCTGACGAGGCGTGTCTCCGGGTCGGCCCTCTCGTAGCCGGGGTCGTCGAGGATCGCTGCCATGAGGCCGCGGAACGAGTCCGCCTCGCACGCGCGGTGGAAGGTGCCGTCGCCGAGCGGCTGGTACAGCATCCGAAGCGGCAGTTCGTGACGGCTGGTGGGGTGGATCCGTCGGTACATTCAGGCGGCCCTCCTCGCCGGCTGCCAGGCAGAGCGCTGGAACAGCCAGTAGAGCTTCAGCTTGTCCTGCGGCCGTACGAAGACCAGGTCGGCGAACCGCCGCAGGAGGTGATTGCCGGAATCCGACACCTGACCGTCCGCGTGACTGCCGAGACGTACGCGCTCGGTCGGGATCGCGGAGTCGGGCAGGGTGGATGCTCGCTTGGTGATCCAGCAAGCGAGCTGGATGTTGGCCTGGAGTCGGGCCGGATCGAGGCTCGAGTCGAAGTACCGGTACTCGATGGTTCGGCGGCTCTCGAGGATGTTCCCGTAATTCAGTCCGACGCCATGGCTGGCACCGACACGCGTCGCGAGCTCACTAAGGCTCTGCGCCTGCTCGAACTGACCGCCGCCCATCGGGCCGCACCACCTGTATCCGTTGCCGGCTCCCCGGTGGCGCTTGCCACCTCGCCCGGTCGAGGCTGCCAGTCGATACATGAGGTCCTCAGCCCATGCGCAGGTGTTGGCCACGCGGCGGAACCGGCCGACGTCGTGGTCCAGCCCAGCCGAGTCGGCGCCGACGTGTACGTGGCCTCCTGTTCTCGCGGTGATCCGAGCGCCATTCTCGCGAAGGATCGCGCAGGCCCTCTCCAGCTGGGCCCATGTCTCAGGGGAGTCCCGCAGCACCGGGCTAACGACCTCGCCCGCGACGGTGCTGTCGCGCTCGACGACCCATCTCCCCGGCTCTCGGTGCGAGTGGTAGCCCTGAAGGCTCGGCGTTGAGGAGAGTCCGGCGGCATGGAAAGCTCGTGCCACGGCGTTGGCATCCGCGCCGTCAAACTCGATTTCGACGCCGAAGGTCTGGTTCGGATCGCCGATCACGTTTTCACGCTCGTAGTGGCCACCCGACGACCGCGCGAGCTGAAGCAGCCGTTCGTGGAGGAGATCGTTGGTCGCCAACGAGCGCTCGCCTTCCGGTACGTCGGCGCCCTGCGCGGCCAGGAACTCCTCCCACAAGCGCTGCGCGTCGGCTTGCTCACGGTCCAGCCGATCGCGCTCGTCGCGATGCCGCTCTACTGAGCGTGCGTAAAGGTCGGCCCACTCGGGGGTGTCGACGCCGGGGTCGTCATCGAGCAGCTGAGCGAAGGCGGCCGGCCCCGCAGCAGGCGCGGGCGCGGATGCACGACCGTCGGCTGCCGGCGAGATGCCAAGGGTCGCCCGAAGTGGCTCATCCTCCTCGACAATCGCCTGCACCCGAGCGGGCCCGGCTATCACCGCTGGGCCGGCGACCGGCGCGATCGTTGCAGCGGTGCTGCGCGTCTGATCGGTAGTGCGGCTGCTGCCCTTGCTTGGCATCAGCTGGCCCTCGCCAGGCGACGGCGCACGGTCTGCTGCAGGTGCCCGTACAGGCTTCTCAACGTCTGTTCTGACATTCCGGGCGCTGCGTTCGCCTCAAGGCAATACGTGCGACCGGTGCGGCGATCGACGATGACATCGACGCCGGCGTAGTCGAGCCCGATCCGGCGAGCGCCGTCTCGCGCCACCGAGGCAACGGCCGCAGGCAACGTCGTGACGAGCTCATGGCTCCACGCCGGCCGCAGGTTCTCCGGGTCCGTGCCGGCAGGGGCTCGCTTGGCGTACGCCGACACCACTCGGCCGTTCAACACTGAAACGCGAAACTCGTCGCGATCTGGGATGAACTCCTGGAAGAGGTCGTGATGGACCCGCTCGCCCCACGCCGCGTCGGCCGCGATCACAGCCTTCCCGCTTCCGCGGGCGCCCTGCCGGCGCTTTGCCACGACTCGCTCGGACCCGAGCAGCTGCATGTCTTGGGGCCGAAGGACTGTCCGTGGAGCTAGCTCAGCGAGTCGCCGAATCGACTCAACCTGGTCGGAGGCGATGCGCACTGCACTTGGCCGGTTGAGCGCGACCAGGTCATCTGGGAGTCCCTCGCTTCGTCCCCAGTTGAGAACCAGCGGGGGCATCTCCGCGCCTTGGGGGATCTCTGAGGCGTCGTGGACGAGATGGAGGTTGGCGCCCTGACGGGCAACAGCCTCAATGTTCTGCGAGAGCGCATCCGATGGCACAGACCTTGGCGCCAGGATGTAGACGGGCGCGTCGTCGGGAGTCCCGCGAAAGGCGACCGCAGGCACCCGGACGTCACCGGCCGACCGGGCCGGCGGGACGTCCGAACCGGCGACCAGGCCCGGGACCCGTTGCCGAGCGATCTCGAGCAGTTGATCGACGGCGAGCTGGCGCTGGTCGATCTCGAGTGGGTAACCGGAAGGCAAACCGGACCGCTGCCGAGCGTCCTCCAGCCGGCCGACCTCAGCGAGCCTGGCGTCGAGTTCGGCTAAGGCGTTGCGGATCGACTCCTCATCTTCACGAGTCCGGGCTCGCGCAAGCTGCCGAAGCCGCGACGCTACTCGTCGGAGGCGGTAGCGGTACAGCTCCTCGGCCTCGTCGGCGCTGAGCGCATCTGCCCGAGCCGAGAGCTCATTAGACCGCTCGACGTCGACCCCGCGCCGAAGGGGCCTGTCGATTTCGGTGACCGTGAAACCGGCCGCATCCCACTCTTCTCGCGATCGCAGCACCTGTGTCCGCGATGCGACCGGCGGTCCGAGGACTGGGGTGGCTGATGTTGTCCGCCGGCCCGCTTTGGAAGGCATCAGGCCGCGTCCGCGCTGCGAAGGATCGCCGAGTAGCGTCGGTCGTTCTCGGCACAGTTGAGGAG
>JALZAF010000100.1 GCA_030948505.1 Chloroflexota bacterium
GTTCGGGTCTCCTCGGTTCAGAGCGCGGCCGTCAGGGCCGCGGATGGGTTCGGTGTTCGGATGGGTTCGCTGGTCGGCCCTCAGAAGGGCAGGTCATCGAGCTCGGTGTCGTCGGTTCCACCGCGGAAGCCGCCGGCGGGAGCCGGCGACGCCGGGCGCTCGCCGGGCCGTTCCGGGCTGGTCCGTTCCGCGCCGGGTGCCGCGAAGGAGCCCTCACCCTCTTCGCGCGGCCGGCGTTCGAGGTTGATGACGTTGTCGGCGGTGACCTCCAGGGCGGTTCGCTTGGCGCCGTCCTGGGCCTCCCACTCGCGGGTCCGGAAGCGACCCTCGACGTAAACCCGGCTGCCCTTGCGGAGGTTCTCGGCGGTCCGCTCGGCCTGGTTGCCCCAGACGGTGATGCGGAACCACTCCGTCTCCTCCAGCCACTCGCCGGACTGGGTCTTGGTGTTGCGGTTGACGGCAACGCTGAACTGAGTCACCGGCCGCCCGTCGGGCGTGTACCGCATCTCCGGATCACGGCCGAGGTTGCCGATGAGCGTGACCTTGCAGAGCGACATGATGGGTCCCTCTCAGTCGATCGCGGCCGGAGCGGCTTCGCTCTCGGATTCGTCGATTCTCTCGGTGCCGTCGTCTTCCTCTTCCTCATCGACCGCGGACGGCAGGTCCGATTCCTCGGTCACCTCGTCCGCGGCGCCCTCGCGACGAGCGGCGCGAAGCGGGCGCTCCACCTTCGTGATGAGGTGGCGCAGCAACTCCTCGGTGATGACCAGGCTGCGCTCGAGCTCGGCGACGGCCTCGGCCGGCGCCTCGAACAGGATGATGTGGTACGAGCCCTCGCGTTGGCGGTCGATGGGGTACGCGAGCCGGCGGCGCCCCCACGGGGCGACCTTCACGATCTGACCGCCGGCGGTGACGATCCCCCGGGTCGTCCGGTCGATGACGGCCTGGCTCCGATCGTCCGGGACATCCGGCCGGAGCACGAGCATGAGTTCGTAGCGGCGCATGCGCCAGGACACTCCTTCCTGTGGGTATGCCCCGCTGTGCGGCCGACGGCCGGGCGGAGCCGAAAGGAAACGGCGCCCAGTCTAGCACGGGACCCCGGGGCCTCCGATGTATCCTCTCCCCTGCCAGTCGGGGTCCAGGGACCGCGGCGATCCACCATCCCGGAGGCCACGTGCCCGCCAGCGCGATCCTGCTTATCGAAGCCGACCTGGCCGCAGCCGAGCTCATCACGAGCGTCCTGGCGCGCCTCGGCTACCTGGTCAACCAGATCGCCGACCCGGACGAGGCCTTGAGCCGCGTCCCGGAGCACCAGCTCGTCATTGTCGACGTCGTCGCGAAGCCGCGGACCCCAGTCGACCTGTGCAGGGAGATCCGGACGACGCGGGCCATGGCTCGCATCCCGATCCTGTGCATCAGCCAGACCGACCAGGTCGAGGAGCGGATCACCTTCCTCGAGGCCGGGGCGGACGACGTCATGGCCAAGCCGTTCGACGGGCGCGAGCTGGAGGCGCGAGTCGAGGCCCTGCTGTTGCGCTTTCAGCGATCCAAGGATTTGCCGGCTGCCCAGTCGGCCGACGGCGGAGGCTCGCGCTCGCGGCGGGTGGTCGCGGTCTTCGGGCCGAAGGGCGGCACCGGCACGACCACCATCGCGACCAACGTCGCCGTCGTCCAGGCCCGGCGCAAGCCCGACAAGATCGTCCTGATCGACATGAGCCTGCAGTTCGGCGCGGTCGCCGCGCAGCTCAATCTCGCCGTCCGCCAGTCCCTCGCCGACGTCATCCGCGAGGAGGCCGCCCTGCGCGAACCGGAGCTGCTGCGAACGTTCGCGATCCGCCACGACAGCGGCCTGCATGTCCTCGCTGCGCCGACCTCGCCGGAGCTGGGGGCACTCGTCGAGGTGGGCCACGTCGACCAGCTGCTCGACAACGTGCTCAGCCAATACGACGCCGTCGTGGTCGATGCCGGATCGACCTTCGACGACCGGACGGTGCTGGTCTTCGAACGGGCCGACGCCATCATCATTCCAGTCATCCCGGAGATCGCCGCGCTCAAAGCCGTCCGCTCGCTGCTCGACTACCTCAATGACACTGGCGAAGTCGCGACGAAGGCCAGCTTCGTGCTGAACAACGTCTTCGCGCGCGACCTGTTGCGGCTTCGCGACGTCGAGGCGGGCCTGGGCGCCAAGGTCGCCCACGAGCTGCCATACGACCCGTTCCTCTACCTCAAGGCGGTCAACGAAGGCGTTCCGCTCGCGTGGGGCGCGTCGCGCTCTGCTCCGGCCGAGGCCCTGATGAGGATCGCCGCTGCGGCCTTCAACGAGCGGAGCGACAGCGCAGCGCCGGCGCCGGCTGAGCGTCGCCAGGGCCGGCTGACGGGGCTGCTACGCCGGCCCTGATCGCGGTGTGACGACGGCGCCCGGGTTGTGGTGGCGCGAGCGCCGATGGTGGTGCCGAAGGAGGGATTCGAACCCCCACGCCCTTGCGGGCAGCCGATTTTAAGTCGGCCGCGTCTGCCATTCCGCCACTCCGGCCCGGCTCAAGCGTAGCGCGGCCCTGTTGGCACAGAGGGGAAGTGGAGGCGACGACCGGATTCGAACCGGTGAATAGAGGTTTTGCAGACCTCCCCCTTAACCACTTGGGTACGTCGCCCCAGGTTCGCCGAAGGGGTCCGGCGCACCGGCCGCCGCGCGCGGCCGGATCTTCAGTTTGGCTGCCCCTCGAGGATTCGAACCTCGCTAAACGGATTCAAAGTCCGCTGTCCTACCACTAGACGAAGGGGCAGCGGCCTCGTCCGTCCGATCGCTCATCGGGCAAAGAAATGGAGCGGAAGACGGGACTCGAACCCGCGACCCTCACCTTGGCAAGGTGATGCTCTACCAACTGAGCCACTTCCGCTCGATGTTCCGCGACCACCCGATGGTGGTGCCGAGAGCCAGAATCGAACTGGCGACACCGCGATTTTCAGTCGCGTGCTCTACCAACTGAGCTATCTCGGCCCGATGGCCAACCAGGCTTTTGGCCGCCCGTCGGCGGGTCGGAGAATACCACGGCCGTTCCGAGCCCTTCAAGGCGAGCGAGGCTCGGGCAGGGTCCTCCGACGGCTGCCCCGGGCAGCACGGCCGGCCCAGGCTGGGGCGGCTTGCAGGGACTCGGGCCGGCTCAGGCTGAAGCGGCTTGCAGGGACTCGGGCAGGTTCGGGCTGGGGCGCCGTGCCCCACCCAGGGCCCACTTTGAGCAGGGGCTTGCAACAGATGCAACAACCGGGCCCAGGCGACGCGCCGGATGCGCCGCTACCGGTTGTTTCTTGCAAGTGATGCAAGAAACGGCCTCCGCGACCGGGATTTGGCCCAAGAATAGGCCCAGGAGTGGGCCCGCTGGCCGGGATTCGTTTCTTTGTTGCATCCGATGCAAGGCAATGCAGGAATCTTGCGCCAAGTGGCAGGAATCCGCGCGTCAAAGGCGGCACGCGGCCGCCCGTCTCCCCTCAGTCGAGCCCGGTCAGTGCCGCCATGTCGCGCTGGTCCAGCGGTTGCTCGCCCGTCAACTGCCGCAACCGGTTGATCCGCTCGACGATCGGCGGATGGGTCGAGAACAGGCCGGACGAGCGCTGCTCGAACTTCTTGATTGGATTCGTGAAGTAGAGGTGCTGGGTGGCGCGGTTGGCTACCTCGAGGACCTCCTGGTCGCTGGCGATCTTGGCCAGGGCGTGCTCGATGCCGGTCGGGTTTCGGGTCAGCTCGACGGACGAGGCGTCGGCCAGGAACTCGCGCTGACGGCTGACGGCCAGCTGCACCAGTCGGGCGGCGATCGGGGCCAGGACAGCCAGGGCGATCGCCACGACCATCATGATCGCCTGCAGCCCGCCGCCACCGCCCTCGCGACTGCCGCGCGAGCGCGATCCCCCGCCCCACCACGTCCAGCGCAGGAAGAAGTCGGACAGCAGGGCGATCGATCCAACCAGGACGCCGACGATGAGCGAGAACCGGATGTCCAGGTTGCGGACGTGCGACATCTCGTGGCCGATCACCCCCTGGAGCTCTTCACGGTCGAGCTTCTCGAGCAGGCCGCTCGTGATCGCCAGGGACGCGTGGGCCGGGTCGCGCCCGGTGGCAAACGCGTTGGGCGCGGTGTCGTCGATCAGGTAGACCTTGGGCATCGGGACATTGGCCGCCAGCGCCATCTCGCTGACGACGTTCATCAGCTGCGGGGCGGCGCTGGGGTCGACTTCCTTGGCCCCGGACGCCGCCAGCACGAGCTGGTCGCCAGCGAAATACGAGCCCAGCGACATGGCCACGCCGAGGATGACCGCGAAGGTCGTCGCCGCCAGCCCGCCGCCGGCCGAGCCAGTGAGCGCGTAGCCGATCGAGAAACCCAGCGCGCCGAGGATGACGACGACGGCCAGGGCCAGCAGAAACGAGTTTCGGCGATTGGCCCCGATCTGGTCGTAGAAGGTCGCCACGAAGGTCTCCAGGGGCGACGCGGGCGCCGGAGCGCGGCTCCGGTGAAGCCCCCTGTTCGGGTCAGCCCAGCGTCAGGTCGACGGTCGGGACAGCCGCGGCCTCGGGTTCGGCGTCGAAGAACTCGCGGCGGGTGAAACCGAACGGGCCGGCCAGAAGGACGTTGGGAAAGGTCGCGATCGAGGTGTTGTAGTCGAGCACGGTAGCGTTGTAGTGCTGGCGCGAGAACGAGATCTGGTTCTCCGTGGTCGTGACCTCTTCCTGCAGGGCCAGCACGTTCTGGTTGGCCTTGAGGTCCGGGTAGTTCTCTACCACCGCGAACAGCGATCGGAGGGTGCTGGTGAGCACGTTCTCGGCGGCGGCCTGCTGGGCGGGTCCCTGGGAACCGGCCGCGACGGCGTTGGCGCGAGCGTTCGTGACGTCGGTCAGGACCTTCTGCTCGAACCCCATGTAGCCCTTGACCGCGTTCACAAGGTTCGGGATCAGGTCATGTCGGCGCTTGAGCTGGACCTCGATCTGGGCGAACGCCTCGTCAACGCGCAGCCGGCGCTGGATGAGCCCGTTGTAGATGCCGACGACGAGAACGACGGCGACGACGACGATCGCGATGATGATCAGAGCGGCTGGTTGCATCGACTCCCCTCCGAGTGCCGGCCGCGGCGAGGGCGGCTCGGTTCGGCCAGTCTAGCAGTCGCCTCGCAAGGGACCTTCGGCCGGAGAGTGTCGCGCCCGCGCGTGATCGGGTGAGCGGCCGGGTGTCGCGCCCGAATGCGCGTCAGCTTGAGGCGCGGCGGCTACCGAGCCAGGTAGAAGCGGAGGCCCGCGACGAGCCCAGCCGCGTAGCGGCCTCGGCCCGCCACGGTCGTCATGCGCAGCGCGTCGCCGCTGTTCTTCATGTTCCCCAGCTCGACCATGACCACCGGCACATCCGACAGGTTGAAGCCGCCCATGTCGGTCCGGGCGATGATGCCGTTCCTGGCGTAGTAGTTCGCGATCGGGAGCCCGACGCTGACGAGGCCATGTCGCACCGCGAGAGCCAGGGTCGAGGATCGGGCCATGATGTCATCGGTGTAGCCGCGCACGTAACCCGGCTTCATGACGAAGAAGCCATGGTTCGAGGACGCCGCCCCGTCGGCATGGATGCTCAGCGTCAGCTGGGCGTGGACGGATTGCCCGAACCTGCCTCGTACGTCGAGACAGGGGCCAATGCCGGTGTCGTTTGGACGGTCGACGTAGACCGTCGCACCAAGAGCAACCAGGCGGGCCTTGACGCGCATGGCGACGTCGAAGTTGAAGCGATGCTCGGGGTAGCCGGAGCGGGTGCTCGTACCGACGGCATAGCAGGCTTTCCAGCGGTTCCCGATCCAGACCATCTTGCTCATGAGCTCGGGGTGGGCCGCCAGGCCCCCGTCGTGGCCCGGATCCAGGGCGATGACGACGCCCGTCAACGGCAAGGCGCCGGCGGCTCCGCCAGCCGGCACGCCGAGCAGCAGCGTCGCCAGGGCACTGGCCAGCAGGGCAGAAGCGATTCGCCCGCGGCGCTTCATGTGATCGTCCTCCTGGCGGGGCCAGCCGAGCGCGAGCATCACGGTGCTGGCAGACACCATGCGTCGTGCGTGGACCATGATCGAGTCCGGGCAGGCCGCGTCAACGGGACGTTGGGGTGGTGCGGTGACGCCCATCGTCCTCGTCGGGGGATCTGGTGGGCGGTACTGGACTCGAACCAGTGACTTCCTCGGTGTAAACGAGGCGCTCTGACCAGCTGAGCTAACCGCCCGCGACAGAGGGTAGGCGCTGGCCGCCGGCTTGACGAGCGAAGAGTGGTGCCCAGGCCGGGACTTGAACCCGGATGAGTTGCCTCATACGCCCCTCAAACGTACGCGTATACCAATTCCGCCACCTGGGCAGGTGTCACGACGTGGTCCGATGGAGGGTGGTACCGAGGAAGGGATTTGAACCCATACGCCCTTGCGGACACTAGCTCCTGAAGCTAGCGCGTCTACCGATTCCGCCACCTCGGCTTCGGACCCGACCGGCTCGGCTCGCTCACCGGTCGACGGCGAGGCGCCATGTTAGCACGTCCCAAAATCGATCAGCCGGGTCGCCGATCGGGCGGATGGCGGGTCCGGACAGGCTGTCGCGCGCGACCACCAGCTCGTCCCGGAAGGCGATCGGGAGGATGTACTGGCCGCTCGCCAGAGCCTTCTGGAGGACCACATAAGCTGCTCGCCGGGCATCGTCCGAGCCTGGCGCACGCGCCGCCACGAGGAGCTTGTCCAGGGCCAGGTCCTGGAGGCCCGAGAAGTTGATGCCATTGCTCGTCGTCTGCGTCGACGCCAGCAATGGGTAGAGGTCGGGATCGAGCCCCACGTTGACGTCGACGACCGCGGCCGCGAAGCCACCGGTCCGCAGATGCAGCCCGACGAGGTCCGCTCCGGACAGGCCCACCTGGCTGACCTTGAGGCCCAGCCGCCGCCAGTCGGCGGCGATCCGTCGGGCGGCGGCGAAGGTGACCGGGTTCGAGATCGCGTCCGGGCTGAGCAGGTCGAAGGCCAGCGGCGTCTTGTCGCCTGGCCGGGCCAGGCCACCGGTTACCGACTTCCAGCCGGCGACGAGAAGGGCCTTGCGGCTCGCGACCTGGTCGAACGGGAGAGGCGGGCTGGCGGCACGATCGAAGGCCCACGAGCTGGGCGGGATGGGCGCATCGGCCCGTACCGCCCCACCCCCAAACGCATCCTTGACCATCGTGTCGCGGTCGATCGCCTCGAGCAGCGCCACCCGGATCCTGGGATTGCGGAACTCCGGCCGGCTCTTGCGCAGGTTCAGCACGACGACGGTCAACCGCGACGTTGGATAGCGCAGCAGGCGGCTCCCGGGCTCGGTCGCCAGGCGGATCGCCTCATCGGGTGGCAGACCCGACGCGACATCCAGGTCGCCCGCCTCATAGGCGGCCGCGAGGGCCCCCGGATCGTCGAAGAATCGCATCTCGATCCCGCTCAGGGACGGCAGCGGTCGCGCGGGGCGCGGCGAGGACCCGGCCGGGGGCAGGGTTCGGGTCGGCGCCGCGGAGCGACCCGGCCCCGTCGGCGCAATGTCATAGCGGGCCGGCTTGAGGACCGCATGCAGGTCGTCGAGGGTCACCAGCTGGAAGGGTCCCGTCCCGATCGGGGCGTGTCCGAAGGCGTCATAGGCGAGCTGCCCGATCGGGATTCCCCGCAGCAGGTGCGCCGGCACGATCGGCTGGGTGGCGGCCTGCAGGAAGCCACCGATGGGGGCCGACAGCTCGAACGTCACGGTCCGCAAACCGGTGGCCCGCGCGGTCACGTCGCGCCACGAGGCCGCGCCGGGCCCGCCATACGCGGGATCCTGCAGCACCCCGACCGTGAACACCACGTCGTCCGCGGTGACCGGGACGCCGTCCTGCCAGCGGGCGTCGTCTCGGATGCGGAACGTCCAGACCTTGCCGGCGGCATCGACCGACCAGTCGGAGGCCAGTCCCGGCACGATGGCCTCGCCCGGTCCCAGCGCCACGAGGCCACTGAAGACGAGAGCGACCAGGTCGTGGTCGGCCCGGGTCACCGCCGTGAGCGGGTTGACGGACGTGGCCCGGCCCAGGACCCCTTCGCGATACGGGCGTGCCACGACCGGCACGAAGGTGGGATTGGCCGACGGGGCGAGTGCCGGTGCGAACGCAGGTGCGCCCACGGCGCCGGCGATGATCGCCAGCAGCAGGACCAGCACGCCCACGACGAACTGGTCGGCCCGGGTCATGCCCGGGAGCCCGCCAGCACGAGGAACCCCCTCAGGACGCCGGTCAGCCGCCGGTCGTCGGGGCGAAGACGAACGAGACCAGAGAGAAGACGACGAACAGGACGAGCAGCGCGATCGTGAACTGCCACAGCCGTCGCTCGATGCCCCGTCGGCTCCGGTAGACGGCCGAGTCGCCGCCGAACGTCCCCGACAGGCCCGTTCCCCGAGCCTGCAGCAGGATGGCGACGATCAGGGCGATGCTGACGATGATCTGGCCGAAGGCCAGGTACGGATTCACGAACGGGACGCCTCCTGAGGGTACGGCCGGGGATGGT
>JALZAF010000111.1 GCA_030948505.1 Chloroflexota bacterium
CCCCGGCCAATGAGCCGATCGTGTCGCCGAAGCCGGCCAGGTCGAACGTGGCGCCGCCGGCCACGGTCACCGCGCTGCTGGCGCCGACCGCATTGGCCAGGCCGAGCTTGAGGATGCCGCTGCTGACGGTGGTGGCCCCGGTGTAGGTGTTGGCCGCGCCCAGCGTCAGGGTGCCGCTGCCGGCCTTGGTTAGTCCGCCCGTCCCTGAGACGAGGCCCGTCGTCTTGGTGGAGTTCCCGGCGCCGTCGAACGTCACCGTGAAACCAGCCGTTGTGACCGTGCCGGTCACGTTGAGCGTGCCGCCGGCTGAGATGATCGAGCTGGCAGCCCCCAGGAGGATCGCACCCGACAAGGTGTTGCTGTTGGCGAGGTTTCGTACCGCGCCGGCTCCCGCGATGCCGGTCCCGCTCAGCGTCAGCGGCTCCGCGATCGCCAGGCCGTTGCCGTTGACGGTCAACGCCGCGCCGGAGGCCACCGTCGTGCCGCCGGCGGTCGTGCCCAGGGCGGCACTGCTCTGGAGGTCGATGCTGCCCGCATTGACCAGGGTCGCCCCGGTGTAGGTGTTCACGCCGCTCAGGCCCAGCGCCCCTGCGCCGGCCTTGGTCAATCCGCCCGCGCCGCTGATCACACCGCTGAGGGTCAATGTCGCGCCGGCATCGGTGACCGTGACGGTTCGGGTTGCGGCGAACGACATCGGGAGGCTGATGGTGTTCGTCGTGGCCACGCCGGTCGAGGCCAGGTTGCCCACGCCCAGCGCCACGGAGTTGCCGGCGAGGGTGTAGCCAGTGCCGGAGATGGTGATGGAGTTGAAGCCTGTGCCCGCTACGAAGTTGTTGGTATTCGCGAGGCGAGCCGCGCCACCGGGGAATACCAGGTCATCGCCCGCCACCGGCAGAACGCCACCCCAGTTCGCCAGAGTTGTCCAGTTGTTATCCGCGCCGCCGCCGGTCCAGGTGCGTGTCGCGGCGGCGACGTAGGGCCCCACAAATGGACCGCCATTCGCCGCGCCGGCCACGCCCCTGGGCTCCAGCCCTGCTGTGCCGCGATCCGACATCGCCCGCGCCAGGTCGAGGCGGCCGTTGCCCGTTTCGTCGCGCGTGCCCACCGCGGCGGCAGAGCGGGCGAGCCGAGCGGCGATAACCGCATTCGATGCGCCGGCGTCCCCGGCTCGGAGGACGGCGGCGGCTCCGGCAACCTCTGCCGCCGCGGCGGAGGTGCCGCTGATGGAGACGTACTCGTCGTCGGTCCGTGGGTTGCTGTCCGCGCCGGCGGCCGTTGTGAGGATGGCGACCCCCGGCGCCGCCAGGAAGGTCTGCGGCCCGTGGTTGCTGTCAATCGCGAGGCGGTCGGCCTGGTCGGTGGAGGCGACGCCCATCACGCCCCGATCGCCGGCCGGGTAGCTGGCGGCGGTCGTGCCGTCGTTGCCGTTGGCCGCGACGAGGACCACGTTGTGGGCCCAGGCGTAGTCGATCGCCGCCTGGAGCGCGGCCGAATAGCCGGGGTTGCTGAAGGCCATCAGGATCACGTCGGCGCCGCCGTCCACGGCCGCGATGATGCCGGCGATGACCGCGCTGTCCTGGCCGGTGCCGTCCGCGCCGAGGACGGTGATCGGCAGCACACGCACGCCCCGGCCGCCGATGCCAGCGATGCCCCTGCCGTTGTCCGTCGCCGCCGCGACGATGCCCGCCATCCACGTGCCATGACCATGCGGATCGGTTTTGGCGGGCGAGCCGTCGACGAACGACTGGCCAGGTAACAGCCGGCCCTGGAGGTCGGGCTGGGTCGCATCAACGCCAGTGTCGAGGATGGCGACGGTTACGCTGCCCCCGGGCAGCCCCTGCTCGTGGAGGGTGTCCCAGCCAATACGCGACAGCGACCACTGGTCCACATAGCGCGGATCGCCGGGCGCCGCCTCGATGTCGCGGACGTGGTCCAGCTCGACGCTCTTGACCGCTGCGTCGGCGGTCAGCGCAGCGGCCTGGCCGGCGGCGGCAGGTCCCGCTGGCAGCTCCACGATCGCGAGGCCTAGTTCAGGGACCGTCGAGACGGCCGTCGCGCCGCTGGCCGTCAGCGCGGCCGCGCGCGCCTGAGCCGTGGTGCCTCGAGCGAAGGTGACGATGTAGCGGATGGGCGCGGAAGCGGGCGCCGAACCCACCGGGCGCAGCGGACCGCGGGGGGTCGCTGGCGCGTCAGTCGCGGAAGCTCCGGGGGTGGGGACAGGCGAGGGCGCGATGCCGGGCCCTGGCGAGGGACTCGGGTCGATAGAGGGCGTGACCGACGGTTCCGGCGGCATCGCCGGTGTTGGCGCCGGCTCCTGGGTCGACGTTGGCCCGGCCGGAGTCGGCGTGGCTTCGGGGGTCGGGGCTGGCGTCGTGTGGGAGGTCGGCGTCGGCTCGACCGGAGTTGGCGCGGTATCGAGGTGCGGGGTCGGCGTCGGGGTGGCTGTTGGTGTCGGCGTCGGGGTCGCCGTGGGTGTCGGCTCAACGGACGGCGCCGTCGACGGCGCGCCACTTCCCGGAGCCGCCGACGGATCGGCCGCCGCGACGGAAACGGGCATCAGGGTCGTGAAGGCGTAGAGCGCGGCCAGCAAGCCGGCTCGGATGCCCGCGACTCGTTGCGATCGGCTCCGGATCATGGGACGGCCAGCCCCCACGGAAATTCGTCCGGGGTGGTGTCGGCGGCGTCGCGGAACATGACCGGGTAGAGCGTGAACGTCTGATAGGCCGTCGAACCTGTCACGGTCGCGAGGTCGACCACCATTGCGCCGCTCCCGGACTCCCGGCCGAAGACGCGGACCCGCAGATCGTTCGCGATTGTCGTCGTGGCCAGGGCCGGGATCGAGGTGGAGAACGACGTCAACGTCGTGCCCGTGACACAGCCCACGGGGCTGCCGGGGCTGCCGTACGTCCCGAGGACCGTGGCCGTCGAGACCCTGCGAACCTCGAAGTAGTAGCAGGCCTGACCCGCCCCACTGCTGGCGAACTTGAAGTCGAACGTGGGGGAAGAGACGGCCACGCCCGAGGCCAGCGAGTCGTTGAGGTCGTACTCGAGATACCGGTCGGCCGCGAACGCCGTCGACCAGGGGGTGGTCGTCGTGGTCCGGCCATCGGCGGAGAAGGCGAAGGGGCTGGAGCGGTCGACTTCGGCGCCCGATGACGAGTCGCCGACCTGGAAGGCAGGCGTGACGCGTTCGCCCGGGAACAGGGCCTTTGTCCCGATCACAGCCTGCGCATTGGGGCCAGACGTGAAGAGCGCCAGGCTGAGCCGGATCGTGGCTAGCGTGCCCGTGGTAATCGCGGCGATGATCGCGACGATCAGGATGGCTCGGCTGCGGCGGCTGGAAGCGAGGCTCCTGAGCCCGGCTCGCCGGGCAAGCCGCCGTTCGCGGATCATTGCCAGATCGGGTCCCGGGCCTGCGTCGAAACCGGCCCCGTGGGCTCCTCCAGCATCTCGAGGAGGAGGTAGAGGAGCAGGAGGGTGCCGAGGAGGGACAGGGCGGCGACCACGCCGGGGAGCTTCGAGAGGAAGCCCTGGGCGTACCCGGCGAGCGGCACGTACTGCGCGGCCTCTCCGACGATCGCACGAGCCGGCACGAGAGCACCGTCGGGGGTCTGGTTGGCGTCGCCCTTCGTCTCGAAGAAGCGGCCTTCCGTCAGGTCGACGACGCGGCTCACGCGGTGGGTGAAGACGACGCCGTTATCGGCCCGGATCGTCAGGACGTCGCCCACGGCGACGGTCATGGGGTCCGTGCGGCTGACGATGACCAGCGAACCGATCGGAACAGAGGGCTCCATCGAGCCGCCGCCGACGATGAACAGCTGCCGCCCGGTCATCGGCACGATGCGGGTGAACAGGGAAAAACCGATGAGGCTCACGACGAGCGCGATCCCGATGAAGCCGACGGCTCGCCGCGTGACGCGGATCGCTTTCAGGATCATCAGATTTCGCTTCTCTCAATGCGACGGCGGCCCGGCCAGAGGCCGGACCGCCAGGCGCTGCCAAGCCAACGGCCTAGTTATTCGCCGTCTGCTCCGCGTTGAAGGTGAAGGTGGCGGTCGTGGTCGCCGCCTGGTAGGCGTCACCCGTCGTGCCCGGCAATGACCAGGCGAAGCAGAGGTCCTCGCTGGCGCCTGGGTTCAGCGTTCGGTCGCCCGCCTGGGCGCCCGGGAGCGGGTTGCCGATGAGCGCGCCGCTGAGGGAGCCGGCGCCGTACAGGGGGGCACCGCCACCGGGGCAGGTGCCGGCCAGGATGGTCAGCTGGAGCGCAGTCCGCAGGTTCTTGGTATCGGTGTTGGTGGCGACAGTCGTCATCGCGTACCGAAGCTGACCGCTGCCACCGTTGCTGACCGTGAGGCTCGCGCTGCCGGAATCACCGGGGAAGATAGCGGGGAGGGTGAAGAGCGCGGAAGGATTCGTGTTGATGTCGATCGAGCCCGTTGTGAAGGCGCCAGTCGCAGTGGCGGAGTCGGTGAAGAGCGCCCCCGACAGGCTGCCCGCGCCGATGGTCAGCACCGAAGCGGCCGCGAGCAGGACGATGGCGGCACGCCGGCGCTTCCGGCGCCGTTCGACGGCCTGCTGAGTGAACTCGGTCTCCATCTTCTACCCCTTCATCGGCGCCCGGACGACATGTCCGGGTGACCGTCCGATACCTCGCGGCTCGTAGCCGGGGCAGTGGCTACTTGCGTGCACCGGATCGTTCGCCGTGTAGGGCGTATGAAATGTCAGGAATGGCATAGGCGGATACAGGACGACGGACCCAGGGCCACCGGTACCTTTGGAGGCCGCCACGCACGCGTGCCAGCCACTCGGTGCCCAGGTGCACCGGATCGTCCCGACGGTCGCCTAGTAGAAAAGGACCAGAGCGTCCACGACGGTCACGGACGCCGAGCCGGCGACGACCGGATTCAGGTCGATCTCGGCGATCGTAGGGTCGCCCGCACCGAGCTCGCCGACGGCCACGACCAGGTCCGCCACGCCCCCCACGTCGACGCCTGGCCGGCCGCGGTAGCCGTGCAGGAGACGAGCTCCGCGGAGCTCGTGCAGCATCTCCGTGGCCTCCGCATGGGTCAGTGGCGCGAGCCTGACCGCGACATCGTCGAGGGCTTCGGCCAGCACCCCGCCGAAGCCAACGAGGACGGCAGGGCCGAATTGGGGATCACGCCGCAGCCCGACGATCAGCTCCACGCCGGGTGGCGCCATCGGCTGGACGAGCAATCCGCGCAGGACCGCCGGCGGCGGCAGGCTCGTGGCCAGGAGATCCCTGGCGGCGTCCATCACCGCCGTTTCATCGCCCAGGCCGAGGCGAACCCCGCCGGCCTCCGTCTTGTGGGCCAGGCCCTCGGCGTCGAGCTTGACCGCCACCGGGAAACCGAGGCGAG
>JALZAF010000128.1 GCA_030948505.1 Chloroflexota bacterium
GGCTGGAACCGTCGAGACTGCCGCGGCCTTGGCCGCGTCGAAGCGATCCGCCGGCCCGCCCTGAGCGGCCCGAACGACTACGACGCCGCTGCCGGCGAGGAGGGCGATCACCAGGCCGATGGCGATCAGACGGCCCTCGCCGAAGACCTTGTCCGCACGGGCCCGGAGGCCCGGGTGGATGGCCGCGACGGCGATCGCCATGACTCCCCCACCCAGCACGATGACGATCGTCGTGAAGACGACCGGTCGCCCTCCGAAGAGCGGTTCGAGCGCCGCGATCACCCCGCCCAGGGCAACCGCAAGCAGCCGGATCGTCGCGGCCGTCGGACGGGCGACGACGGCCTCGGCCAGCCATAGCCAGCCACCCGCTCCGATGGCAATGAGCAGGACCATCTGGGCCACGTAGTGCCGGGGGAGCTCCCCCACCCCGATGACCAGGAGGATGAGCGGCAGGCCGCAGAAGACGGCGAGCCAGGTGTCCTCGCCTGCCCGCGGGCTCGCCCCTCGCCGTGCGCGAGCAACCAGGTCAAGGACGGCCCCGACCCCGCCGACGACGAGGAACGGGCTCAATGTGTCCGCCCACGTCCCCGCGTAATAGGCGATTTGCCCGAGGTCGAGGAGCGATCGACCGTGCAGCTCCGGCGCGCGACCGAGCATCACGATCAGACCAACCACCCAGCCCGCCGCGAGCAGCCAGGCGATGGCGCGCGGCGAGAGACGACGCGATCGCAGTCCTTCGGGGCGGGTCGCCCGTGGCCCCGCGGGCCCCGGTGAGGTCGCCCGCCGGTCCCATGCGATCGCCGCGGCCCAGGCAACGAGGACGGCCACGGCCAGCGGCAGGAGCGTCCAGGCCGGCGTTCCGAGGCGGTACACACGGCCCGTCCCGGCGGCGTACATCAGCCACCACCAGGACGTGACGACCGCCGCGACGAGGAGGGCGATCGTCCCCTGGCGAGCGACCGACGAGGCAGGACGGCCGGCGGCATAGGCGGCGATGAACGGCACCGGCGCGAATGGCAGGACGGACTCCTTGATCAGCGCCGCGATCCCGAACAGCACGCCCGCGCCAATCGCCCACCGAATGGACCGGTCCCGGGCGGCGACCCCGCCCAGGACGAGATAACCGAGCGACAGGGCGGCGATCGGCATGTCCAGGCCGACCCGCCGCGACAGGTCAAAGAGGTACGGGAAGGCGAGGATGCCGACGGCAGCCAGGGCACCGGCGGCAGGCCGGATCCGCCAGCCGAGCAGGGCGCCGAGGCCAACCACCGCAACGGCGGCAATGACATTGAGGATGTGAGCCCAGCCGAACGGGTCGATCCCCAACCAGGCCTTCGGGATCGCGAGGATCACGGGCCACAACGGCGAGTGCGGTTCGAAGAAAACGCCGAACGACGTCAGCGGCCCGCGGCCGTCGAGGACATTGAGTCCGATGCTCAGGTACTTCGCGTCGTCGTAGCCGTGGAAGCGGGCCGGAACGATCATCAGCACCGCGGCGTAGACGACGGCACAGGCGACGACGACCGCGAGAGCGACGCGCCGCTCGAGAGAACTGGCGGTCAATTCGGGTGGTTGCCCCTCACGCCACCGATCATGTCATCCCGGGCCGCGGCGCGCCCGTTCAGCCGATTCGCGCAACGCCGGACACAACAAAACGCCCGAAGGAACCACCGGTCCGTAGTCGGCCCCACAAATGTAAACACCTGTGGAACTACTTTCGGTCCAGGGCCCCTTCGAGCAAGGCCTACAGTACTGGACGCAAGCGACTGCGCGATACGGGCTTATCCACGAGTTTGCGGGTTGGGCGGCCTATTTCACGAGGCTTGTCCACACGTTACCCACGTTCGTATCGCGCGACGGCTGATTCGCCCGACTAGTCGGCCTCGAGCGGCCACTCCGCTGCATCGTCAAGTCGCGGGATGCCGCGGTGATCGCGCGGAGATGCGGCGACGTCGGGATGACGACCGGGTTCGCGCCAGACGAGCTCATCGTGATGCCAGGTCACCAGCAGGCCGTCGCCGCGCCATCCGGCGATCGCCGAGCCGAATGGATCGTTGACGATGCCGACGCCCCACTCAGGTCGCCAGTTCGTGGCGATCGGAACGACCGAACGCGGCGTCACGACATTCCCGTTCGCAGCGCGGCGTTCCTCGACCGGATGAAAGGTTAACAGGCCGCCGGACGCGGCCAACTCGAGGCGGCTGAAGCGGCCGTCCGGCGCGAGCTCGACGACTCCACTGACGACGAGCGAGCCCGGCTGAACCTCGTGCATCCAGCGCCATCGGCGGCCACGAGCACCCTCCGCGACGGACCAGATGACGAGGTCGCCGTTGGGCAGTCGGCCCCGGCCGGCCAGCCGGAGCCGCTCGGTCATCGGCGCTTGCGGGCTCGGACCGTCGCCCGCCCGACGCCGTTGCCGCCTTCGGTTCCGTTGGCGCCGTCGGTCTCGGCCGCCGCCAGGCCTTCGGCCCATCGCCCCGCGACGGCGCGCAGTTCGCCGGCCAGCGAAGGCGCCATCCGGCCGTGCACATGCACGTCGCGCTCGCCGTACTCGACCTCGACCGTGCCGCGCTCGCGGACCCGGGACAGCAGCTCGCCCGCCGCATACGGGACCGCGACGTCGATGTCGACCCACAGCGACGCGAGGACGGCGGCGATCTCGGCCCGCAGGGTGTCCATGCCGAAGCCGGTCAGGGCCGAAACGAACACGGCGCCGCCGATCGCAGGACCGGGCGTGTCGCCGTTGCGGGCGGCGTGGTCGACGAGGTCGGCCTTGTTGAAGGCGACGAGGCGCGGCTTGCCGCCCGCGCCGAGCTCTTCCAGGACGGTCTGAACGGTTACCCGGTGTTCGACGAAGTGAGGATCGGCGCCGTCGACGACCTCCAGCAGGATGTCGGCCCGGTTGACTTCCTCGAGCGTCGCCCGGAATGCGTCGACCAGCTGATGGGGCAGCTTGTGGATGAAGCCGACGGTGTCGGTCACGATCGCCGTCTGGCCATCGCCAAGCTTGACCTGCCGGCTGGTTGGATCGAGGGTCGCGAAGAGCTTGTCCTCGGCGTGCGCGACCTCCGAGCCGACCAGGGCGTTGAGCAGGGTCGACTTGCCGGCGTTGGTGTAGCCGACGATGCCCACGGTGGGCATCAGGCGCCGGTCGCGACCGCGGGCCGCGGTCTCGCGTTGCTGGCGGATCTGGTCGACCCGCTCCTTCATCTTCTTGATCCGCTCGCGGATGAGCCTCCGGTCTGTCTCCAACTGCGACTCGCCCGGAC
>JALZAF010000156.1 GCA_030948505.1 Chloroflexota bacterium
CTACCAGATGGGCAATACGGCGGAGAAAGTCGCCGATCGTTACGGCGTTTCCCGCGAGGCACAAGACAAGTTCGCGGCCGAAAGCCAGCGTCGCGCCGCCGCCGCGATCGCCGAGGGTAGGTTCGACGACCAGATCGTTCCGGTGGCGATTCCACAGAAAAAAGGCGACCCGGTGATCGCGTCGGTCGATGAGCATCCTCGGCCTGGCACGACGGTGGAGTCTCTCGGGCGCCTCAAGCCGGCCTTTCGTGAGGGCGGGAGCGTCACCGCCGGCAACTCCTCGGGCATCAACGACGCGGGATCGGCCGTCGTCGTCATGACCAGGGCGCGTGCCGATGAGCTCGGTGTCACACCGCAGCTCGAATGGGTCGCCGACGCCGTCGCCGGCATCGCCCCGGAGATCATGGGGGTGGCCCCCATCTTCGCGGTGCAGAACCTGCTCAAGAAGGTCGGCATGACGATCAACGACATCGACCTGATGGAGCTCAACGAAGCCTTCGCGGCCCAGGCGGTCGCTGTGATCCGGGAGCTGGAGATCGATCCCGACAAGGTCAACCCGAACGGCGGCGCCATCGCACTCGGCCACCCGGTCGGCGCCACGGGCGCCATCCTGACGGTGAAGCTGGCCTACGAGCTCAAGCGGCGGCAGGCCGAATGGGGGATCGTGACGATGTGCATCGGCGGCGGCCAGGGGATCGCCACCCTCTTTAAGAACCCAAACTAGACCCTCCGGCTGCACGGGTTCGCCCCTCGGTGCGTTGTATTCGAGGCATGTCCCGCTTGCCTCGCCGTCCCATCGTCCTCGCCGCCACGGTCGCCCTGGCCCTCGTCGCACTCGTGCGGTACGGCGTACTGGTCACGGTGCTGGTCCTGGCCGTTGGCGTGACCGCGGCGGTCCTTACCGGCCGGCACCAGGCCGGCAAGTTCGCCATCCGCCGCAAGGGCGTCGGCGGGCCGAAGTGGCGACCAAGAGTCCACCACAAGGAGCTGCCGCCTCCCGCTGACGACCCGGTGATCGGTTTCGGGGAGCCCGTGATCGAGTTGTTCGCATCCCGAACGCCTCCTCTCGCCCACCTGGGGCTTAGCGCCACGGTTCGTAGCCAGCTCGACGGCTTTGCGCTTGGCCGGACGCGGCGCATCATCGAGGCGCCCGACCTGCTGGCCCACGCAGCCGCCGACGCTGAATCGTGGCCCGTGGTCGAGGCCGCCGTGCAGAAGACGATGGCGCTGGCGCGCTCACGCGGTGTCGAGGTTCGACCCGAGGGCCAGCCCCGCCTGATGCAGGCGCTCGCCCTGAGCGCGGTGCAGGGCGTCTTACTGGCGGAGTGGCGTCAGCTGGAAGACGGTGGCACCGTGTGGGATGGCGCGACCGCTCGGATCCGCGCCTCGGATGCCTTTTCGATCCAGCACATCACGCAGGCGATGGAACGGACTCAGCTGCCCGAACTCTTCGCGGGGATCGCTCGCCGGCCGCCGGACCTCGAAGTCCGGCTGCTGCTGCCCTTTGCGCTGGCGACCGCGTTCTATGTCCGCCTGCACGGAAGGCCGCCGGAGGCCTTCGCGGCCTAACCCGAGGCGACGCGCGACTCGACCTCCTGGTGCCGCTGCGCGGTAAAGCGGACATATGACCGGTCCCCGATCCATTGCGTCGGCGGCGCGGCAAACCATTTCGCCATGCTATTGAGCTGGCTCGCGTACTGGACACGCAGGCGCGAGAACGCCAGCCACGACTCCTCCGCTCCGATCAGGCGCCAGCCGGCGGCTGACAACCGCTCGCGGGCCTCATCGAACTCGTAGCGTTCGACTCCCACGTCGTGATCGCCGCGCATGTGGAAAAACCGACCAATGTCCTCGACGAGGTGGGTCCCCATGGCAAACATCATCTTGGCCGGGCCGCGCGGGCCGTCGACGACGGTAGTCAACAGCAGGGTCGAGGCATCGAGCACCGCCCCCAGCGCGCTGATCCAGGATTCGCTGTCGTGCGACGAACGGAAATACGCGAGGAGCGGAAAGGCGAGATGGCTGTCGAGGACCTCGGCAGCCCACTTCTCCCAATCGGCGAAGAGGCGCGGAAGGTCGTCGGTCATGTCGTATTTCGCCATGGTCTCCAGCAGGCTGACACCGGACGGCGGGACGCCGGCCCGGGCGTCGAGCGTCACGATCAGGATCTCGCGGCGCTGGAACGAGGCATACAACGAGAACAGGAAGCTGATCGCGAGCGCAATCGTGCCGAGACCGGTCCCGCCCGCGACCAGCGCGAGAAGACGCGTCAGCCCCGATGTCGCCACGATGTCGCCGAAACCGATGGTCAGGACCGAGGTCCCGGCAAAGTAGAGCGCGGTCTGGAAGCCGTCAATGGCAGGACGGAGGTAATCGCGCAGGCCGTAGAAGATGAAGCCAAATCCGAGAACGAGTCCGCTAAGCCACACCACGAGCAATATGACGACGACCAGGGGCGCAAAGGTCCCCAGGAAGCGTTCTCGCGATTCGGACGAGCGGGCCCGAAGGCCCATCGTCCGCCACGCCCGCCAGCCGGGGCGAACGACCCAGCGCGTCGGCCGGTACCGCGCCGGCGTCGGCCGGGGCACGACGACGCTCTGGAAGAGGTCGTTGAGGATGTACGCGACGATCGCAATCCCGATCAGGACCTCGGGCACCCTCAGCATGAAGGCCATAGTACGACCAGCGACGCCGCGGCGGTCTGGCCGTTCAATGATCGCGATGCCGGGACAGGGACTCGAACCCTGACGCCCTTACGGGCAGGCGATTTTAAGTCGCCAACGTCTACCTATTCCGTCATCCCGGCGC
>JALZAF010000162.1 GCA_030948505.1 Chloroflexota bacterium
CACGACCGCCGGCGCCGAAACGAACGCGCGGAGAGGCCGCATGAGCCGGCCGATCCGGCACTTCCTGTCGCACCAGAACGGCGATCGTGCCGCCCTGGTGCGGCTCGAGACCGAGATGCGCCGCCGCGGGCTGTCGTCGTGGCGCGATCGCAAGGACCAGCACCGCGGCGTTGCCACCGGCCCGGCGGTGCTGACCGCCGTCCAGACAGACACCGACGGCTTCGTGATCTACGGCACCAAGAAGATCCTCGACAGCGCCTACGTCTGGGAGCACGAGTGGCCGCCCGCCTACCTCCGCCACCAGGCCGAGACGGGCGCCGACCACCCGTTCCCGTACCCGCTCATCCCGATCTTCGTCGACATCGGCGTCACCGACCTCAAGGGCGCAGCGAAGACCTTCAAACAACCGCTGCCCAACACTTTCAACGGGGAGCGGTTGAAGGCCGGGACGGCAGGCCGCCGAGCCATGGCCAACCATCTGATCCGCATCGCCCTGGCGCGGCGGTCAGCCGAGGCGGCCCCAGGACCGCTCCGGCTCCACCTGACGACCTTTGCGGTGGCCGACGACCTCGACGCCGACGTCCTGGTCGACTGGTCCCCCGAGTTCACCGCCGGCGTCACCACGCCATGGACGGATCTGCTGCTCGCCCGCGACGACCTCGCGGCGGAGTTGGCCCGCACCGGCCGCGGCCTCGAGATCACGGTCCAGTCCCCGCTCGGACCTGCCTTCGCCTTCGGGCACGCGTTCCCGCATGTGTCGAAGATCCCGATCACGGCCGGCGACGGCTGGCAACTCGGCCATGCCGAAGATCCGACGCAGATAGCGGCGACCGACACCCCGATCGTCGCCGGCGATCAGCGGGTCGCGATCGTCGAGGTCAGTCTCGCCCGCAACGTCGCCGCGGCCGTCGATCGAGCCGTCGACGCGCTGGGACTCGCGCCTTCCCGTCGCGTGTCGATCGGCTACGGCCCTGACGCCGATCATGTCGACGCCGCCGTCGCCGCAGCTGCGACCGCTGCCTTCGGCCGCCGGCTCAAGGGGATGCGCGACGATGGTATCTCCGAGGCGCATGTCTTTCTGGCGGGTCCGGCTCCCCTGGCTTTGCTCCTCGGAGCTTCGGTCAACGCCGGCCCGGCGATGACGCTCTATCACACGGCCGACGGCGACTATGTCCGGTCAGTTCGCCTGCCGGCGTAGACAGCGGAGACGGGCCGACTCCGGTCGATCGGTGGGTATACGGGCCGGTGTCGCCGGAATTCCGGAATGCGCCACAAGTGCGAAGGCTCGGCAGCATCGGCATGAGTGACTCGCAGGGTGACTCTCAATTGGCTTTTCCGGGCCGTTTCTGAGGACGAATCGGTGGAGAAGGCCGGCGGCTGTAAACCGCTTGGTTGGAGGTTCGACCCGTTCCTTCCGAAGCCTGTGGCGTACTGAGTTCGACCCTCATTTGGCAGCGCCACCCTCGACCCTAGCCGGTAGCCCTTATTGGAGCCCTTATGGGTCCTGTTTCTTGCGTCTCATGCGTCTCTGGGTAGGCTCATTTGAACGTGGCTGAGACCCATGAGACGGTTTTTCGGGAGTCCGGTATGCGGTACCAGCGAATCTCTCCAACCTGGTCGTCGGTCAGCGCAATTCATGGCGCATCGCCGAGCGGGCAGCCCAGTAGCCGCTCATGCCGTGGACCCCACCGCCGGGCGGAGTGGACGATGAGCACAGGTAGAGCCCGTCGCCCACCCGGTACGGATCGAGCGTCGGCCACGGCCGGAAGATGAGCTGACGGATGTCCTGGATGCCGCCGTTGATGTCGCCGCCGACATAGTTCTCGTCGTAGGCCTCCATCGCGGCCGGGGCATGGGTCGCGCGGGCGAGGATGCGGTCGCGGAAGCCGGGCGCGAAGCGCTCGACCTGGGCCTCGATCCGGGCCGTCATATCCACGGCGGATCCCGCCGGCACGTGGCAATAGGCCCAGGCGGTGCCTTTGCCCGCCGGCGCTCGCGTCCCGTCCCAGGGCTGGTGCTGGACGAACAGGACGAAGGGCCGATCGGGATGTCGCCCGGCAGCCACGTCCGCCTCCGAGGCCGCGATCTCCTCGAGCGTCCCGCCGAGGTGGACCGTGGCCGCGCGGCGCGGTCCCTCGGCGGTCCACGGGACGGGGCCGTCCAATGCCCAATCCACCTTGAAAACACCCGAGCCGTACCGGAACCGCTGCGCATGGCGCCGGGTGTGCGGCGGCAACCGGTCGGCCGCGATGGCGACGAGCTGGCGGGGGGTGACGTCGAACAGGACCGCCCGAGCCTGCGGCAGCTCGGCGAGGCCGTCCACCCGGTGGCCGGTGACGACCTCGCCACCCAGCGCGGACAGCTCCGCGACGAGCGCGTCCGTGACCGCAGCCGAGCCACCGCGGGCCATCGGCCAGCCGACGAAATGGGCGAAGATCGTGAGGACGAGCCCGAACGAGGCGCTCAGCGGCCGGTCCAGCCGCAGCATCGAGTGGGCGGCGACCCCGGCGAAGAGCGCCTGTGCCGGCGGATCCCGAAAGCGGCCCCGGGCGAAGCCCTCGGCCGACCGCAGCGCCGGCAGGCCGAACCGGGCAAGCCGCAGCGGGTGGCGCGGCAGGTGGAGGACCGGCCGCAGGAGCTCGCCCGCGAGATCGTCCGCACCTCGCACGAGTGGGCCGAAGGTCCGGCGCCACGCCCGTCCGTCACGGGCGCCGAGCCCGTCCTCCATCGCGGTCAGGGACCGTTCGAGCACGGCCGCCGCTCCGCCGTCAAGGGGGTGCGCGAACGGTGCATCGGGCTGGAGGAGCTCGACCCCGCGGGCCGCCAGGTCGACGCTCCGGAAGAACGGTGAGGCGATCGTCAGCGGCAGTATCGTCGAGCAGACGTCGTGGCGGAACCCGGGGAGTGTCAGTTCCGCGGTCCGCGTCCCGCCACCAGCAGTCGGGGCGGCCTCGTAGACGCGAACGGAGCGCCCGGCCCGGGCCAGGGTGATCGCCGCGGCCAGGCCGTTCGGCCCGGCCCCGACCACGATCGCGTCGGCCCGGCCGTCGCCGCCCGGGCCGCTCACGGGACCCGGGGCCTCACCCCCGGCCGGTCAGCTTGCGGAAAGGCGCCGTCAGGGTCCGCCGAGCAGACCGGATCGATGCGCTGTTGCGGACGTTCCGCCAGTAGCGCCACTGCCGCTTCCGGTCGATGCATACGACGTGCGTCTCGACGACCGGCCCGGCGACCCCGACCGCCGTCGCGAGGTTGCCCAGCGTCGCCTCCCAGAACCGGTTGTTCAGCCGGTTGCCGCCCAGCATGTAGGCGAGCTCGTCGAACGGGTCGGCCGGCCGCTCGAGGGCCTGCGCCTGGGCGATCGTCACGTCGCCGTCGCGCCGCGCGGAGAAGGTGATCCACGCCGAAAGGGTATGGCCCTCGGGCGTCATGAACGTGAACGACTCGTCGTCCGCGTACAGCACGAGGACGCCGGTCGACAGCCTCACGGGCCCCCCCGGCACCGGGGCGATGTCGAGCAGGGCAACCTCGCCCGGGGCGATCCCTGACAGAGGCGCATAGAACCGCTGGCCCTTCGGCCAGAACGTCGGGAAGCGATCCTTCCAGAGGGCGATGAGGTCCGTCGGCGAGATGTCGGCGCCGTCCAGGCGGACGGTAAACGTCTTCTGCCACAACTGGCCGAAGCCCTGGAGAGGGCCGGACACCCGCTTCCCGGTCACCGCATCGTCCTTCGCACCGGCCACCCCCGCGGCCGACAGGCGGTCGACCGGTCCTGCCCAGTTGGCTGCGTCGCGGTTCGTGGGTGGGCTGTCTTTCGGCTCGGTCATCGCAGATTCTCCTCGGTCTCCCGGCCGCGGCCGGGTCAGGCGCTGGCGGCCAACACAGCCGCCGCCTCGTCGTCGTGGATCTCGATCGCCTCGTCGAGGCGGGTCAGCGTGAGGATCTGGCGGTAGTGGTCGGACAGCCCGGTCGCCACGAGCCGTCCGCCTCCCCGCTGGGCGCGGACAAGGAGCGTCACGAGGAGCCCGATACCACCGCTGTTCATGTACTCGAGCTTGCTGAAGTCGAGGATGACGGCCATCGCCCCGTTGGCCGCCGCGAGGCCATATGCGGCCATGAGGTCGGGTTCGCTGGCCGAGGTGATGTCGCCTGCGATCCGCAGGATGGACGCGGGACCGTCCTGATCGAGCTCGATGACGGTGGCGCTCATGCGGCATCTCCTTCGACGATCTCCATGAAGTCGGACAGACGGGTGATCCGGAAGATCTCCCGGTAGTGCTCCGTCAGGCCGATCGCGCGGACGGTGCGGCCGTCGCGGCGGGCGTCGGCCAGCAATCGGACGACGAGGGCGATGCCCGTGCTGTTGATGTAGCCGACGTGCCCGAAGTCGAGGCTGATTCGCCGCGGGCCGAGGGCCGCGACCTGCCTGTAGGCATCCGCGAGCGTCTCGTCCGCACGGGCGTTCAGGTCGCCCGTGAGGCGGACGCGGACCTCGTCCGGGACCTCCGCGATCTCTGCGCCGAACTGTCGGTCATCCATCGGTCCGCTCCTTGCGTGCCATCGTCAGGGTCAGCGTCTGGGTCGACCCGTCGCTGGTCACGTCCATCGAATCCACCATGTTCTTGATCAGGAAGAGTCCCCAGCCGCGGGGCTTCTGCTCACCGGCGAGCTTGCGCTCGATGTCCGGCGCCTCGGCATCGCTCGGGACGGCGCCGGACAGGGCGCGGTCGGTGATACGGACGACGATCGCGTCGGTCGTCGTCTCGACGACGACGTCCACCGGGATCTCCGGGCGGCCCTGGCTGCCGTACTCGATGGCGTTCATCGTCGCCTCGCTGACGGCGGTCTTGAGCCGCTCGAGGCGGGCTGGCGGGAGCCCGAGATCGGCGATCGCGGCCGCGACGCGGTCCATCGCAATGCGCTCGTTGCCCTCCTCGCCGGGGATAGAGAATGCGCTGATGAGCGCGGGGCCGGACGATCCGTCGCTCGCCTCGTCGGCCACGCCGGACGCCCTGCGCAGGGTCACGAGCGTGATGTCGTCCTCCTGCTCCCAGTCGGGCCCGGTGAACTCGTGCAGGTCGTCGAGCAGGCGGTCGAGGAGCTCGCTCCCGGCGTCGTCGATCGTCATCGCCTGGCGGAGGCGCGGGAAGCCGAACATCTGCGCCGCCGGGTCGTGCGCCTCGACGAGGCCGTCCGAGTAGAGCAGGACGTTGCTGCCGGGGGCGATGACGCCCTCCGTCTCCTCGTACTTGATGCGGGGCATCAGGCCAAGAGGCATCCCGGTCGCGCGCAGCTCGACGACGCCGTCGTTGGTGCGGATGTAGGGCAGGTTATGGCCGGCGTTGGCCATGACGATCCGGCCCGTCTCAGGCTCCAGGATCGCGAACAGGCAGGTCACGAACATTCGGGCGGGCATCTCCGGGACCAACAAGGCGTTCGCGCGGGCCAGGATCTCGCCCGGTGAATCGCTCCGGCTGGCTTCGGCGCGGAGGATGGAGTGGGTTCGGGCCATGACCAGGGCCGCGGGCACACCCTTGTCGGTCACGTCGCCGACGGCGATCCCGATCCGGCCGCCCGGCATCTCGATGAAGTCGTAGAAGTCGCCGCCCACCGCTCGGGCCGGGCCGTAGTAGGCGGCGATCTGCCATTGCGGCAGGTTCGGCAGCTCGCGCGGCAGGAACTGCTGCTGGATGAGGGTCGCGACCCGCATCTCCTGCTCGAGGCGCTCGCGCTCGGTGGCTTCCGCGGCCTGCTCCCGGACGAGCTGGGCGACTCGGATGGCGGGGGCGGCCTGGGCGGCGAGGGTAGTCAGGAGGCGTCGGTCGTCCGTCGAATACTCCTGCTCGGACAGCCGTGGGCCGAGGTTGAGGGTCCCGATCAGCTCGCCCTGCGAGACGAGCGGGACGACGAGCGCGACGCCCGCCTCGCGCATCGCCCGGACCGCCGGCGAGTCCAGTTCCAGGCGGGCGATCTCCACCGGCCCGGATGCGGTCTGGAGATAGGCGAGCAACGGGTCCGACTCGGCGATATCCACAGCGATGGACCGATCGTCGGTCGGGCGCGGCCGTTCCTCGATCGCAGGTGTCGTGGGCGCGGCACTCGGGTCCGGGGCGTAGGCGTGACGTCTCAGGAGGCGGCGGATCGGACGCGTCAGTTCGGTCATGTCATGGTTACCTTCGCAGCGTGGCGTCCGGGAATCGTTACGGCCATCGTCACGATGCGCGTTCCGTGACGTCCGACGATCCGGGGCCAGCGCTCACCCCCGGTGAACGGCACGAGCCAGAACGAGGCCGCGAACCCCGACGCGACGATCGCGATGACGTAAGCCACGATGTCACCCAGGGCGATCGCGACCGCGAGGTGTCGGCGGGCGCGCCAGCCGCTCACTGGTCGGACCCCCGAAGCCACAGGCCCACGCTGGATGCAGCGATCGCCCGTCGGACGGTGCCACTGAGGTCGGCGGCCACCGTCGGCAGGTCGGTCGCGTCGCGCATCCGGGCGGAGAACGCGCTCGCCGTCCGTTCGCCGTCGTAGCGGGCGCGATCGAAGCGTCGATCGACGATGCGCTGGACTCGACGTCGGACGGGCGTGAACAGGGCTGCCGCCAACAGGGTGGACCCAGCGACCGCGAGCGAATTGCCCGACGTCACGAAACTCAGCAGCGACTGGAGGCCAAGGTTCACGACCAGGAAGACCGCGACCAGCAGCGCGGTGATCAGACCGTAGGCCAGCGTCCGGCTGATTATCCGGTCGATGTCGTAGAGGCGGTACCGCAGGATGGCAACGGCGGCGGCGATGGGGATGAGGGCGAAGCTCAGGATGCTGAGCGAGATGATGACCGCGCCAAGGCCGGCGATGTCGCGCGCCGAAGGGTCATATACCTCCACGACGATCTGAAGCCCCAACAAGACGACCAGGGCGACCGCGCCGAACATCCATTTCATCTGCTGTCGCTCAACGCTCCGCGAGGCGCGGAAGCGCGCTGTCATCGCTGCGAAGGCCGCCACGACGGGCAGGATGGTGACGATGAACGACGCATCGAGCAGGACGGCCAGCGCCGAGCCCACCGCGCCGCCCATCCCGAGCGGGTTCTCGATCCGGACGCCGATCGCGTCGTTGACCGGGCCCGGCGCGAAGGCGCTCGCAACAGTGGAGACGGCAGTCCATCCGATCAGGAGCCAGAGCGCCCATCGCCAGTTCCGTGACGGGAGATGCCCCGATGGGAACAGGAGGATGAGCAGGATCGTCAGGCCGACCGCGATGCTCCCCGGCCAGGTATAGAACCAGGCCATGGCGTCGGGGCTGATCGGCAACGACCGGCCGCTCAAGGTGCCGAAGCGGACGTACGCTCCCGCGAAGTTGTTGATGGCCCAACCGAAGTTCGAGAACACGAAGAGCCAGCCGATCGGATGGTCGGGCCGGCGGGCGAAGATGACCAGGCCGACGGTGGGGAAGATCAGGATCGATGCCGCGCCGGCGAGGTCCGAAGGGAGGGCGGTTCCCGCTGTGGTCTGGGAGCGGTTCGCCAGCTGGTCGAGGACCAGTTCGCCGGCGAGCAGGACCACCTGGATCGCCACTGCGGCGTAGAGCAGCCCGGAACGCCAGCGGCGCATCATCCCGGGATCATGGCAGCCCACCGTCCCGACAACGTTACGGGATGCGTCCATCGTCAAGTACCGTTACGCGATGCCTCGCCACGTTGTGCCGCTATCGATCCGACTCCTCGGGCCGCTCGAGGTCGCGGTCGCCGGACGGCCGATCGTGGTCGACACCCGCAAGGCGCTCGCGATCGTCGCGCTCGTTGCCGGGGAAGGTCGGCCGTTCGCTCGCGATGAGCTGGCGGCCATGTTCTGGCCGGAGGCGGACGACGAGGCCGCGCGGGGTGCTCTCCGCCGGACGCTGTCGGCGCTGCGGACGGCGGTCGGTGAGTCCGGGCTCGTCATCGGTCGGACGCAGGTGGCGCTCGACCCGGCGGCGTCCACCGTCGATCTGGCCGAGCTCGAGCGGCTGGCGACATCGTCCCGACCGACCGACCTCGAGGCGGCGGCCGCACTCGCGAGGGGTCCGTTCCTGGCGGGCTTCGCTGTCCGCGACAGCCCGGCCTTCGACGATTGGCAGGCAGCCCGCGCCGTGCGTCTCGAGCGGACGGTCGGCAACATCCTCGAACGGCTCGCGGCCGCCCGACTCCGCGGCGGTGATGTCGGCGGGGCGGTGGAGGCAGCGACGCGACGAATGGAGCTCGATCCACTCGACGAGCTCGGTCAGCGGCGGCTCATCGAGCTGCTCGCCCGCGCCAGCGACCGCACCGGCGCGATCCGCCAGTACCGCGAGCTCGTTGCGCTGTTCGACCGCGAACTGGGCGTCGCCCCCCTTCGCGAGACGACCGAGCTGTACGACACAATCCGCGAGGGCCGGCTCGAGGCAGGACCGACGCCGATGGGCACGCCAGCTGGACCTGCCCCAAGCCGACCCGCCGACTCGACTGACGTCGCGGCGTCCGGGGTGGTGCCGCTCGTCGGGCGCGAGCACGAGCTCGTTACGATCGGATCGGTATGGCGGGCCGCGGCCCCAGACGGCCGTGTCGTCCTCCTCCAAGGCGAAGCCGGGATCGGCAAGACCCGCCTCGCCGAGACGGTTGCCACGACGATCCGCGCGGACGGCGGGATCGTCCTCGCTGCCCGCGGCTACCCGGGCGAGGGCGCCATCGCGTATGGCCCGATCGCCGAGCTCCTCCGCGCCGGGCTCGCGACGCCCGACGGAGCGACCCGCCTCGAGGCCCTCGACGAGACAGCCCGGCTCGAGATCGGCCGGCTGGTCGATCTGCCGCCGCCGCTCCGGGTGACCGGCGTCCCCGCCCCCGACGGCGCGAGCGCGCGAGTCCGGCTCCTGGACGCCATCGCGGGCGCCCTGTCCGCCTTCGCGGCGGGACGCGTGCCCGGGCTCATCTGGATCGATGACCTGCACTTCGCCGACGACCCGACCCGCGAAGCGCTCGCCTACCTCGCCCGCCGCCTGGATGGCCGGCCCGTCCTCCTGCTCCTCGCCTGGCGACGCGAGGACCTCACACCCAATGGCCTCGCGACGGCGAATGAGCTCGTGCGCCTGTCGACCGCGGCGAGCGTCCCGCTCCGGCGCCTGGACCGTGACGAGGTCGCCGCGATCGTTCGCGCGACCAGACCAGGCGATGACGTCGACGACAAGCTTATCGACGCGTTCGCGGCCGATTCCGAAGGGCTGCCGCTCCATGTCGTCGCGGCGTTGGCCAGCGGGGAGCCACCCGGGAGCGCGATGCCGCGCGGGGTCCAGGCGCTCCTCCACGGGCGCATCGCGTCGGTCGGCGAGACGGCGGCGCAGATCCTCTCGGCGGCGGCGGTCATCGGTCGCTCGTTCGACCTCGCCACGGTCCGGCAGGCGAGCGGCCGATCCGATGAGGAGACGGTCGATGGCATCGAGGAGCTGATGCGCCGGGGCATCGTCGGCGAGCTCCCCGGCGCGATCGGCGTGTCGGTCCGGTACGACTTCGCCCACGGCCGGATGCGCGACGTCGCGTATGAGGCCACGAGTCTCGCGCGGCGCCGTCTCCTGCACCGGCGGACGGCCGACGCGCTGCGACTCGATCCGTCGGTGGCGGGGCAAGGTGATCTCACCCGATTCGCCCTCATCGCCGGCCACGAGCGCGAGGCTGGTCGGCCGGCCGAGGCGGCCGCGGCCTTTCTCGAGGCCGCGGACCGGGCCGAGGCCATGTTCGCCAATCACGAGGCGATCGACCATCTGGGAGCCGCCATCGCCCTCGGCCATCTGGATGGCGCGGGCGCACACGCGCGGATCGGCGAGCTCCGGTCGCGTCTCGGCGAGTATCCCGCCGCCATCGCATCCCTGGAGACCGCCGCCGCGCTCGCCGACCCGTCCGACCTACCGGCGATCGAGATCGCCCTCGGCCGGGTGCATCGG
>JALZAF010000176.1 GCA_030948505.1 Chloroflexota bacterium
GGACAACGTCGCGCGGGCCATCTACCTGGAGGTCAAGGCCGGCCGCGGGACGGCCCACGGCGGCGTCTACCTCGACATCAGCTACCTGCCGCCCGACCACGTCCGGCGCAAGCTGCCCTCGATGTACGAACAGTTCAAGGAGCTGGCCGACGTCGACATCACGCGCGGACCGATGGAGGTGGGGCCCACCACCCACTACGTCATGGGCGGCGTGCGGGTCGACGCCGAGACCGGCGAGACGACGGTGGGTGGGCTGTTCGCCGCGGGCGAGGTCACGGGTGGCATGCATGGCGCGAACCGGTTGGGCGGCAACTCGCTGTCCGACCTGCTGGTCTTCGGGGCGCGGGCCGGCGCGGCCGCGGCGGACATGGCCGCCCGTCGGCGCGACGCGGCGTACCTCGATCCCGTCCAGGTCCAGGCCGGGGCGCGCGAGCTGGGCGAAGCGCTCGAGCGGTCGGACGGCGAGGATCCGTACGCCATCCAGCGCGACCTGCAGGCCATGATGCAGAGCCGGGTCGGGATCTTCCGCGAGGCGGGCGACCTGAAGGAGGCGCTGCGCGAGCTCGAGGAGCTGCGACGGCGCTGGAGCGCCGTCTGCGTCGACGGTGGCCGCGTTTACAACCCGGCCTGGAACCTCGTCTTCGAGCTGGGCAGCCTGTTGACCGTCTCGGAAGCCGTCGCCCGCAGCGCCTTGCAGCGGAGAGAAAGCAGGGGAGCGCACAGCCGGCTCGACTATCCGGATCCCGACGACGCACGATGGGGCGGCTCGAACAGCGTCATCGCCCGCGGCAAGGACGGCGTGATGAGCGTGACGAAATCGCAGCTGCCGCGCATGAACCAGGACCTCCGCGCACTGCTCGGCGCGAGCCACTGACGGGAGCGATCGATGCCTGACGCGCACTTGAAAGTCTTCCGCGGCGCACCCGGCAGGCCTGGTGGGCTGGTCGACTTCGATGTGCCGGTCGAGGAGGGGATGGTCATCCTCGACGCCCTGCACTGGATCCAGGGCCACCGGGCTCCGGACCTCGCCGTGCGCTGGAACTGCAAGGCGGCCAAATGCGGCTCCTGCAGCGCCGAGGTGAACGGCCGGCCGAGCCTGACGTGCAAGACCAGGCTGTCCGACTTCGACCTTGCGGCGCCCATCACCGTCGAGCCGATGCGGGCCTTCCCGCTCATCCGCGACCTCGTGACGGACGTGTCCTGGAACTACGAGGTGAACCGCACCATCGAGCCGTTCACGCCGCCCTCCGACGTGCCGCAGTCCGAGTGGCGCTGGCGGCAGGAGGACATCGAGCGCGTGCAGGAGTTCCGCAAGTGCATCGAGTGCTTCCTGTGCCAGGACGTCTGCCACGTGCTGCGCAACCACGAGACCGACAAGCCGTTCATGGGACCGCGCTACCTCGTCCGGGCAGCCGGCCTCGAGATGCACCCGATGGATCGGGCCGACCGCCGTGAGTACCTCAAGGACGATGGCGGGATCGGTTACTGCAACATCACCAAGTGCTGCACCGAGGTCTGCCCGGAGCACATCAAGATCACCGACAACGCGATCATCCCGCTCAAGGAACGCGTCGCCGACGCCTACTACGACCCGCTCCAGGCAGCATGGCGGAAGCTGCGCGGTCGGCCCGCGCCGGCGCGGCAGTCGACCCCGTTGCCGGTGTTGCAAGCAGCCCCGAAGGCAGACGCGTCTACCCATCGGAGCGCCGGCCCGCGCAAGGGCACCGGCGGAGGCGCAGCCTGACCTCGCCGTCGCGGTTCATCATCCGGACGGATGGCGCCGCGCGGGGCAACCCCGGCCCGGCGTCCCTTGGGGCGGTACTCGTCGACGCTTCGCGGCCGGATGCGCGCGACCCGCTCGCACCCGCCGACGCCTCCATCTCGGAGTATCTCGGCGCCCAGACGAACAACGTCGCCGAGTACACTGGGGTCGTCCGCGCCCTGGCCCTGGCCGCGGAGCTCGGGGCGCGCGAGGTTCACCTGCTGCTCGATTCGAAGCTGATCGTCGAGCAGCTCGCGGGTCGTTGGCGGGTCAAGGATGCGAAATTGATTCCCCTCCACATCGAGGCCCGTCGGATCCTGCGCTCGTTCGATCGCTGGACCGCCGCCCACGTGCCGCGGGCCCAGAACTCCGCCGCGGACGCACTCGCCAACGAGGCCATCGACCGGGTCGCGGCCGGGGGTCCGGCTGTCGCGGTGGTACGGCCTCGCAGGGATTGATCCGAACCATCCCGGCCATCTTCGGAACAGGCGCGCGCGAGGACGGATCGCGCCCGGACGGGTCGCCAAACCGTCGCTTGCCCACTCGGTGCATGTTCGTCGAGGCCAAACCGTCATTTACCCACCGGGTGACTGCGTGACCAGATCCGCCTGTTGCCTCATGCGAGGCCTCCTCGCCGGCCGGGCGTCCCGGCCGACTAACAGCCACCCCACGAATATTCGACGGTTTGGACGGGAATGCGGATTAGCGCTGGGTCGTCCTTGCGGCCTGGCTCGTCGATGCCCGGTGGTTCGACCGCCGGCGGATCGCCCTGCCGCCCCTGCTCGCCGTGGCCTGCTGGCCGTCGGCCTGGAGTTCACAGCCGCGGCCGCGCCAGTTCCAGGGCGATTCGGTCGCCCGCACGGGCCCGTGCATCCCCGGAGCGTAGAATCGGGCGGTCAGCGAGGCGGCCGGATGGTCGCACGCCACATCGGGGCTTCGCCCCGTCAAGGGCGTGAGGAAAGTCCGAGCTCCGCAGCGCAGGGTAGCGGGTAACACCCGCCCGCCGTGAGGCGAGGAACAGTGCCACAGTGACGATGCCGGCCGGCGGCGCAAGTCGCGGGCCGGAGTGAAACGGGCAAACTCTACCCGGAGCAAGGCCAAGTAGGAGGGCGCAACCCGGTTCGCCGGGGGAGAGGCGCGCTGCCCAGCCCTCGGGTCGGCCGCAAGAGCCGTCGGGTAACCGGCGGCCTCAGATGGATGGCCATCGCCGCGGGCTCGCGCAAGCGATCCCGGGGCACAGAACTCGGCTTACAGGCCGCCTCGCTGACGCTTTTGCCACCGAGTCGCCAGCACAATGGACAGCCAGCCAATAACGAGCACCGCGACGAGCGGACCCGGACCGTGGATGAATCGATCCCAGCTCGTCTCGGGTGGAAGGCCCAGGGCCACCCGACAGGCCTCCGGGGTCACGCTCAGTGGACCGAGACAGCCGTGGACCTGGCCTCCGAACACGAACAGGAACCAGCCGATGGTCAGGCCGCTCCAGGCCCCGAACGCCAGGCGGGTCGTGCGGCCCAGGTGCTGGCCAGCGGCGATCACGATGCAGCCCGTCGCGAGCAGCACCAGGATCAGAAAGCCTTGGCCGGGATCCCACGGTCCCCTCAGATCGGCCAGCAGCGCCGAGCCACACAGCCGCGGGTGCAGCTCCGCGCAGTAGCCTGAAGCCTGGTTGCCCGACCAGCACAACGGCGCCCGCGATTGCCGCCCACAACGCGTAGGGCAGCCACGGGCGCCGAGTCATCGCCCGAAGACTCGATCAGTCCTCGTCCGGGCGGAAGATATGGGCGGCCGTGCAGTCGTTGCAGATCGGGGTTGCCGACTCGAGGTCCCCCAAGGGCACCGGCACCCGTCGCTCGGGGTACAGGCACTCCACGTCGTAGACGTGCTCCTCGGCTGGCTCGATCTGGATGATCCGCCGAAACGTGCAGCGCCGGATCCGGTGCGGGGCGAGCCGATAGGCCTCGGGATCCGTGGTTACGGTCGGGATCGGCAGAGCCATTTTCGGGGGCGCCTCGTGCTCGCGCGAGTCGGATTTGGGCCGACACGTGGCGGCGCGGAGACTAGCATCCGCCAGCGCCGAACAGCAACTCGCTAAACGTACTAGAGTGGGCAACGGTCCATCGAGGGAACGCGGGAGGGTCCGTGGACGACGTAGCCCCGGACCGGCCGCTCGGGCACCGCGGCTCGCCATTCGCCCCGTACGAGGTCGACGTGCGGGCCGTTGGCCCGGGCCGCCCGGACGACCGGATGGCGGTAGCCGAAGCTGAAGCGCTGGCCGAAGCCGCGGTGGAAGTCGGCAGCCCCGAAGTTGGCACCCCTCAGGAAACCAGCCACCCTGTCGATACCGAGCCCGTGTGGCCCGGGAGGCCGGCCGACGGTCGCTCGCCGTATGTCACGACCTGTCCCTTCTTCCGGGCTCAGGCCCCCGATGGCACGCTGCTCCCACCGATCGAGGCCGGCGATCCGAACAATCGCTGCGCGGCGTTTGGCGAACCGCAGCCGCAGTCGAGGCGGCAGCAGGAGCTGGTCTGCCTGGAGAGCGGCCACATCAACTGCCCCCGTTACCTGCGTGGCGCACTGATCGCCAGCAAGTCGCAATCGCCGCGCCGGACGCTGACCCGGGCGACCCTCATCGCGATAGCCCTGCTCGTCCTTTCAGCTGGTGCGTCCTTCGCGTTCGTGCTGGTCCGCGGCGGGCTGAACGGCAAGGCATCGAATCCGGGGCCGGCCGCCGCGGTGGCTATTCCAACGCCCCGGTCGGCCGCTACTCCTAGCCTCGCGGCTGTGGCGACCCCCAGCCCGCCCGCCAGGCCGACACCCTCGCCAACCCCGGCCAGGCCAAGTCCGACCCCGACCTCGACTCCATCGGCCACCCCGGCAGCCTCGAGCGACCGCTACGCCCTGCTTACCCCGTGCCCGACCAAGCCGGATTGCTACCTCTACACCGTCCGCCGCGGGGACAACCTGTCGGCCATCGCGCACTACTTCGGGACGACCCTCGACGCGGTTCGGCTCCTGAATCCGTGGACGCAGACGAAGGGCATCTCGCCCGGCGACAAGCTGATCCTGCCGCCGCCGACGCGCTGAGCCTCTAACCGGCCGGCCCGTCCGCGGCCGGACCGGGCGCCCCTGACCCGCCCGGCCCCATTCGTCCGCCCGCCGATTCCCCCTGCCCGTCGTGCGCCCACGCCCCGGACTCTCACCGGACGGGCGGCAGTTCCGGGCGCCCGGACCCAGTGTGCAAAACGGCCATTGACGAGGTCGTTCCGCGCGCTATAGTGCGCCCAAGTGGCACGAAGTGGTGAGAAGTGGGGAACGAGAGTTGCCCCGCGAACCCGGGCCACGGCGCCTCCAGCTCGAAGGACGACCCGTAAGTGTTCACCGGCGAGTACCGGCACTCGGTGGACGACAAGGGGCGGATCGCCGTCCCCGCGAAATTCCGCGCCCAGATCGAAGAGGGCGCGGTCGTCTCCCGATGGCTCGATGCCTGTCTCGCCATCCATACCCGGACGGGGTGGGACGCGCTGGCGGACAAGGTCGCCGGGCTGCCCATCACGGACTCCGGGTCGCGTCTCTTCCAGCGCTATGTCTTCGCCGGGGCGTTCGAGGCCGGACTCGATCGCCAGGGTCGGGTCGTCGTCCCGGCCTACCTGCGGGATTGGGCCGGCCTGGAAGGGGAGGCCGTGATCGTCGGCTCGCGCGACCACGCGGAGATCTGGTCACCGGCGCGCTGGGATGACTACCGGCGTGCGCTGGAAGACCCGGATTCGCTGGCGCAAGCCCTCGACGGCCTCGGGATCTAGGCCCTCACTACATGCGCTTCCAGGGTCCGCTCGGGATCCGTACGTCGACCAGTGGAGAAGAAATGAAGGAAGGGCATCTGCCGGTGCTGGTGGAGGAGGTCATGTCGATGCTCGCACCTGCTCCCGGCAGCCTTCAAATCGATGCCACGGTCGGCGGCGGTGGGCACACCGAGCGGATCCTGGAGGCGACCAATCCTGATGGCCGCCTCCTCGGACTCGACGCCGACGGGGCGGCCATCGCCAGAGTTGGTCGCCGCCTGGCCCGCTACGGGGACCGGCTGGTCCTCCGCCAGGCAAACTTCCGAGAGCTCGCCCGGGTCGCCCCGGAGGCCGGCTTTCCTGAAGCGGACGGCTTCCTGTTCGACCTTGGCCTGTCGAGCTTCCAGCTGGCGGACGCCGACCGCGGTTTTGGCTTTCGGACCGGCGGGCCGCTCGACATGCGCTTCGACACGACGCGCGGCGTCCCCGCCGCGGAGCTGCTGGCGACGCTCGACGCCGCCGAGCTGACCGCGCTCTTCCGGCGATACGGCGAGGAACCGTACGCGCCGCGGATCGCCCGCGCCATCGCCGAGGCCCGACGAACAGGCCCCATCGCCACGGCCGAGGAGCTGGCAGCGCTGGTCGAGCGCGTCGCGCCGCACCCGCCCAGGGGCCGCCGTCGAATCCACCCCGCGACGAGGATTTTCCAGGCGCTCCGGATCGCGGTCAACGAGGAGCTCGACGCCCTGCAGGCGGGACTCGCCGCGGCGGTGGAGATCCTCCGACCCGGCGGCCGCCTCGTCGTCCTCAGCTACCACTCGCTGGAGGACCGCATCGTCAAGCGCTTCCTGCAGGCCGAGCGTCGTGGCTGCGTCTGCCCGCCTGAGGTGCCGGTCTGCGTCTGCGGCCGCAACCCCCGCCTGCGCCTCGTCACGAAACCGTCGTTGACGCCCCGCCCAGCCGAGATCTCCGCCAACCCCCGGGCCCGCAGCGCACGGCTGCGAGCCGCCGAGCGCCTCGCCGCCTGACCTGTCCCGCCCGGCGGCGCGGCCGTCGGGACATCCCCAGCACAGGAGGACCAGCGTGAGCAAGCGCCACCAGCAGAACCGGCGCAAGTCGTACGGCCGGCGTCAGCACGAGCTCCGCCAGCGATACGAGCGGCAGCACCTGCCCGAGCCGGCGCCCCAGGGTTGGGATGCGTCCGACGCCGCTGCGATCGACCCGCTCTCCTTCTTCGACCCCCGCGCGCCTCGACTGCGCTTCGCGCAGGGGGAGTGATGGCCGTCTACCAGGGCGCGCGCCCCCGGGCGGGCGTGTTTCCGGGCCGCCTCGTCCGCCGCTCAGAGTCGGCGGCTCCGCCGCGACGTCGCATCCGTGGTGCGATCCGGGCGCGGCGACGGCCCAGCCGGGTTGGGTTTCTGTTGGGCAGCATCGTACTGGTCTTCCTGCTGGCCTTCTTCTCCCTCGCCCAGACCGTCCGAGTTTCGGCGACGAGCTACGACATCGACCGGCTGAACACCGATCGGGATCGCCTGCAGGCGACATTGAGCGAGCTGCAGTCCGACTTGAACCGCCTCGGGCGCGAGCCGGCGATCCGCAAGCTGGCCCTGGACGCGGGGCTCGGACAGCTCGCCCAGCCCATCGTCGTGCCGGCCCGCTAGGCCGTCGACCCAACTCATGCTGGGCAGGACCGATTCCCGCCTCCGCCTGCTCGTCCTGCTGGCGTGCTTCGGGATTGCATCTGGCTCCCTGGTCAGCCGGCTCGCGTGGTGGCAGGTCATCCGTCACGACGACCTTGCCCAACAGGCCCGCCTTCAGACGTCGCTACGGACTGAGCTCCTCAGTCCGCGCGGGTCGATCTACGACCGCAGCGGAGTCGTCGTGCTGGCCACGACCGTCGAGCGCGACCGGGTCGTCGCCACGACCGACAAGCTCACTCCCGCCCGACGGCGCGAGGTTGGCACCGCCCTGTCCGCGATCCTGGGACTGGACGCCGCGGGGACGGCGGCACTCCAGGCGAAGCTGGCCGAGGGCCGGCCCTACGTCATCCTCGTCCGTGGCATCGAGCCGGAGGTCAGCCAGCGGATCCGGGACGCGCTCACGGCAGGCACAATCGAGCAGATCGCGCTGGAGCCCGAACCCACCCGTGTCTACCCGCAAGTAGGCGGCGGGCCCGCATCCACCCTGGCCGCGCATCTCCTGGGCTTCGTCAACAGCTCCGGCGCCGGCCAGTACGGGATAGAGCAGCGTTATCAGGATGTCCTGGCCGGATCCCCCCGCGTCATCTTCGCCCAGAAGGACGTCAACGGGCGGCCGATCCCGGACAGCTCAACCGTGGCAGAGCCGGGCACGCCCGGCACCGACGTTCGCCTGACCATCGATGCGGGGCTCCAGCTCGCGCTCGAGCAGGAGATCTTCAACGCCTGGATCGCCGACAAGGCCGGCAGCGTGTCGGCTGTGGTCATGGATCCGTACAGCGGCGAGGTTCTGGCCGAGGCGTCCTACCCGTCGTACGACGCGAATGACTACCGCCAGATCGCCACGGACGACCCGAGCCGATTCCTCGACCCTGTCGTCAGCGAGGTCTACGAGCCGGGTTCCGTCTTCAAGATGCTGACCGCCATCGCCGGTTTCGAGAGCGGCACGGTCACCACGGCGACGCAGATCAAGGACGTGAACACGCTGTGGCTCGACCAGCACCGGGCCAAGGTCACCGACGCCGACCGCAGGGGCATGGGCTGGATGTCCTTCCAGGACGCGATCGCCTATTCGCGCAACATCGTCGCCTCGAAGGTCGCCCTGGGGCTCGCGAAAACGACCGCCGGGGCGGCCGCAACGCTGCACGAGGTCTGGGGGCGGTTCGGGTTCGGCGCGCCCACCGGGATCGACGTTGCCGGTGAGGTTGGCGGCCTCGTCAACAACCCGGCCATCCGCCCGTGGCGCCAGATCGATCTCGCCAACGGCTCCTTCGGCCAGGGCGTGGCCGTCACGCCGATCCAGCTGGCCACGGCGTTCTCGGCGATGGTGAATGGTGGGCGAATGGTCCAGCCGCACGTCGTCCAGGCCGTCGGCGCGCGCGACGTACAGGCGACCGACGGCCAGCAGGTACTGGCCGCGGGCATGTCCGCGACGCTGATCAAGCTGATGAACCATGTGGTCACGGAAGTGCCCTTCTACCGCGACCGCACGCTGATCCCCGGCTATTACGTCGGCGGCAAGACCGGAACGGCCCAGATCTGGGACGCCAAGGCCCATGACTGGAAATTCAACCTGTTCAACTACTCCTTCATCGGCTACATCGGCCGGCAGACCGGCCGGCCCGACCTCGTGGTGGCGGTCCGGATCCATGAGGGCACGCCGAGCATCGCCCGGATCGGGCACCTGGAGATGCCGGTGATGTCGTTCGAGCTGTTCCGCCGGATCGCCCTGGACGCCATCACGACCCCGGGTCTCGTGCCTGAGCGACCGATCGTCCCGATCCCCGCCACCGCCGAACGGTGACCGGCCGCTGTGCCACACTGGCGCCCGTGACCGACGTCCATCGGCCCTCTCGCCGAACCCGGGACGCGGCCGAGCCCGTTCTCACGGCCGGGGACCTGGTCCGGATCACCGGCGGCGAGCTCCTCGCCCGATCCGATCGTCCCGTCCGCGGCGCGGCGGTGGACTCACGGTTGATCGAGGCGGGTCAATTGTTCGTTGCCCTGCCCGGCGAGCGCACCGACGGCCACGCCTTCCTGGCGGATGCGGTCCGAAACGGGGCGGCGGCGCTGGTCGTGAGTCGTCGACCGAGTGATCTCGCCGCGTTGGGCGACGTGACCGTGGTCCAGGTCGCGGATGGTCTCGCCGCCCTTGGGGCAGTCGCGGCCGACTGGCGCCGCCGGTTCACGCCACTCGTCGTGGGGGTGACCGGCAGCATCGCCAAGACGTCGACCAAGGAGGCGGTCGCGGCAGTCCTGGCGACGCGCTTCCGGACCCTCAAGAACGAGGGCAACCTGAACAACGAGATCGGCCTGCCGTTGACGGTGCTGCGGCTGCGTACGGAGCACGAAGCCGCGGTGCTGGAGATGGGCATGTACGTCGGCGGCGAGATCGCCGACCTGGCCGCGATCGCCCGACCAGGGGTTGGCGTGGTCACCGCCGTCCAGCCCGTCCACCTGTCGCGAATCGGGAGCATCGAGGCCATCGAGCGAGCCAAGGGCGAGCTGGTCGAGGCACTCCCCAGTAGCGGTTGCGCGATCCTCAACGCCGACGACGAGCGCGTTCGCCGGATGGGGTCACGGACGCAGGCGAGGGTGCTGACCTACGGCTTCGCCGAGGACGCCGACGTGCGCGCCGACGCGGTGGAGTCGGCCGGCTCGGACGGCATGCGTTTCGACCTGCGGGCGAGGGGGCAGAGGGTCTCAGTGGCCATTCCAACGCTGGGCAGGCTGGCCGTCCACAACGCCCTGGCCGCGGCGGCGGTCGGTCTGGCCGCGGGGCTCACGCTCGACGAGATCGGCCGCGGCCTGGCCGGTGGCTGGGCCGCTCCCCATCGGGCCGAGCTCGTGAGGTTGGGTGGGCTGACGATCGTCGACGACTCGTACAACGCGTCGCCAGGTTCCGTGGCCGCGGCGTTGGAGCTGCTGGGCGGCCTGCCTGGACGCCGCGTCGCCGTGCTGGGCGAGATGCTCGAGCTGGGCGAGGGGCATGAGGCCGGCCACCGCGGGGTTGGGGAGGCAGCGTCAGCTGTCGCGGAGCTGCTGGTCGTGGTCGGGGACGGTGCCGCGGGCATCGCCGACGGAGCGCGGCTGGCCGGCTTGGCCGCTGACAGGATCGTCCGCGTCCCGGACCGCGACGCCGCGCTCGATCAGCTGCGCGACCGGCTGCGCGACGGTGACGTGGTCCTGGTCAAGGCCTCGCGCGGCGTCGGCCTGGACGTGCTCGTCGACCGCCTCCGCGCGGCGGGTGCGCCCGCCGGATGACCCTTCAGCTGATCCAGGGCCTGCTGCTTTCGTTCGCCCTTGTCGTGATCCTCATGCCGCCCTACATGCGGCTGCTGCGATTCATCGGCATGGGTAAGCAGATCCGCGAAGAGGGGCCGCAGTCCCACTTCGTCAAGGAAGGGACACCCACGATGGGCGGCCTGCTCGTCATCGGCGTGGTCGTCCTCCTGTTCGTGTTCTTGCGGACCCCGGAGGGCGGCGTCATCGCGCCGCTGGCGGCGCTCGCCTTCGTCGGCGTGCTTGGCGCCTTCGACGACTACCTCAACGCGCGCACCGGGGAGGGCATCCGCGCCCGCCAGAAGATGCTGTGGCTGGTCGTGGTCGCCGCCGTGGCGGCCTTCCAGATCCAGCAGACCTACAACCTGCAGGGCTTCCGGGTCCCGTTCGTGGGCGACGTCTTCATCGCGCCGTGGCTGTACGTGCTGCTTGCCGCCCTGGCCATCGTCGCCGCCAGCAACGGCGTCAACATCACCGACGGCCTCGACGGGCTGGCGGGCGGGACGCTCGTGTTTGCCTACGTCGCGTTCATGCTGATCGCCCTGCTCAACGAGCCGAACCAGCCCAACATCGCGTTCCTGTGCGCCCTCATCATCGGCGCCCTGCTGGGCTTCCTGTGGTTCAACGTCCACCCGGCCCAGATCATCATGGGCGACTCCGGATCCCTCGCCCTGGGGGCGACCCTGGCCGTCATTGCCCTGATCACCGGCCAGATCCTCGTCCTGCCGCTGATCGGTCTGATCTTCGTCGTCGAAACGGCCTCCGTGATCATCCAGGTCGTCTACTTCAAGGCGACCCACGGCCGGCGAATCTTCCGGATGTCGCCGATCCACCACCATTTCGAGCTGGGTGGCTGGGACGAGGAGAAGATCACCCTGCGTTTCTGGATCGTCGCGATCCTGTCCGGCCTGCTGGGCGTGACGCTGTTCCTCTCGTCGATCAACCGGCTGGCATGAGCGCGATGACAGCGACAGCGCGGCCGATCGACCCGGACGGCCTGACACTCGACGCGGTGCGCCGCGGCGTACTGCGCGGACGCCAGGTCACGGTTCTCGGCTTCGCTCGCAGTGGCACCGCCCTGGCCCGCTTCTTCGCCGACGCGGGTGCGCACGTGACCATCCATGACGGGCGCGACGAAGCCGAGCTGGCCGACGCGGTCCGGGCGCTCGGGGGGCGTCCGGTGCGGCTCCTGCTGGGGCCGGACGTCGAGCCGGCGGAGGCGTGGCGCGATGCCGCCCTGATCACGACCTCACCGTCGATCAACCCGGACTTCCCGACGACGGAGCCGCGCCTGCGGGGTGCACTGCAGGCCGTCGTCGAAGCCCGCCGGCGCGGTGATCGCGACGCGCCCGCGCTGGTGTCGGAGGCGGACCTCTTCCTCCGCCTGTGCCCGGCGCCGACGATCGGCGTGACCGGCACCAAGGGCAAGACGACGACGGCGTCGCTCATCGCGGCGTTGCTGGCTGCCGATCCGTCGCACCCCGTCGTCCTGGGCGGCAACATCGGGGTCCCGCTCGTGGAGCGGCTCCTCGAACTGACGCCGGAGCACCGCGTGGTCATCGAGCTGTCCGAGCTGCAGCTGCCGACGCTGTCGCGAGGCACGACTGTCGCGGTCTACACCAACGTCACGTCCGACCACCTCGACCGGCACGGGTCCGTCGAGGCCTACCGGCAGGTCAAGCGCCGCCTGGCGGAGCTGGTCCCGCAGGGCGGTGCGGTGATCGTAAACGCCGACGATCCGGTGGTCGCGTCGTATGCGGGCCTGGGTGGCGGGCGATCCGTTCGCTATCGCCTCGACGCGCCGCCGGCCGGCGGCCTCGGCCTGGTCGACGGCTGGATCGTGGCCGATGGCATCGAGCCGCTCGACCTGGCCC
>JALZAF010000199.1 GCA_030948505.1 Chloroflexota bacterium
GAGCGTTCCTTGGCCCGACAGCAGCACCCAGTGGTCCTGCACGAAGGCGGTGAGGCCGGCTGCGCGCATCGCGTCGGCGGTGTCCGGGGAATTCGGGCTCACCACCCCGGCGGTCCGCGTCGCGTGCGCGCCCGAGCGAGCGGCGTAGTCATCCACGGCCGCGACGAGATCGGCGTAGACGGTCGTGAACCGAAGGGTCGACCCGGCAAGCGACTCGATGGCGAACACGTCGTCGATCGACGCTGACCCGAGGACCGCGCGCACTGCCTTCGCATTCGCCGCGGGATCACCGCGGGGATCGAACACGACGAAGGCCAATGGCGGCGCGTCGCGACCGGCGAGCGCGGTCACGACCGCGCTCAACGCGTCCGCGGCGCTCCGGCTCCCGTTCGACGTGGATGGCGCGACGGCCCACAGGACGAGCCGGTGCGCATCCGCCGGGGCCGGCGTCAGGGCGACCAGGGAGTGCGACTCCGAGGTGACCTGTCCGATCGGCAGCACGATGTGGGCGCGCTCGGGAAGCGGGCGGGCCATCGACGTGCCCGGCGTCGCCGCCCGCTCGCCCTGCTGCTGCGACCGCAGGATGTCCGATGCGCGGAGCCCGACCGGCGCGAGCAGCTGATCCGCGACGTCGGCCGTGATGACGAAGACGGGCGGACCATCGGGCCTAGTCAGCGGGTCGTCGGCCACCAAACGGCGGTAGGGGTCCGCCTGACCTCGAGCGATGATCTGGGTGCGGCTCTGGTCGACCCACAGGACGGCGGCCGCGCCGCGCTTCAACGCGGATGCGATGAGCGTGTCCGCCGTCGGCGCCGGAACCGCGTTGCGCCCGATGATGACATTGGGCAACCGGAGGATGAGGGCGACCGCGCCCCGAACGTCGACGCTGGCGTAGTCATCCTGCCAATCCGAGACGGTCGTGCCGAAGTCCAACGGGCCGAACACCGACGTCTTGTTCGGCGGGAAGTCTGCCGGCGATATGCCCCAGCCTGCGAACACGACCGGCGCGTCGACGATGCCGCCACCGGTGGCTCCGAACAGGAGTGGGACGAAGTCGCCGCGGGGGCCATCGGTGAGCCGAACCCGCCCGCCGGGGCCGTCGATCTGCAGTACCGCTGCGCCAACCTGGTCGAGCCGCGTGTCGCTGCGATCGACCGGTGTCACCGCGAGCTTGGCCGCCGCGAGGACCTGAGCCGGATCGCTGTCGGCGGCGACTGCGCTGCGGGCATTGATGCCGAGGTCCACCGCGGCCGCATGCGGCGGAGGGAGAAGCAGCGCAGGCAGGACGAGGATCGCCACGATCAGCGCGGCTGCAGCCGCGCGCGGCGTACGGAGGTCGTGAAGCAGATTGCGCCGCCGGTATTGCCGGGCGATACCGACACCCAGAAGCGTGAACGCGATCGCGGCGAAGGCGATCGCCAGGCCCGGAACGAGGAACGCCCAGCGGCTCACGTACAGGCTCTGCATCCCGCGCCCAAGCGCGAGGAGGCCTCCCCATTCCGGGTCGTCGGGCACGGTGTAGAAGGTGCTGGATCCGAACGAAACGACGCGCATCGCCTCTGCGAGATTGAGGAAGCGGGTCGGCCCCACGAAGATGCCGATGACCCCGAGCTCCGCGAGCGCGACGAGCGCCGCCGCGATCTGCTGGCTCGCCGACAGCGCCAGGACCGGCACCAGATGCGGGAGGTGATGGCGGACGAACACGCCGAGGCGCGAGACGCCAAGGGCCTGCGCGCCCTCCGTGAAGGGCGCGGCGCGCAGCCGCGTGAGCTCGGCGCGCAGCACCCGGTAGGGACCCGCCCACCCCGTGATCAGGAGTGCCGCGACGAAGACGAACGCCGGCGCACCTTGCCGCGCGAACACGAGGACCGCGAAGACGGCCACGATCGTCGACGGCACGGCCGAGACGATGTCGGCCGCCGCGTCGACCACGAGGCGGAGCGGCCGCAGCCAGCTTCCTCCCACCGCCAGCCCGAGCCCGGCAACCACGCGGGCCAGGCCGGCCAGGACGACGATGGCCAATGTGGTCCGGGCACCCACGAGCACCAGGCTGAAGAGGTCGCGGCCGACGGCGTCGGAGCCGAACAGGAACGGCTCGCCCGGCGGGAGCGGACGCTCGGTGCGGGCCGGCCCGTTGATCAGCAGAAACAGCGGCTCGTTCGGCGCGATGCGGTCGCCGTACGCGACCAGGAACAGGAGAATGCCGCACAACACCAGGCCGGCGAGGAGCCAGGGGTCGACGCGCCGCACGTCCGGACGGTACCAGCGGTGCGGGGCGCGGGGTTCATCGGTACACTTCCGCCAACGGAGGGGAGTCCCATCCAAGCGCATCCTCGGGAGGAATTGACGGTATGAAGTCCGGTGGTTTCCCGTGCCGCTTTGCCGGGTGCGATGTCCGATTCCAGGTGCTCGACCAGAGCTCGATGCAGT
>JALZAF010000203.1 GCA_030948505.1 Chloroflexota bacterium
CGACAACCGCCCCGACGATGCCCAGGATGATCGTGCCGATCAGCCCTTCGCGGCCACCCACGATCATGTTGGCCAAGAAGCCGGCGATCGCGCCGAGCACGATCCAAGCGATGATGCCCATCTTGTCCATCCTTCCCTACAAGGCGTCCCCGGCGCGAAGGTGCTCGACCGAAACGTTCAGCCTGGCTCGCGCCGGAAGATGCCGAGCGCCCAGATAACGATGAGCTCGAGGATCGTCCAGCCGACGAAGGCAACGATGGCGGTGATGTCAAGCGTGGAGCCGCTGGCGTGGAGCGCGTCCGTGCGGAGGATTCCCTCGAACGGGGCTACGAAGAGCTGGCTCAGGTCCAGGATGGCCTTCACGATTGCATTCGCCTCGCGAGCGTTCAGCACCAGGAGCACGAAGCGCAACGCGATCAGGATCTGGATGAGCCCGAAGATCAGGACGACGACGCGGCGGGCGAACTCGCCCCCGCTTGGGCGGCCGCGCTCGACCACGGTGTTGCGTTCCTCGATAGTCATGAGCAGGAACCTCCCGAGTTCCGTTGAGCTTCGAGCCTCGGTCGGCGCGGGCCCTGGTCGACCGCGAGATCACAGATCGTTAACCTAGCGCGGATACATCCCTCCCGCAAGGCCACCAGAAGGGGTGCGGCGTCGCTCTTGACCCTCTGAACGGGACCGCATCCGGCTTGATCATGGCGGGTCCCCTGGGCAGATTTCCTTACAGTCGCCTGGATCAGTGCGGGGGACATGCGGCGACGACGCCGGTCAGGGCGAGGATCGGGGATCGCCGGTGGGCCACGATCCCCGGCACGAGAACGCTCAACGGGAATACATACGGGCGACCAGATTGACGAGCAGAAACGCCTGCAGCAACCCCGTCGGTTCGCTGCGAAGGGCCGCGATCGCGCCGACTGGATCAGCCGAGCTCGGACAGCTAGGGTTCCCAGACCGGAGGGCAGAGCGTGAACCAGCTCGCCACGATGAGCGGGCCAGCGACCACGATGATCGCCAAGAGGGAGACTAGGACGACGCGTGGCGTCTTCGATCCCGCCACGGTTGCCTCGTTGGCTGGTAACCACAGGCGACTACTCTTCACCTGAGAAGCGCTCCCACGCGGATTGGCGACTGATGCCAAGAGCGGCCCCGACCACGGGCCATGTGATCCCCTTCTGACGAAGAGCCAGGACGGCCTGTCTGAGCTCGTCATCCGCCTGACAGCCTGATCCTGTCAATACATCTGCCGGGGTGAGTCGGCGACGATTCGTCCGTCGTGGAGTCGGATCGCTCTTGGTGCTCCCGGATGAGCGCACCCCCGTTGGCGTACCCGCACATAGGAGATACCGTCCCCCGAGGCGGTGGCGATCGTTATCGAAGCCCTCCCTTCCCCCTCTCAGATCCAGACCTGGCAATCGGCGTGGTCAGTCGCTATTAAGCGGCGACCCAAAGACGAGGGCGTACAGCTGGATCGGCTCGGGCAGGCCCTTCATCTCGTGGCGCCCACGAAGTTCGAATCGCAAGTTGGCGCCGGCCACGAGATCCCGCGTCGTGGCGGACACCAGCACTTCCCGCGGGCCGGCCTCGGCCATGATCCGAGCGGCCGTGTGGACAGCCACGCCACGGACGTTGCCCGGCACCAACTGCACCTCACCGGTGTGGACGCCAGCGCGGACATTGACGCCCAGATCGGCTGCGCGTTGGCAGATCATCGCCGCTGCCTCGACGGCCCTCCCGGCGCTGTCGAAGATCGCGAGGAAGCCGTCCCCTGTGGTCGCCATTTCCCGACCGCGATAGTAGTCAATGGCGAAGCGGGTGGTCTCATTGTGCTGGGCCAGGAGTTCACGCCAAGCCGCATCGCCAAGCCGGACGGCAGTAGCGGTCGAGTCGACGATGTCGGTGAAGACGAGGGACGCCAGGACCCGTTCAGCGCGGGCCTCGAGCGGCCGGGCGAATGAGCGCATACCCGCGAAGTCGATCGTCACCCATGGCTCGTCGCCGACGACCCAGGCGTCGTGGCCGGGCGGCATCTCGAACAGGCTGTTGGCTCCGATCTCGAGCGAAACCCCATCGTCCATCTCGACATGAAGCGTGCCCGACAGGACGATTCCGAAATGATGGTATTGACAGCTCGGTGTACCCGCGATCGGCTTGACGTCCAACGACCAGCGCCAACCAGGCTCGAACACCATCCTGCCTGCGACCATGTCATCGAGTTCGAAGATTTCGACTCGGCCGTGGGCGAAGGGGCGCACTTCGTCGGGTTTCGCGAGGAGCTTTCGCTGCAACCGCGCCATGTGTGCCTCACCCAGGTCAGGGCCTGTCCCTGGTGATTCTCGGCGGGCGCCCGCGGGCCACCGCTCGTCGATTGCCCGCTTCCATGGAGCGAGCGTATCGGGTTCCAAAGACACCCGAGGACGGCTCATTATGGGTCGTCGACGGGTGACGCCGCGTAGGAGAATGGGATGGTGACCCGCTCCACCCTCACTCCAACGACGGTCGCCGCCTTCCTGGCCATCGTGCTCCTGGGAGGCGGGAACGGGGTCGCGGGTCCGCTTCAGCAACCAGGAGCTCGCACCCTTCCGGGGCGCCACGCTTCGCTTCGGCATCGCCACGATCGTGCTTCTCGCCATCGTGGCGCTGCGACGCGTGCCCCTTCCCCGCGGGTCGGTCTTGATCGGCAGCTTCCTGTACGGGGCTCTCGGGTTCGGCGCCGCGTTCGGGTTCATCTACTGGGGTCTCGTGCGAACCCCGGCTGGTCTCGCTCCGGTGATCCTCGCACTCGTTCCGCTCTTGGCGTTTCTCCTGGCGGTCGGCCAGGGGCTCGAACACTTTCGGCGGCAGAGTCTGGCCGGCGCACTCTTAGCGCTCGTCGGCATCGCGATCGTCTTTAGCGAGCGCGTCGGCGCCGGCGCACCCCTCGGATCGATGCTCGCGGTCCTGGCGGCGGCGTGCATGGCAGAGTCGAACGTCGTGGTGAAACGCTTTCCGAAGTGTCACCCGGTTGCCAACAACGCGATCGCCATGGGCACGGGAGCAGCCATTCTACTTGCCCTCTCAGTCGTCGCCGGCGACGCCCACGTGCTGCCGACCGAAACCCGGACCTGGACGGCGGTCGCCTACGTGTCGCTTGCCGGCTCGGTCGCAGTCTTTTCGTTGTTCCTGTTCGTCATCCAGCGGTGGACGGCCTCTTCGACGAGCTACGTCATGCTGCTCATGCCGCTGGTGACCGTGGTCCTAGGGGCGGCGCTTGCGGGTGAATCGATCACGCCCGCCTTCCTTGCCGGCGGAGCCTTCGTCTTGTCAGGCGTTTATGTCGGGGCCTTCGCCCCGCCGATCTTCCGACTTCGGGGCCTCCGGGCGCAACACGCTACATCCGCTAGCCGCGCGCGGAGCAAGGTGGCGGCCGAAGGCCAAGGGGCCCCCTTCCCGACGACCGTGCCAGTGTCGTCGACCCCCATCCAGCCCGGCTGCGCGTAGGAAGACCGCCCGGCCGAGCGGTTCGCGATTCGAGCCTGCCGCAAACGCACAGCATCGACGCAGTTGGCGGTTCGTGTGCCGTTGTGGTCGAGCAAGATCGCGCCTTCGCGGAGCTCCGGAAGGGTCCCAGCTCCGGCGATTGAGATGATGACTACATCCTAAGCTCAGTTTCGACTGGCGCGTCTGTATACAGCGTCGCGGTGTTATTCGGCAAACAGCTCAGGAATCGGGCCGGATGACGCTGGGACGTCGAGCTTGCCTAGTCGCCATGTGCGTGTCGGCCGTCGTCGTTGGCTTCGGCGACCGCACCGGGAGCAGACGCGATCAATCGGCCCTGGCGGCCATGTCCGATGGCTCGGCGGGCGGGCCCAGCCCGACGGTTGCTGTTTCTGCCACGCCTGAGGAGCCAACTCCCTCGCCTGCAAGCGTCGATCGAGTGGCTGCGCCCGGATCGGTCCCACCAGACGGGCGCGCCGATCTATTCGCGGCGTCGGAGGTCGTCCCGCGTCCGCCGGCACGGAACGTCCGGGTGCCGATCCTTTACTACCACCGCGCCGAGGCGCCGCCAGCAACCTTCAAGTCATGGTCGCTGGTTAGACGGCGGCTATTCATCACCTACGACGTGATCCCCAGCGCGCTCGCGGCTCAACTGGACTGGCTCGCGGTGCACGGCTACACGACGATCTTGCCTCGCGACCTCGCGGCGCACTGGGACCACGGGGCGAAACTCCCGGTACGCCCAGTGATCGTCACATTCGATGACGGGTCGCATGACTGGGTCACGACGGTCCTGCCGCTCCTGAAAGCGCGTCACATGGTGGCCGAGTTCTACCTCACCCTCGACGCGATCCGAGTGGGCGCGATTAGCTGGGCCGACGTGCGGGCACTCGCCGCGGCGGGCAACGGGATCGGGGCGCACGATGTCCATCACTTCCAGCTCGCGAACGTCGGTCGCGGCAGACCGGCCGCGTCGAGCGCCACGATGTGGGCCGAGGTCAGCGGCGCACGCCGGATCATTGCAGCGAAGATCGGGGTCCCACCCGACTCCATGGCCTACGTCGGCGGAGGCTTCGATCCGAGGCTCGAGGCGCTCGTTCGCAAAGCTGGCTACAGCACGGCGCGCTGCATCCTCCGGGGAGTCGCGCAGAGCGTCGATCGTCGCTTTGAGATGCGGGTCGTCCGCGTCGGGGCGCGAGACGACGTCGTTGATCTACTGACCGGTCAGCTGGTGCCGGGCCTGCCCACATTCAGTGCGCGCATGCGTGGTGCCAGCGACATCCCGTCCGCGTAACGATGTGGTCGGCGACCAGGATCTCCGCGGCCGCTTTCTCTGCCGGTCGGGCCCCCTTTGCATCGTCAGCCATCACGGCACCTTCACGACAACCGGATCAGGAACGTCACCGTCGACGTCGGGCATCGCAACCACCTTTACTAGCAGGCCCGAGATCCTCGTCGCCTAGTTGGCCGATCGTGCTCCCTTGTGGACGCGAGATCTAGAAGCGACGTCATACCGCCTTCGCCGGCGGTACTGGAGCGTAGGTGCATCGGCACTCAGGCCGCCGACAGAGCGCGACCGGAAGGATGGGCGGAAACGTGATCGGATGCCGGCCACTGTCGGACGCCGCGCGGCAATTGAGGCACGCGTCTGGCTCCAGCCGGATCTCGATCGTGCGTACACCTTCCCGCTGAAACTCGGCAAGGCGCCCCATTTGGTCTCTCGTCGCCACCTCCCGACGATACGCCCACGGCCCTCTCCACCAGACAAGCATTGCGCTGGCACCTGTTGCGTTGGAGTTCCGGTTCGGCGATTCGGTGTGGCAATGGATACCGAGTCGGCGGCGAAGCGAGCGCTGGTTCCGGGACCCTTCGGAGCCACGAGGGCTCAGAAACTCCGTTCACGGGCGAGGTCGTGCGCGTCAGTCGCCACGGCATCGTCGAAACGATCGCGTCAGGCCTGAACCTGCCGACCGCGATGACCTTCGGGCCGGATGACAACCTACGTATCGACGGTTGGCTTCGGGGCGCCTCCAGGAGCTGGCACGATCGTCAAGATCCACATCGCCGAGGAAGAGCACCAGGACTAGCGGCTGGAGGTTGCGGCCCGCGGCGCCTTGGCAGCGTTGCCAGCTCGGTAAGCCGTCGGTAAATAGCGACGGCGGAGCCCTACTAGGGCCGGTGTCCAGGACGGGCGCCGGCCCCCGGCACCGCCGGTCTAGCGACGAGGACGTGGCGGGCGAGTGGAGCGGGGGCGGTGGTGGACGCGAGCGGGCGGGGCTTAGTGTGTGGCTTAGTTGTGGGGGGTCAGCGACTCGATCCCGATCCAGCGTACCGAGCGAAGCGCCGGCCAACGACACCCATGCCGACGCGAGCTGCGGGGTTGACCAGAAGCTGTAGCGCCGCTCCGAGCCGACCGGCGGGAGGTGCGAACGTGACAACGTGTGACACGATC
>JALZAF010000217.1 GCA_030948505.1 Chloroflexota bacterium
TGGCGGGTGTTCCTTCGTCAGCAGGCCGCGAGCATGCTCGCCTGCGACTTTTTCACCGTCGAGACGGTCGCGCTGCGTCGACTCTACGTCCTCTTCTTCATCGAGCTCGACAGCCGGCGCGTCCACCTCGCCGGTTGCACGACGAACCCGACCGGAGCCTGGGTCGTGCAACAAGCGCGCAACCTCGGCTTCAGCGGCCTGTTCGAACGGATGCGCTTCCTAATCCACGACCGCGACAGCAAATTCACGACTTCGTTCGACGAGGTGTTCCGCAGCGAAGGCGTCCGGGTCGTGCACACGCCCATTCGCGCGCCCCAGGCGAACGCCTACGCCGAGCGGTTCGTCCGCACCGTACGGACCGAATGCCTCGACCACCTCCTGATCATCGGCCGCCGCCACCTCGAACGTGTCCTCCGCATCTACCTCCAGCACTACACGACCGAGCGCCCGCACCGCGGACTCGCACTCCAAACGCCCGAAGCGCCACAGCTCAAATCGCCCGGCGGCCACGTCCAGCGCCGCGACCGCCTCGGCGGCCTCATACACGAGTACTACCGAGCCGCGGCCTGACTGAACCTAGTTTTGACACCCTTCACGAGAACGGCGAGGAAAGCCCAGCGCTCGCGCTCGTGTTCGACGGCACGGGCTACGGCACGGACGGGACGCTCTGGGGCGGAGAGTTGCTCCGCTGCGACCTCGGCTCCTTCGAGCGGGTGGCGCATCTCGACGCCGTGCCGCTGCCGGGTGGCGAGGCCGCGATCCGTGAGCCGTGGCGAACCGCCGCCATTCACCTGGAGCTGAGCGGACGGCCCGTCCCGTTCGAGCGCTGGGACCTCGTCCGCGAGAGCTTAAAGGTGAACGCACCGCTCTCCTCAGGTATGGGTCGCCTGTTCGACGCGGTCGCAGCGGTGCTAGGTGTCCGAAACGAGGTCACCTACGAAGGACAGGCGGCGGTCGAGCTCGAGTTGCTCGCAGGCGAGGTCGACGCGCAGCCCTACCCGTGGGCCTTCGGCCGCGGTGCGGAGCTCGTCGCGCTCGTGTACGACGACCTCGCCGCCGGCCGGGCCCGTGGGGAGATCGCCACGAGGTTCCACGAGACGGTCGCCGCCGCCGCGGCCGCGGCGTGTGCGGAGGCAGCGGAGCCACGCACGGTCGTGCTCTCCGGCGGGAGCTTCCAGAACCTCCGGCTACTCGCGTCGACACGACGCCGCCTGGACGAGCTCGGCTTTCGCGTCCTCTCGCATCGGCAGGTACCGCCGAACGACGGTGGGATCAGCTACGGCCAGGCCGCGGTCGCTGCTGGGACGATCCGCTGAACCCCTCTTCGTTTTCGGCGCCCAAAACGATCCCGTAGAGCACATGGTCTCCTGCCAGAGCCAACCGCTCCGAGAAGGTTTGATCCTTGGCGCCGACCCCAAGCTGCGGGACGATCGCCGCCTCGAAGAAGCCCAGAATCGCGAGGCCGTAGGCGGGACCCGCCCAGCGTCGCCGGCGAAGTGCCGCAGGAAGGATGCCGAACCCCATTCCGCCCACAGCGCCGACACCCCAGTGAAAGAGCTCGATCGCGGTCTCACGGTGCTCGGGAGCGACTCGCCTGAAAAGTCCCGGAACGCCCTCGCTGGCGATCCGCTCGGGTGGAGGCTTCTGAACCAGCCCGAGATCCGTCGTCACCCGTCGCATGCCCGTCATGGCCATGGCGCCGAGAACCCCGCGCGCGGCCAACCGCAGCCGATCGCTCACGAAGTGAGTCCGCTTCGGGCGCTCGCGATGAGCGCCTGCTCGAGGTTGTCGAGCTGCGGCGCGACGCCGCACTGGGCGCGGGCGGCCTTCGACTCACGAGGAAGCCGGAAGCCCAGCACCTCGAGCTCTCCCTCGTCGGCGATCGACTGCGCCGTCAGCAGCCGCATGGTCGTGGACTTTCCGGCCCCGTTCGGCCCCAGTAGGCCGACACAGGTTCCCTCCGGCACGTCGAGGTCAGGCCCGTTGACGGCCGTGATCGGCCCGTACCTCTTCACGACCCCGCGCAGGCGGATGGCGAGCTCGTCAGCCATCTGGCCAGACTACGCCAAGGCATGACGCTCGCCGGAGCTGAGAGTTCAGCTTTTGTTCATGCACGCGAAAGCGTCACGCAACCCAGAGCCCATACAAGGGTCTCTCCTGCGAAGAAGGAGAGACGATGAAACTGCTGAAACATCGGCACGCCGCCGTCGCGATCTGTGCCCTCGCCGTCGTCGGCGCCGCTTTCGCGGCGGTCGCCGCCAATGCCGCCGCCAGAGGCACCTCGGCACGGCCGCTGCTGCGGAGCGCGCTCGCCCTCGATGCAGAAGCCGAGACGATCACGCTCCCGCTCCACAAGGGCGTCACCGAAAGCGGCGCCGCCACGTGGTACGTGGTGGTCGATTCGTCGGGCAGAGCTGACGCGGCGCATCGTGGCGTGAACTTCGCCCCGAGGCTCCGGAATGCGCTCGGGACGAAGGCGGTACAACGGGCGAAGCTCCGCGGCGGCAAGCTGGTCTTCGCTGGGACAGTCGACTTCTCGCCGAAGCGGGTCGTCGTCCCGTCGGCGACGGGGTTTCCCCCGACGAAGGTCGCGCCCGGAGCGCTCGGCGACAAGCGCTACAGCCCGCTCGTGACCACGGACGGCCGGATCGTGCTGGATGCGCCGCAGGTCGCTAACGCGAGTGGGCGCAGCGATTCGGTGACAAAGCTCGACACTTCCCACCGCCGGGTTACGCTGAAGCTGCTCCGCGGGTGGTTCAGTGGGACGAGCGTGCTCTACGTCCGCACGGACGCGTCAGCCGAGATCGTCGCCGCGCTCGAGGGCAGCACGTACGCCCCGAACCTCGGCGCCGCCCCCGGTCTCGGGTCGAATGCGTCGACGTCGGCGCGCTCCGCGATCATCCCCGTGATCAACGGCGCCCAAAGCGGCCCCGACCGCCAGGGGCTGCAGTCAGCCGTGCTGGGAGGCGGCGACCCCCTCAACATCACGCAGTCGCTCCCAGGCGGATCCGACTACACACCCGTCTGGGACCTACACCCCGTGCTCTGGACTGACCAGGCGATCAAGGACGGGAAGCGGGTTCAGCTCAAGTCGGCGGCGCAGGTCGCCCGGGACGTGAAGGCCGGCCTCCTCACCAGCGCCGGCAAGGGCCCTGCGAACTCGAGCCTCGGCGGCCTGCGGGCGATCGGCTTCATCTCGATCTGCTCGACCGTCGCCGTCGGGTAGCGGGAGTTCGATCTGCGGGGAAGACGGCTGGGAGC
>JALZAF010000231.1 GCA_030948505.1 Chloroflexota bacterium
CCTCCGCCCTCATCCGCGGTGACAGCCTCGCCGGGGCGGTGCAGGGCTGGGACGCGTGCCGCAAGGCCTTCGTAGTCGCCTACGAAGAAGCCGCGTGCCACCGGTGCGGCCTCCATGTTGTATGCCGCACCCAGCTGCTGGCGCTCGCCGAAGCCCAGCCCTGGCCCGGACGTGGTTGTGAACCATGTATCGGTGAGAAGGATGTCCGGGCTGGTCAGCGGCGGGGTCAGGTCGTAGTAGAGGACGCCCAGTCGGCCGCGGCGGTCGACAGCGATCGCGGGGGTGAAGGCCGCCTTGTCAGTCGGCGGATTGACCAGGACCGGCGCCGACCAGGTCCCCGCCAGCCCGCCACCGGTGGATGTCGAGGCGAGCAGCATGTCGTTCTTGAAACCGTTTGGGCGGCCATCCTGCCAGATCACGTAGAGCTGCCCGTTGTTGGGATCGATCGCGACCTCCGGGATGATGTCGCCCGTCCGCAGTGGCTTGGTCACGTCTCCGGGGTAGACAACGCCGCAAGCGCACATCTTCGGGAGAGACCGCGTCTCGGCAGTGCTGAAGAGCCGCTGCACGTACTGGCGCGCACTCCACGTGGTTCCCTGATCCGTCGAAGAGACCATCTCGATGTTGTTGGTGCCATCCGCGTCGATGAAATTGAAGAAGTCGTAGAGCGTCCCCGTCTGCCGGTTGGCGACGATCTGGTTGCCGATCGTCTGGGTGTTGGGCGCCGTCGGAACGATCGCCCTCGCCTTCTCCCACGTCTTACCGCCGTCAGTGGTGCGGCTGAAGAAAGCAGGACCCGTGAAGGCGATGGGGCACGACTGTGCGGGTGCGGTAGGAGCCGCCGCTCGCGCCTGGCGATGGAAGTCATGCCCCAGCCTCACCGCCGTCCGTGCCGCAGCCGCGGTCGGACAGGGCCCGAAGACGTCCTGGAGCTGGTCCCAGACGGCGTAGGCGTACCCGACTCGCCGGGGGTCGGCGGTGACCGATTGCTTGTCATCGGTCGGATCTCCCGTGTCGGATCGGGCCACGAGAGGATCGATGTCCTGCTGCCGCACCCAGGTGCGGCCACCGTCGTGCGAGACGGCCGCTCCCAGCCCGTTGCGGATGAAGTCGCCATCGAATGGCAGGCTGACCGCGTAGGCGGTGCCGTCCGGCCCGAACGAGACCCATGGGTCCGAGGTCCGCTGGTACTGCAGGACCTTCGTCTTGTAGAAGGGCTGCGCGCACTCCGTGAAGGGCTGAGGGGTCTCGCCCCAGGTGCGGCCGCCGTCGAACGACCAGCTCGCGACCTGACCCTTGGCGCCGCCGTCCGACCAGCGGTCCTGCTGCCAGGTTCCGATGAGGTTGGCGGTTCGCGCCGGGTTGTCAGCGATCCAGGGCTCGACCTCGGCGCTCCGGTAGCTGAGGGCTGAACCGTTGCCGCCCACGAGGCAGCCGGCAAACGGGTCGCCCCTCGAGACGCGCAGCACGGGCGCATCGGCGGCAAACGCCGTACTGGAGACCACGAGAGTAAGGATCGCGGCCAGGGCCAGAGCCGACAAAGTTCGCCTCACTTTTTCCCCACTCCTGCAGTGAAAGCAAATGCCACTCCACCCCGGTCTTCTTGGGGTGCTCCGAAGGCTGAGTCTAGCAGCGGCAGCGCGACCGGAGTGCCGACCTACACAGTTCTTGGCGTGGCGTCGATCACGCCTGGGAAGCCGCACCGTTGAACCTGAGATCGTTCCCCGGCACGGGCGTCGGGACACCAGCCGCCGGGACCGCGCATCTGGGCCGGAGGCGGCACTACAGGCAGCCGACCTCACCTATGTCGCGAAATGCGACCACGACAACCGCCAGAACCACGCCCACCTCGACCACCCGCCCCGACACCGTACCCTCCCGCACTGCCGGCAACCACCGCCGCCGCGCGCGCCGGCGGTATGGCCAGAGCAGCGCCATCGGGGTCGGGTTGACGAGATCTGCGGCCAGGTGGGAGAGGTAGGCTGCGAGGACGAGGAGCACTGCCGAAACCGCCCACGCCGGCAGCACGGCGTCCACCGCAAGCCCAATGACGGCCGCCACCAGGCCCGCAGTCGCGAGGCTATGCGTTGGTCCGCGGTGCGGCAGGTGGAGGCGCAGATCCCAGTCCGGGATGTGGGCCACCACCGACCCAGCGATCGCCAGCGGCAGGACCGGCTCATGCGTCATGGCTGCCACCGGGAAGGCAACTGCGGCGCCGAGGAAGGTGTGGGTCGGTCGGGTCACCGCGTCCCCGAGTCCCGTCGTCGTGTGGCGTCAGGCCGGCGC
>JALZAF010000267.1 GCA_030948505.1 Chloroflexota bacterium
CTCCTGGACGGCAGTGACGCGGTGGTCGTGGTGACGCCACACCGGGCCATCGACTGGGATCGCGTGTACGGTCGCTCCGACCTGGTCGTCGACACCGTCGACAGCTCGGCCGGCCGAACGACCCGGCCACGGCAGGTCCTGCGCCTCGGCGCGGGCTGGTCGAGCCGGACGTGACCGCCGCTCGCGCGGCCAGGCGGCCGATCGCGATGCTGACCCATTCCTATTACGAGGAGGACCCGCGGGTCCGGCGCGAGGCCGAGTCGCTGGTCGGCGCCGGCCGGCCGGTCGACGTGTTCGCCCTGCGCAGGCCCGGCGATCCGGCCAGTGGCGAGGTCGACGGCGTGCGCCTCCATCGCCTCGACGTGCAGCGCCACCAGGGCGCCGCGCTGCCGGTCTATCTGCGCGAGTACGTGGACTTCTTCGTTCGCGCGAGCCTCGCCCTCGTCCAGGCTCAGCCGCGCCGCCGTTACGCCCTCGTGCAGGTCCACACGCTGCCCGACTTCCTGGCGTTCGCCGCGCTGCCGCTGCGGCTCGCCGGCGTGCCCGTGCTCCTCGATTTGCACGAGGCCATGCCGGAGTTCTTCAGGAGCCGCTTCCCGGGCGCTGCGAATCCGCTCGCCTATCGCCTCCTTCTGCTCCAGGAGCGGCTGTCCATCGCCGCCGCCAGTCACGCGATCACCGTCAACGACGCGCTGGGCCGGCGGCTCGTTGGCCTGGGTGTTCCAGGGGACAAGGTCTCGGTTGTCATCAACAGCCCGTCGCTGGTCCGGTTCGACCCCGCCCGCCACGAGCGCCGCGCATTCGCCCAGGACGGCACGCTCCGACTCGTCTATGCGGGCGCGCTGACGCCGACCTACGAGCTGGACGTCGCCGTGCAGGCGGTGGCCCGGCTGCGCGAGGCGCGGCCTGAGCTGCCGGTCGTGCTGGACGTCTACGGGCGCGGCGACTCCGAGCCGGCTTTGCGTGCCCAGGCCGACCGCCTGGGGTTGGATGGCGGGGTCGTGTTCCACGGCCGAATTCCGATCGAGGACGTGCCCGCCGCGATCGCCGCCGCCGATATCGGACTGGCGCCCACCCGACGCGACGAGTTCACCGACGTCAGCCTGTCGACAAAGATCTTCGAATACGGGGCGATGGACAAGCCCGCGGTCGCATCCCGTCTGCCGCTCGTCGAACGGACGTTCGAGCCGGGCACCGTGGCGACCTACGAGCCCGGCGAGCCGACCGCCCTGGCTGACGCCATCCTCCGCATCGCCGACGATCCAGCCGGGCGCGAAGCCGCCGTGGGCCGGACCGCCGCCCGGATCCGCGACCTCGCCTGGGAGCGCGAGGCGGAGCGCTATATCGCGCTCGTCGACCGCCTGGCGAAGGGTCGCTGAACGGGGCTCGGGCGGAGGTACGGTACGATACCGACCCCCGTTTGCCGGCCCCCTGAGCGGGCCATGCTGCAGGATGTTCTGACTCGATGACCTTCCGCGCCAAACCCGTCGTCAAGCGCTCCCACCGTCCCGGCTGGGAGGCCCGAGACCGCCGCAACCTCCTCATGAACCTGGGTTTCGGGCTGGTGGTCCTCGTCGCCGTCGTGATCCTTGCCCTGGCCGCCGGGGCCAGCTGGTACGACGCCCATCTCAGCCCCGTGGCGGCTGTCAACGGCCAGTCGATCACCAAGGACCAGTTCAACCAGCGCTACCGGATCGAGCTGTACCGCCTCGACATCGCCGAGCGACGGCTCAACACGGAGCACGCCGCGGGTCGCCTGACCGATTCCGAATGGACGGGGCAGGTGTCGTTCGTCAGCTCGGCCCGGTCGTCCGCCGCCCAGCAGTCGCTCGAGGACATGATCGACGCCCGGATCCAGGCCGACCTGGCGACACAGGAAGGGATCACTGTCGGCCAGGCTCAGATCGACGCCCAGATCACCAAGGAGGCGACGTCGCCGGAACAGCGCCATGCCTGGATCATCGAGGTCAAGCCCAAGGTCGACACCGGCAAGACCCTGCCCACCGACGCCCAGAAGGCCGATGCCAGCAAGATCGCCGACAAGGCCCTGGCGGACCTCGTGGCGGGCAAGAAATGGCAGGACGTCGCCAAGGTGGCCTCGACCCACAGCTCGGCGGCGACCGGTGGCGACCTGGGCTGGATATCGGCCGATTCGGCGGCCTCGCTCGACCCGTCCTTCGGCGACGCCGCGTTCAAGGACGCGATGTTCAAGCTCGCCAAGGACGGCCGGACGCCGGTCCTGGTGGGCACCGACGGCACGTACCGGATCGGCCAGGTGACGGAAATCGTGCCCGAAACGGTGGACGCCTCCTACCGCCAGCAACTCGCTGACGACGGCATTCCGCGCGACGCCTACGACGCCGTCGTCCGGACCGACCTCATCCGGATCGGGCTGCAGGACAAGATCAAGACCCAGGCCCTGGCCAGCGGGCTGCAGCGGCGGGTGGCCCAGATCTTCATCAAGGCGCCCAGCAGCGGCACCCCGCCGACGGACGCCATCAAGGTCCGCCACATCCTTTATTCGCCGAACAACGACCCGCAGAAGGCGGCGACGCTGGCGCCGACCGACCCGGCCTGGAAGAAGGCGGAGGACGAGGCCCGCGCGACGTACGCCAAGCTCAAGGCCGACCCGAGCCAGTTCGACGCGATTGCCCGCAAGGACAGCGACGAGAGCGGCGACGACGTGAGCGGCGGCAAGCTGCCGTACTTCGACCCCAGCATGACCGCCAGCGGCCAGCTCGACGCCGCTTTCGGCGGGGCGATCTTCAAGGCCGGCCTCAAGGCCGGCGACATCCTCGAGCCGGTCCGCAGCGCGTTCGGCTGGCACGTCATCCAGGTCATGTACTTCCCGCCGGACCTCGACCAGGCCAACAAGCTCAAGACGCAGGCCGAACGCGGCGCCGACTTCGCCCAGCTGGCTCGTGACAACTCGAACGCCCCCGAGGCTGCCAAGGGTGGCGACCTGGGCTGGATCGCTCACTACCAGCTCGACCAGAAGTCGAGCGATGCCATCTTCGCCACGCCGATCGGCAAGACGAGCGATCCGGTCGTCATCGACGGCGACGGCATCCATATCTACAAGGTCCTCGAGGAGGCGACGCGGACGCCCGACGGCGACCAGAAGGCGACGCTGGAGCAAAGCGCGTTCACCAACTGGTACGACGCGAAGAAGGCCACGTTCACGATCCGCCGCGACGTCGGCTTCTCGACGCCCACGGGTTAGGGCGGAGATGCTCGACGCGCTCGTCGCGGAGGCGCGTCTTCGCTGGGGACTCGACCTCGCCGATGGGCTGCAGGTCATTGCCGCAGAGCGGCTCGTCAGTACGCCCCTCGAGGCCTCGAGGCCCGTCCTGATCGTCCCGCTGGCCGCTCTGCGCGTGGATGGCAGTGACGATCCCGCCGGACCCCTGCCCGGTCGTCACGGGCCGGGGGGCGGGGATCCGATCGCACTCCTGGGGCGCCTCTATCCAGCCGCTCATGCGGTGGGCCGGTTCGGCTCCGCGGATGCGTCCACCATCGGCGCCCTCACCACATCGGACATGGCAGGGCCGTTGTACCTGCCTCCGCTGGCGCCCGAGGACGCGACCGCCGGGCCGTGGTCGATGCCGTTCATCTCGGCTCGGTTGCGGCAACCGGACGGCTGTCCGTGGGATCGCGAGCAGACCCACGAGTCGCTGCGGAAGCATCTGCTCGAAGAGGCCTACGAGGTCTACGACGCCCTGGCGGACGGCGCGACGCCCGCTCTCGCCGACGAGCTGGGCGACCTCCTGCTGCAGGTCGTGCTGCATGCCCAGCTGGCGGCGGAGGCCGGCGTGTTCGACCTGGCGGACGTGCAGCATGCGATCGCCGCCAAGATCGTGCGCCGCCACCCGCATGTCTTCGGTGAGGCGGAGGCGCGAACCGCCGGCGACGTCAATCGCCAGTGGGAGCGGATCAAGGCCGCCGAGCGGGCCGACGCGGCCGCCGCCGGCGGCGACCCCGAGCCTGGCGCGACGAAGAGTGCGCTCGACGGCATCAGCCCATCGCTGCCGGCCCTGGCTGCCAGCCAGGAGATGCAGGAGCGCGCCGCAAACCTGGGCTACGACTGGCCATCCATCGAGGGCGTGCTCGACAAGGTGGTCGAGGAGCTGGCCGAGATTCGGGCGGCCGGTTCGGACGCCGAGCGGCGCGAGGAGTTCGGCGACCTGCTGATGGTGCTGGTAAACGTCGCCCGGAAGCAGGGCGTCGAGGCGGAAGCCGCGCTGCGCGGCGCGAATGACAAGTTTCGGCGGCGCTTCCGCAGCGTCGAGCGGCAGGCCCATGAGCGAGGGGTCGCGCTGCGCGATCTCGACTTTGCCGCGCTGGACGAATTGTGGGACGCTGCCAAGGCGGAGGAGGCGAGAGCATGACCATCGGCAATCGGAGCGCGGTACGGGCAGACGGTCGGGGCCCGACCGATCTCCGTCCCGTCACCTTGACCCTGGGGGTCCTGAAGTGGGCCGAGGGGTCGTGCCGCATCCGCGTCGGCGACACGGAGGTGCTGTGCGCGGCCACGATCCAGGACCGCGTGCCGCCCCACCTCCGCGGCAAGGGCACCGGCTGGGTGACCGCCGAGTACTCGATGCTGCCGCGGGCGACGGCGGAGCGAACGGAGCGCGAGTCGGTCAAGGGCCGCATCGGCGGAAGGACGCACGAGATCCAGCGGCTGATCGGCCGTTCGCTGCGCGGCGTGGTCGACCTGGCGAAGCTCGGTGAGCGGACGGTCACCGTGGACTGCGACGTCGTGCAGGCCGACGGCGGGACGCGGACCGCCTCGATCACCGGCGGCTACGTCGCTCTCGGCGCAGCGCTCATCACCTACGGCATGGAACGGCTGCTGGTGTCGAAGATCGCCGCCGTCAGCGTGGGCATCGTCGAGGGCGTGACGCTGCTCGACCTCGACTATTCGGAGGACTCCCGGGCGGAGGTCGACTTCAACGTCGTGGGCACCGACGCCGGGACGTACGTCGAGCTGCAGGGAACGGCCGAGGGACGGCCATTCGACCGATCGGCCGTCGATGGACTGCTCAATCTGGCCAACACCGGCCTGGGCCGGCTGTTCGAGGTCCAGGCCGAGGCGTTGGCCCGCGTTCGCCGCTAGGACGGCGGGGGTCGCGGCCGTGGCCGGCAATCGTCGCCGCCTCGTCGTCGCGACGCGCTCGGTGCACAAGCTGCGCGAGCTGCGCCAGCTGCTGGACATCGATGCCGAGCTCGTGTCGCTCGACGACCTCGGCGTGCACGGCGATCCGGTCGAGGACGCCTCGACATTCGAGGGCAACGCGGCTGCAAAGGCGCGCTGGGCGGCGCGCGCGACCGGCCTGCCTGCGCTGGCGGACGACTCGGGGCTGGAGGTCGAGGCCCTCGACGGACGGCCCGGTGTCCGGACGCGGCGCTACGCCGGCGAGCACGCCACCGACGAGGAAAACAACGCCAAACTGCTGGCGGCGCTGCGCGGGCTGCCGCCAGAGCGTCGCGGCGCGCGCTACGTGTGCGTGCTGGCCCTCGCCCTGCCCGGGGAGGCGGGCCCTCGCGGCGGGCTATCCATAAGGACGCGGCGAGGGATTGCGCGAGGCAGGATCGCGTCCGGGCCGCGCGGTCACGGGGGTTTTGGGTACGACCCGATCTTCGAACCGTCGGCCGAACCGCCCGGCGGCCGAACCCTTGGACAGTGGTCCGCCGAGGAGAAGAACCGCATCTCGCACCGCGCCCGGGCCGCGCGAGCGATGACACCGCTGCTGCGCCGCCTCGGGTTCTGACGCCCCATCTGGATCCGGTGGTCGCCCCACGACCACATCCGACGCAACGCCGCATGCGTTGGGCGCGGCCCGACCAACATCGACCGGTTCTGTCGTCCCTGGGCGCCCGGCGACCCGGAAAGCCGGGTTGACGGACCTCAAACGGGTTCCGGCGACGGCAGAGTGGCGGGAGTGGTCGCCGGGCGACCATTCGGCCGTGGCGGCGCGACTAAGAAGTCGCGCTCGGCGACCTGGATGGTTTCGGTGGCGTCGTCTTTGGTGTCGCCTTCGGTGTCGGCCACGGCGTCGGCGGCGTGCCGGGCGGCGTGAACAGGGCCGCGGCGACGGCCCGGATGGCCGGCAGATCCGGGATCTGGACAGAGCCGTAGCGGTTGGATCCGCCCGCGACGAGCGGGTGCGTAAGCACTACCCGTGTCGTATTCGCCTCGCCGATCTCCGACGCCAGGGCGGCCAGGCCGGGCAGGCGTTCGGCGGGCAGGTCGGTGCGAACCGTGTCGCCGACGGCGTCGAGCAGGCCGGTCAGGCTGAACAGCAGGTTGCGCTTGACGGCCGAGTTGCGGATCGCGACGAGCACCTCCTGCTGACGCTCGGCGCGGGTGAAATCACTCTCACCCGGCGACTTCCTGATCCGCGCGTAGGCCAGGGCGTTGGCCCCGTCGAGGTGGTGCGGTCCCTTGTCGATCGACCAGCCAGGGCCCACGCCGAAGCCACCGTAGTTGGCGTCGGCCAGCGCGCGATCGACCTGGACGTCGACGCCGCCGACCGCGTCGACCATGCGGACGAAGCCGGCCAGGTTGACTTCGGCGTAGTAGTGGATCGGCACACCCAACAGCGCGCCGACGGCCCGCTCGACGGCCTTGCGCCCGCCGCCCGGAAACTGGTCCGGATTGCGGTTCGCATAGCCCAGCAGCGAGTTGATCTTGGGTGCATAGGTCGAGCCGTTGCCGAGCGGGACGTTCACCATGTCGCGCGGGATCGAAATCATCGACACCGTCCGGCCGACCGGATCGAGCGACACCACGATGAGGGTATCCGTCAGCGCCTGGCTTCGGCCGGCCGCCGAGTCGACGCCCATGAGCAGCACGTTCAGGCGCTCGTTGTCACGCGGCCCGGGCGTGGCGCCGGGCTGGCTGGCCGTGCTGCCGAACACCCGCTTGAAGTTGTCGAACGCCGAGTAGCCCACCCAGCCGGCGTAGAGCTGGGGCAACGCGACCAGCGCGGCGATGATCGCCAGGCCGAGGACCGCGCGGGCGCCTGGTCGTCCCCGCGGCGCGAAGAACGCCTGCCCCACCGCGGCGAGACGCCACAGCAGGACCACAACGTTGAGGATCAGCACCGGCCCCAGCGTCGAGGGGACCATGAGCGAGGCGATGATGCGGGTCGTCGAGCTGCCGCTCACGACGACCCACAGCAGGCCCAGGACGAGAAGCGCAGGGAGCCCGAAGCGGATCGCCAGCCGCCGATCGCGATTGGCTGCCTGACCGAGGCCCGGCAGGACCGCCGAGAGCGTCGCTGCGGCGAGCCGGCCGCGATCGATCGGGCGGGTGTCTTGCCTCATCGGCCGGGCATGCACGGTTCGGACGGGACTCCTCGTGCGGTTGGGGATGCGCCGCCGGCGCGCTGGTGCAAGTTTAGCGTCGGGACATGGTGACGCCGAGCGGTCGATCAGCCTGCCATTTCACCGCTCGGCGTCGCATCCTCTGACGACCGACCGTTGTGCGTTGTTCCGCCCGAGCCGCGGACGGGTCAGTGGCAGCTGTGGATTCGACCTCGTTGCGCACGCGATCGAGGGGCGAAAGCCTTTTCCCGGTTATTGTGCAGCTCCTACGCCGGAGTCCGGAGTCCGGGTCCGGGTTCCCCCAGACCACGTCGCGGAAGCGAACCATCGCGCAGGCGCAGATTGTCATTGCATATCAGCGCGCCAGGCCGGCGCCTCCGGTTGGTCGGCCCGATTCCTGACGCGGCCCTGGGCTGGGCGGCGTGCCTTGGCCTCGTCGCCGTGGTCCTGGCCGCCCCACCAGCGTCGATCGTCGGAATCCCCGCGCCCGTGGCGTGGTTCGGGGTCGTCGTCGCGGTTGGCCTGGGACTGGCAGTTGCGGAGCACACCAGCACCATCAGGGCGATCGTCGTCTTCGCCGCCGCCGTCATCGCCGCGGGGCTCGTCGTGCTCGCGCTGCCCTACGTTCTGGCGAACCTGCTGCCGATCGCGAGACTGCGCGTTCAGCCGCTGGCCATCGAAAGGCTATCCATCGCCAGCGCTCTGATCGGCCTCGCCAGCGTCGTGATTGGTCGCAGGCGCGGAGTCGGCGTTCGTCCGGCGGAGCTGCTCGTCGTGGGCGTGGTGACGACCTTCCTATTCAGGGATCGGGGCGTCCTTGCCAGCCAGCTGATGCGCGACCTGAATCTCGACCTGATCGCCGGTGGAAACTTCGTCCACGGGCAGCATCCCTATCTCACGGCGACGGTGACCAGCTGGCCGAGCGACCTGACCCAGCTGCCGTTCCTGTACCCGCCTTTTGCGTTGCCGTTCTTCGGGTTCCTCTCGCTCCTGCCCGCCGGCCTGGTCATCGCGGGCTGGCTCGCCCTGAGCGTGGCTGGTTCCGTGGCCGCGCTTCGCTGGCTGGGTGTCCGCTGGGCCTGGGTCCCAGTGCTCCTGCTCTGGCCCCCCTTCTTCGAAGGCCTGGCTGTCGGCAACGTCGCGGTCCTGGCGTTCGTCCCGTTCGTCGCCGCCCCAAGGGCGTCGTGGACGCTGCCGTTGATGGGCGTGTTCAAATTGCAATCGCTGCTACCGTCGCTGTGGCTGGTTCGCGAGCGCCGCTGGCGCAGTCTGGCGGTCGGCCTCGCTGTCCTCGGCGGGATGGCCATCGCGACCCTGCCTATCGTCGGCATCGAAGCCTGGGGCGATTGGCTGCGGGGCCTGCTCCTCTTCGAACAGTCGCAGGTACAGGTGCGCCAGCTGTACGGCCTCGCGTTGCCCCACTACGTCCCGTACGGCGCATTCCTGATCGTATCGGTGTTGGCTGTGACGATCGCTACCGTTTTCGGGCGCGGTCTCGCCGGACTCGCCCGTCTCGGCGTCGCGTCGGTCGTGTCCTCGCCGTCGCTCTTTTCACATGGCCTCCTGGTCACACTTCCAGGTCTGCTCGGCAACCGTGAGCTGCTTCTCTGGCTGGCCCTTGGGTTGAGTACGTCCGTGTATGCGCACGGCTGGTGGCTGTCGATCGTCCTCGCAGCGGTCGGGACGCTCTACTTCGCGTCGCCGGGCACTCGTGCGCCAGGGACCGTCCATCCCCTTGGCTCGAGCGGCACGCCGTGGTCGCCGGATCCGGGACGACCAGACCGCATGAATGAAGAACGTCTCGAGTCCAGTGGCCCACCAGCGGGAAACACGCACGACCCACCGGGCGAGACAGACAGGTAAGGCGACCCGGGGCCGAGGCCGGCCGGGTCGCCTTTCCAGGGATGGCTATCGCAGATGCGGCTCCTGAGAGCTGCCCGAGTCTCGGGTCAGCCTCTGCGGCGGCGCCGCTTCGGAGCCAGGACGAGCCCGGCGACACTGGTGATCGCGACGATCGCAGCGAGCCAGAGCCCCGAGCTGCGATCGCTCGAGGAGCCGTCGCCCGCGGTCGAGGTCGGCGGCAGCGTCACGACGGGGCTGTGCGTCGGCCGCGGCGTGTGCGCCGCCGTCGGCTCAGGGCTCGGCGTGCTGCTCGGCACTGCGCTTGGCGCGGTACTTGGCACTGTGCTCGGCGCGGTGCTTGGCATTACGCTCGGCTCGGAGCTTGGGACTGCAGAGGGCGGGACGAACGTGTTCGTAATGGAGCAATTGGCAATGTCGCCAGCAGCAAGGACGAGGCTACTGCCGGTGAGGCTGCCCCCGGTACAGCTCCAGGCACCGGCGCTGTAGTTGGCTGGACCGCCCTCGCCGAGCGTATAGGTGCCGGGATTGACGACGGCGTTCGTCACTGCGGCGGAGCCGGCGGCGCCGGAGACAGTTGTCGGACCGGTCGCGCTGAGCGTCCAGTCGGTCGCGGCGGCCGTCCCGCCGCCCGTGTTGACGACCGTCTTGGCCAGCGTCAGATGGGCTGGTTGGGTGGCGCCAACCTTGCAGTCGGCCGGTGTTGGAACGGACCCCACTCGCAGGTTGTCGAGGAAGACGGCCGAGTCGTATGCGTGATCGCCCTGGTCGAAGATCGAGAGGTAGAGCGAATGGGCTCCCGAGGTGATCGGGGTTGCGGCTCCCAGAAGGACCGTTGCGCCGCCCTTCGGATCGTTTCCGGATCCGTCGAATGCCGTCCCGGCGCCGTTCGCCGCGCTCATCCCGCCCAGCCCGGTCGAGTTGATGCTGACGACATGGCCGGTGGAGTCGAAGGCAAAGTTGTGGGGGGCCGTGATCGTCGAGCCCGACGTCGTCCAATCAGAGGTGTCGAGCTCGGCGATGAACGCATCGTTGAAGCTGGTCCCGACGAAGGTTGGGTACTCTTCGGACAGGAATTTGAAGTTGAATGACAGGCAGTTGCCGGCCTGCGGAATCGTCAAATCGATCTTCAGGATCGAAACATCGAGGTCTGTGTTGCCGCGGACGTTGGCCCCGCCATCGTCCGTGTTGGCGAATGTTCCGGGCTTGTCGACGCTGGCGACGTTCCCCGTGGTCAGGATCCCGTAGGTCCCGCCATCGACCGGGAACCCGCCCAGGGCCGGGGACGCATCCCCGACGCCATTGGGCTGGCCGTTGGGTGGCTTCGTGACGAACGATGCTCCGGTGACCGTGACCGAGGACGACGCGATCGCCTGAGCGATCGTCAGCGCCGTCGCCGTGGGCGTCAAGATCTTTGGCGCGTGCTTGCCCGTCCGCTCCACGGCCTGGGCCGGGGCAACGAGCGCCAGGGTGAGACCGACGACGGCCACGGCCACGGCCAGGCGTCGCGGCGTCCTCGAATTGTTCAGAACGACGTGGGCTCGATGTTCCACCACGGACCTCCAGCGGGCATTCGGCACCGCGAGTGACGGGTCCAAGGGGCCGGGCGCGCGCCGCGCGTCAGCGCCTCCCCTTCCTCCAACGGCACAATCTATGCGCGGAAGAAGTTCCTGGTCAAGGGGGAAACCGGCACGGGAACGTCCGGACCCTGTCCGGTGGCCGACAATTGCCATGCCGTCGGGTATCGTGTCGTCGGCACGTCCGGGCTCATCGGGGCGTAGCGAAGCTTGGTATCGCACGTGCTTTGGGAGCACGAGATCGCGGGTTCGAATCCCGCCGCCCCGACCATTCGGCGGTCGCGGCCAGAGCCGTCAGGGGAGCATCCGGGACACGCGCCGGAGCATTAAGGGACTGAATTGGCTGACACGAGCAGCGCTCTGCGTGCGACGTCGGATTCGTTGATGCGCGACCTGGAACAGCTCGAGGGGATGGAGCGCGAGAAGCGTCAACTGCCGCCGGATGACCCGCGCCTCGTCCAGATCGCCGCGGACGTCGAGACGATCGCCTTGCGCGTCCTGGGGAGCACCGTTCGACAGCGCGAGCTCGCCGAGGACGCCAGCGAACTCACGGGCGCTGGCGAACCACGCGCTACCGCGGAGTCGATCGCCGACGTGCCGCGTGAGATCCACGTGATCCTCGCCGAATGGCGCGACGCCGAGCGACGCGCAACGGAGGCCCGACCCGCCTCCGCCGAGGGCGCCGCCGCGGCCGCCGAGGTCGACCGCCTGCGGGCCGAGTACCGCACCGCCCACGAGGACGCCATCCGCCGCCGCAACGCGTGATCGCGGCGCGGATGGGGGTGACCTCGACGTGCGGGAGGTGAGTCGCCCGCTGCGCGTCGGCGTCCAGCTGCCGGGCGGGCTCGATCGGGCGCCGTCCGGGCGGCCGCTGCGCGTCGGCGTCCAGCTGCCCGAAGTCGAGCGCGCCGTCCGCGGGACGGACGTCGTCGCGATGGCCCGCCTGGCCGAGGACGCCGGTTTCGACTCGGTCTGGATCGGCGAGCACCTCCTGTATCGCTTTCCCGATCGGCCCAGCCGCGGGCCCTGGGAAGCGTGGACGATGCTGGCGGCGATCGCGGCGTCCACGACTCGCATCCGCCTCGGCCCGCTCGTCGCCTGCACCGCCTTCCACAACCCGGCGGTGCTGGCCAAGCAGGCGGCGACGCTCGACGAGATCAGCGGCGGCCGGTTCGTGCTGGGACTGGGCGCTGGCTGGAATGAGACCGAGTTCAAGGCGTTCGGCATCCCGTTCGACCATCGCATCGCCCGATTCGAAGAGGCCTTCACGATCATTCGGACGCTCCTCCGGGAGGGCGCCATCGACTTCGATGGCCGCTACTACTCGGCCCGTGACTGCGAGCTGATCCCGCGCGGTCCCACGCCGGGCGGCCCGCCGCTGCTGATCGGCTCATCGGGCGAGCGGATGCTCGCCATCGCCGTCCCCCACGTCGATGCCTGGAACGCCTGGTATGCCGATACGGACAACTCGCCGGCCGGCGTGGCCGCTCTTCGTGACCGGGTCGACGCGGCCTGCCGGGCGGCCGGTCGTGACCCTGCGTCGATCGAGCGCACCGTGGCCGTGCTAGTCGGCATGACTGGCGGCCTGGGGCGCCTCCAGGGCGACTCGCGGCCCCCGCCGGCCCCGCTGACGGGCCCGCCTCAGGTCCTGGCCGCCGGCCTGCGGGCATACGCCGCGGCGGGGATCGCCGAGGTCCAGCTGGTCATGGATCCCATCACGACCGCTGCGATTGAGGAATTCGTACCGGTCCTGGAGCTCCTCGACCGGAGCTGAAGCACCGTTCGGAGCGCGGCCTCAGGGGTACGATTGTCACGCTCGACCGATGCGAACCCCGTGCTAGGATCGGCCGGCGAATGCGAACCTCGAATCGGGGGCTCCGCGCCGTTGCATCGGCGGCGCTCGTCACGGCGATCGTCGCCGGTTGCGGTTCCTCACCCGCGTCGTCGCCCCCGGCGACACCTGTCCCAACCCCCGTCGTCACCCCCGATCCGCACCTCCGGGCGCCGGCTTCGGTGGACGACGTGTTCCGCCTGCTCGGCGCCGCCGGTATCCACATCGTGCCGCTCACCGCGAGCTTCGGGACCAGTAGCGAGCCCATCAAGCGCATCACGGCCACCTACACAGACTGGCCGCTCGTGCTGAGTCAATACTCGACCGCGGAGGCCCTCCGCCGGATCGCCAGGTTCGACCCGCGGACGCCACCCGTTCGAGGGGAGCCGCCCTACAACATCGCCGGCATGAACATCCTCATCGAGTTTGGTCCGCGGGACACCAACGCTCCCAAGCCGGTTGCCGCAGATGCCACCCGCCAGGCCGCGCTGGTGGCCCTGGTCAACGCCCTCGACCCGCTGATCGGCCCGCTGAGCCAGCGGTCCGTGGTGCCCGTTCCGCTGCCACACCCGGCCCCGCTGCCGCCTCCATCCGCAACCCCCACGCCCGCCGCGACTCCAACGCCCGCCCCCACCAGGAAGCCGGTTCCGACCACCAAGCCGAAGCCGACCAAGAGGCCATGACCGTCCCCGCCCGCCCCCGCGGCACCGCGTCGCGAGGCGCTGACGAGGTGTCCGACCTCGACAAGCGGATCATCGAGCACCTCCAGCAGGACGGTCGCCGACCCTTCACCCAGATCGCGGCCGAGCTCGGCGTCTCCGAGGCGGCGGTTCGGGCGCGCACCAACCGGCTCGTCGAGCGCGGCATCCTGCAGGTCGTGGGGGTGACCGACCCGCTCAAGTTGGGCTTCCAGCAGCAGGCCATGATCGGCGTCCGCTGCGAGCGCGACCGGCTGCTCCAGGTGTCGGAGGCGGTGTCGGCTTTCCCCGAGGTCGACTACGTGGTCATCACGGCCGGCACGTTCGACCTGCTCATCGAGGTGGTGTGCGAGAACAACGAGGCCCTCCTGCACTTCCTGACGGAGAAGCTGCGCGCGGTTGACGGGGTCCGCGAGACGGAGACGTTCGTCTACCTGCGAATGGTCAAGCAGACGTACCAATGGGGCACGCGCTGAGGCGCTGAGTCCCGAGCGGGTGGTGCAGACGAGCAACTGAACGGAACTTGTGCCGCCTCGCGCAGGGGGGTCCGGGCCAGTCCCCGGGCTACCATGGCCCCCAGGCGAGGGAGATCGCTCGCCGGCCGCGGAGGACGCCACAGGGGTGACGGTCGAGCCCGTTCTGACGCTCATCGTTCTGGCCGTCGTGGCGAATCTCGTCGTCATGGCGGCGGTTCTCGTGCCACCGCTCCTGGGGCACCGGGGCGGGACGGACATCGACCGAGCCGACGCCGCATTGTTCGATTCGGCTGAGCCTGCGCTGGGCGGCCTCGAGGGATCCGACCCCGCCAGCGTCTCCGATGTCCCCACCTGGGCCTACGACCGGGTGGTGCGCGTCGCCAGCTGGGTGTTCGTCGCGGCGACCGCCGCCATCGTCGCCCTGACCGGGCTGTGGCCGGACACGCAGCAGGCGATTTTCGTCCTGCTGGCCGTCGTCAGCGCCTTCATCCTGCTCGTCCATGACCTGCTCCCGTCGGCCGCGCTTGGGGTCGCGAAATTCCTCGTCGAGGGCTCGGTCGCGATCACCTTCGCGACCCTGCTGGTCATGTTCACCGGCCGCGACGAGAGTCCGTTCTTCTTCGTCTTCCCGCTGATCGTGGGCGGGGCGGCCCTCGTCGTCAGCCAGCGGGTCACCCTGGGGCTGGCGATCGTCGCCAGTCTCGGCTACCTGGTCGCGATCTTCGCCGGCTCCAGCCAACCCGTCACCACCACCACGATCGCCACGATCGCCATCAACCTGATCGCGCTGGTGCTGCTGGCCTACGTGGCGATGGGCATCGCGACCGAGCAGCGGCGGGCGCGCGATGCGGCGATCCGGCTGTCGACCGTGGACCCGCTGACCGGTTTATTCAACCGGACCTATTTCTTCGCCGCGATCGACCGCGAGATTGCCCGCAGCGCCCGCTCCGGGCGCGGCTTCTGCCTGCTGATGATGGATCTCGACGAGCTCAAGAGCGTCAACGACCGCCACGGCCACTTCGTGGGCGACCGCGTCCTGGCGGGGGTAGGCCAGGTCATCCGCGACGGCGTCCGGAGGATCGACACCGCCGCCCGCTACGGCGGCGATGAGTTCGTGGTCGTCTTGCCCGAGACCGACGCCAGCGGCGCCTATGTCCTGGCCGAGAAGATCCGTCTCGGTGTCGCCGATCTGGCCCTGTCCGACGTGGACGTGCGGACGTCGCTGTCGGTTGGGGTCGTGAGCTATCCGGAAAATGGCAGCACATCCGACGCGCTGATGATCAGCGCCGACCAGGCGATGTACGCCTCCAAGCGGAGCGGCAAGAACCGGGTCATGGGCCTCAAGGTGCGGGGCGGCGGGCGAGCGACCGGCTCGGTGTAGCATCGCCCGGTGAGCCCCCAGCGCGAAGCCCCGAACGACGGCGCTGGCCGGGCCGACGGCCGACCGGCGGGCGCCTCTGCCGGCCGCTCGCCGGGTCGCGGCTTCGCCACGCGCGCGATCCGCGCCGCTTCGCGAGCTCCACGGGTCGATCAGCGACCAACGTCCGTGCCCATCTACCAGACGGCGACGTTCTCCTCCGGCGACGCCGAGGAGCTTGGCGAGGTCCTGACGGATCGGCGGCCCGGATATGCGTACAGCCGGATTGGCAACCCCACTACGGCGGCCCTCGGCGAGGCGGTGGCCGAGCTCGAGGGCGCCGAGGCCGGCCACGTCTTCGCCACGGGCATGGCGGCAATCCACGCCGCGCTCCTCTCGCTCCTGTCGGCCGGCGATCGGGTCGTCGCCACCCGGGCGATCTACGGATCCACGCGCTCCCTGTTCGACAACGTGCTGGGGCGTCTGGGCGTGGCGCGCGAATACGTCGACGTGACCGACCACGGGGCGGTCCGCGCCGCCCTCGCCGCCGCACCGACCCGGGTCCTCTATGCGGAGACGATCTCCAACCCCACGATCGTCGTCGCCGACCATGCCGCCCTGGCCGAGCTGGCCCATCGCCATGGCGCGACCTATGTCGTGGACAACACGTTCGCCTCGCCCTACCTGTGCCGGCCGCTGGAGCTCGGGGCGGACCTCGTCATCGAGTCCGCGACCAAGTACCTGGGCGGCCACAGCGACGTGCTGGCCGGTGTCGTGTCGGGCGATCGCGCCCGCGTTCGGGCCGTGCGTGACATCCAGGTGGACACGGGCGGCTCGCTGGCTCCGCTGGCCGCGTTCCTCGTCCTGCGCGGGATCGCCACCCTGGCCCTGCGGATGGAGCGCCATGCGGCCACCGCGGCGGCACTGGCCGCGTGGCTGGCTCGTCAGGACGGCGTGACCAGGGTCCACCACCCGTCGCTCGCCGGCCATCCCCAGCACGACCTCGCCGCGCGACAGCTGGCCACCGGGGGCGGGATGCTCGCCATCGAGCTCGAGGGCGGCCGGGCGGCCGGTGCGGCCGTCATCGACGCCCTGTCCCTGACCGAGCTGACGGCCTCGCTGGGCAGCGTCCACACCATGGTCGTCCATCCGCCTTCGACCACCCACCGCCAGCTCGACGACGCCGCCCTGCTGGAAGCCGGAATCGCGCCCGGCCTGCTGCGGGTGTCAGTGGGGCTGGAAGACCTGGACGACCTGATCGCCGATTTCGAGATCGGCCTGGCCGCCGCCCGGGCGGCCGCCACCGCTGCCACCGCGGAACGCCCGCTCAGCGCCAGCCGGACGCGCTAGGAGCGCTTTCATCGCCAGTCCAGTCGTCACCTGGGATGCCCGTGCCCGGCCCGCCGGGCTGAACCCGCTGGTTCGACTTGGGCAGGCGATCTGGAGCCTGCTCACGGCGGTCAACTTCGCCGTCCTGCAGATCATCGTCCTCTCGATCATGGCGGCCGTCGGGATGACGATCCGGCAACTGCCCAGCTCGGCATTCCACTCGCCCGCGGACTACGCCACGCAGATGGCCAGGATTCACGATCGCTACGACGCGGCCTTTGGCACGGCCGTGGTCGATGGCCTCGAGCGCCTCCAGGTGTTCCACATCTTCTCGTCGACGTGGTTCACCATCGGCTTACTCGTGCTCATCACCTCGATCGTCGTCTGCACGATCGATCGAATTCCGCGCCTGTGGCGCCAGTCGACCGACATCCGGGTCATTCAGCCGGAGCCATTCTTCGATCCCAGCCTGCCCGACCGGGCGGCCATGACGGGGGTCGCGGCCGAGGGCGTGCGGGCGGTCCTGCGGCGCCACCGTTTCCGGGTCCGCGAGGCCGAAGTCGACGGCCAGCGGTACCTCTACGGTGACCGCCACCAGTACACGAAGATGGCGACCCTCTTCACCCACACCGGGCTGATTCTCTTTCTCGTCGCCGCAGCGGTGACCTGGAAGCTCGGCGACGAGCAGGGCCTGGTCGTGCCCGAAGGCGAGTCGCTGACCGTGCAGCCCATCGGCACCCCGGGGTTGCTCCTCGTGCGCAACCTGGGCTTCCGCGCCCCCGGCTTCGAGACCGGCCGACCGACCGACTTCACGACCGATCTGGCCGTCTTCCGCGACGGCCAGGAGATCGCTCACAAGACGATCCGGGTGAACGATCCGCTGTCCGTGGCCGGCTACACGTTTCACCAGAACGGCTTCGGTCCGGCACCCAATCTGCTGATCCGCGACACCAAGGGGGCGGTCCTGTGGTCCGGGCCGGTGCCGCTCACCAACCAGGCCAACGGCCTGCCCTACGACACGATGGCCGTGCCCGGCCGGGACATGGGCCTGGAGATGCTGCTGACCCGCGACACGGCCGGCGTGGGGACCCTGATCGTCGTCCCGTACCGCCTGACACCGGGCGTCGCAGGGGCGGCGCCGGTCGTGGACCGGGCCGGGGTCATGCCGCTGCAGGTGGGCCAGCCGTACACGCTGGACAACATCGACTTCAGCGTCGAGCTCAGGTCGTTCACCGATTTCACCCTGCTGATCGCCAAGCGCGACCCCGGCCAGGGATTGGTCTGGCTGGCCTTCGGCCTGCTCATCAGCGGCATCGTCATCGGCTTCTACTTCCCGCGGCGGCGGGTCTGGACCCGCCTCACGCGCGCCGGCCAACTGGCAATCGTCGGTCGAGCCGACCGCTATGTGGACTTCGATCGCGAGTTCGGATCGCTGCTCGACGACCTCGTCGCGCAACGCCGGGGCTGACTCGCAGGCGGCGGGTGGCCACCCTCGACGAGCTGCGCGAGGCGCTCCTCCCCGGCGCGCGATCCGTGACGCCGGCCGGCTCGGCGGGAAGCGGGCGCTCGCCGGAGGTGGGCTGGGTGCGGGTCATGAAGTCCCGCGTTCCCGCCTTCGACGCCCTTGAGCGCGGCGACCTGGCGATCGTGCCGTCGTCCGCACTGGCGGTCGTCGCTCCTTCACCAGCCGACGTGACGGCGCTGGTCGAGGCCTGCGCGCGGAGCCGCATCGGCGGGTTGCTGCTGGTCGAGTCCGACGAGGGGCCGGAAGCCCGAGGGGCACTGGAGGCGCTGGGCAAGGCGGCCGGCCGAGCCGGACTGGCGGCGTTCACCACGGGCAGGGTCGATCCCGCCGCCCTCGAGCGCAGCATCATCGGTTTCCTCGTCAATCGTCGCGCCGAGCTGGATCGCCAGGCCGCGGTGCTCGAGGCGCGGCTCGAGCGTCTCGCGATCGCCGGCTCGAGCCGCGACGAGCTGATGGCCGCGGTGGCCGCCTTCCTCGGCCGCGCCGTGGCGCTCGAGGGCCGGCGAGGCGAGGCACTGGCGGTACTCGCACCGCCGAACGTGGCCGAGGTGGCCGCTGCCGTAGCCGGCTATCACGCGCGGCCGCGCGCCGTGGCGCTACGGGTGCCGCTGCCGGCGG
>JALZAF010000286.1 GCA_030948505.1 Chloroflexota bacterium
CGGTTGGTTGGGCCCACCGACGGTTTGGTCGGCGACCGCTTGGACGGGTCCGGCGGCGGCAGTGCCACCGGGAACTTGGGTTGGTGGTCCCGCGCGAACGACGGATACCAGCCCAGGATCGGGAACATGGCTCCCCAGCCCACGATCAGGTACTGCTGCACGATCTGGAACAGGGTGGCCACGATCCAGTAGATGAACAGCCCTGCCGGCAGGATCCCGCCATAGAGGACGGAGATCAGTGGCAGGAACAGCATCGTCTGGCGCTGGATCCGCACATTGGGATCGTCGTTGGTCGGGTCCACCGGGGTCAGCATCATCCTCGACTGGACGAGCTGCAGCAGCGCCGACACGACGGCCATGACGCTGAGCCCGAAGGAGAACGGCAGGCCGAACCCACGCAGGCCGAGGTCGATGACCTGCGGCCGGCTGATGTCGATGCCGCCCAGCCACGGCACGATGGTGTCGATACAGGGCCGAATGACGCCCGGCGGCGGCGGAGTGGTGGAACAGGTCAGCGGCACGAGCTGGACGCCGGCCACGGTCAGCATCGGGATGGGGTCGTAGCTGGTGAGCCCGTTCTGGATGACCGAGTACATGATGAATAGCAGGGGCAGCTGCAGCAGCAGGGGCAGGCAGCCGGAGACCGGGTTGACGCCGCGCTCACGCATGAGCTCCTGCTGCGCCGCCTGGGCCTTGACCCGATCGCCGCGGAACCGCTTCTTGAGCTCGTTGAGCTCCGGTTGGAGCATCTGCATCCGGCGCTGCGACACGAGCTGGCGCCGGTAGAGAGGGATGAGCAGGGCCCGCACGACGAGGGTGAGGACGACGATGGCGATGCCGATCGCGCCGGGGACGCCGGCCGCATGAAGCGCGGTGTAGACGGCCACGAGCAGCAGGAACATGACCTGGAAGATCGGCGTGAAGACGAACGCCAGGAGGCTGACCGGATCCGCCCCCGGGCTGGCCGGCGCGAGCGGGTGTTGCGGCGTGCCGCTGGGCGACGCACCGGGCGAACCAGCCGGACCACCGCCGGGGACGCAGGCCGCGACGGCCAGGGCGATGACCAGCAGGAGCAGCGGCCCCAGCCAGCGGCCGGAGCGGAGAAATGTCACGCGGCGTGTCCTCGTGTCGCGGCGGCCGGGCTAGCGCACCGGGTCATATCCGCCCGGGTTCCAGGGGTGGCAGCGGGCAATCCGCCTGGCCCCCATCCAGCTGCCCTTGAGCAGCCCGTACTTGTCGATCGCCTGTTCCGTGTAGCGCGAGCAGGTCGGCTCGAAGCGACACGACGATGGCAGCCAGCCGAAGACGAGCCGGTAGAGCCGGATGAGGCCGATCCCGATTCGCTTCACGTCTTCGACGGTCCTCCGAGCACGCCGCCCCGGACGAGCAGCCGGTGCAGCGCCCCGACCAGCGCGTCGTGGTCGGCCTCGACGACTGCCGGCCGGGCGATGATGAGGACGTCCCAGCCGGGCTGGAACGAGGGCGCCATCACCCTGAGCACCTCGCGCACCCGCCGCCTGACACGGTTGCGGACCACCGCGCCACCGAGCCTTCGCCCGGTCGACAGTCCGAATCGCGTCGTCTCGAGGTCGGTCCGCAGGAAGCGGGCGATAAGGAGCGGGTGGGACCGGCTGGTCCCGTGGCCCTGAATCGCGGCGAAGTCCTGCGGACGGGAAAGCATTGCGAGCCGCGGCGGATGAGAGCCGCGCTCGCTCGTCAGGCCGTCAGCCGCTTCCGACCTCGAGCCCGCCGAGCGGCCAGGACGCGACGTCCCCCGGTGGTCTTCATCCGGGCGCGGAAGCCGTGTTCCTTCGCGCGATGGCGCTTCTTGGGCTGGAAGGTCTGCTTCGTCATCGGAGCTCTGTGAGATCCTCTCCATCCGGCCTCGGGATTCGACGTACGACCCCGAGAGGCACGTAAACGCGCCTGGCGCCCTTGCGGAGCGCATCGGCGCGTTCGTCGTCCGGGGAATGATAGGACGCCCCGCTCGGGAGTGTCAAACCTCGCGATCGGATTCGGGCGCTCGAAATGATGTCCGGACGGCATCGCGACGGCGCGTGCGTCGATACCCCCTGGGAGTATGGCGAGTTTGCCTTGCGGCGGTTCCGTGGCCGGTGCTATCCTCTCCGGGCCCTCGGCGCCGGACACGCTCGCGGGTCGCCCTCATGGTTCATTGGAGGGAGCCCGGGAGCCGCATCACCTGCATCGTCCCGGCGACGACCGCGTTCGTGCGCCCCACATCACATCGCGCTCCGAATTCGCGGTTTCCGCCATCCGTCAACCAGCCACTGCACCACAGGCAGACATCGATCGAATGGATGCGAAGCAGGTCTGGCGCGCCGCCCTCGGCGAGCTGCAGGTGTCGCTGTCGCCGGCGAACTACGAAACCTGGTTGCGCGACACGTTGCTGGTGGACGTCGACGAGCACCGTTTCCGAATCGCCGTCCCGAACGGCTTCGCCAAGGATTGGCTCGAGACGCGCTACCGCTCGCTGATCTCACAGACGCTGGCGCGCATCGTCGGCTACAGCGTGCAGGTCGAGTTCGTGGTCAATGCGACCGAGGCCACGGCCGTCGCGAGCAACGGCGCGTCGCCGGCCGCGACGCCGGTGCGCCTCGAGCCGACACGCGTGGGCGGCGAGGGCGGGAACACCAACCTCAACCCGCGCTACACGTTCGCCAACTTCATCGTCGGATCGGCCAACCGGCTGGCTCATGCCGCCAGCCTGTCTGTCGCGGAACGACCGGGCCACGCCTACAACCCGCTCTTCCTGTACGGCGGGGTGGGGCTCGGCAAGACCCACCTCATGCACGCCATCGGCAACCAGGTGATGGCCAAGTTCCCGCGCAAGCGCGTGGTCTACGCGACCAGCGAAAAGTTCACCAACGAGTTCATCACCTCGATCCAGCAGGGCAAGATCGACGAATTCCGGGGCCGCTATCGGCGGATCGACCTGCTGCTCATCGACGACATCCAGTTCATTGCCGACAAGGAGCGAACGCAGGAAGAGTTCTTCCACACGTTCAATGCGATTCACGAGGACGGCAAACAGATCGTGCTGTCGTCCGATCGGCCACCCAAGGCGATCCTGACGCTCGAGGAGCGACTGCGCAGCCGCTTCGAGTGGGGACTCATCGCGGATCTGACCGCGCCGGACCTCGAGACGAGAATCGCCATCCTGCGGGCCAAGGCGGAGGAGGGCGCAGTACCCATCACCTCCGACGTCATCGAGTTCATCGCCCGCAAGGTCGTCAGCAACATCCGCGAGCTGGAGGGCGCGCTCAACCGGATCGTGGCCTACGCCAGCATGGGCGCCATGCCGATCGGCATCGAGCTCGCCCAGGCCGTCCTGTCGAACGTCCTCTACAACCCCAAGAAGCGCCAGGTCACGCCGGAGCGGATCGCCAAGGCGGTGGCCGACTACTACGGGGTCCAGATGGACGCGCTCAAGGGGCAGAAGCGCGACAAGGCGATCGTCATGCCTCGCCAGATCGCGATGTTCCTCATGCGCGAGGAAACCGACGTGTCGCTGCTGCGGATCGGCGCCGAGCTGGGCGGTCGGGACCATTCGACGGTCCTGCATGCCTGCGACAAGATCACCCGCGAGTCGGCCGTGAACGACGAGCTGCGGCGCGAGATCGCCGCAGTCCGCGAGCTGATCTACGCCGACTGAGGGCCTCTACTTCGGCCCCGCCGGCCGGGCGACCGCTTGTCATGCGCCTGAAATCCCGGCTCGCGATACGGGATGGAGCCGCAAGCCCCGTGTGGACAACCAGCCCCGTTTGGTGGAAAACGGCCCCAGCCTGTGGACATCCGGCCGGCCGGCCGATGGGCGTTTCGGGCCTCATTGTCGACAGATCGGCCCTGTTGGGGCCATCTTGATCGAGGGTCGCCGGGTCATCCACGCGAGCTCACCGGCCCCATCCCCAGCTTCCTCGCCCCGGTCCACCGCCGAGGCAGTTCCGTCCACCGTCCGATCGTGCGGGGCCACGAGGCACCATCCACGGCGTCCACACCATGATGATGGTGATGACGGAGTGAGAAGATAGAGAGAAGATACGAACAGACGACGCCGCGAGTCCTCCGGACCGTTGGCGTCGCGGACCGCCCTGGACCTCGGAGTGCGGGCAATGACTCGAGAGTCAAGGGTGTCGGATCCGCCTGAAGTGGAGTGAGGCCGACGTGAAGCTGTCTGTCATGCAGGAGAACCTGGCTCGCGGCCTGTCGGTCGTCAGCCGGGCCGTGTCGACCAGGTCGACGCTGCCGGTGCTCGCCAACGTCCTGCTCAAGACCGAGGACGCCGGCCTGAAGCTGACGGCCACCAATCTCGAGATCGGGATCACCTACTGGGTGCCGGGCAAGATCGAGTCGGATGGAGCGACGACGGTCCCGGCCAAGCTCCTGACCGATTATGTCAACGCGCTCCAAGGCGGCGAGCGAGTCGATCTCGAGCTGACCGCGGGCGAGACCCTCCACCTCCGGGCCGGCCGATCCGAGTCTCACCTGAAGGGCATCGACGCGGACGAGTTCCCGGCCATCCAGACGGCGGGCGAACGACCGACGACGCGGATCGCCCAGAACGTCCTTCGCCAGGCGCTCGAGGAGACGGCCTTCGCGGCTGCAAGCGACGAAGCCCGCCCCATCCTGACCGGCGTGCTGGCGCGATTCGAGGGCAGCACCCTGACTCTCGCCGCGGCGGACAACTACCGCATCGCGGTCAAGACGATCCCCATCCTCGACCCCGTCGCGGAGACCTCGGTCGTCATTCCGGCTCGGGCGCTCAACGAGCTGGCCCGGATCCTGGCCGACGTCGATGAGCCGGTCGACATCGTGCTGGCCCAGGCACGCAACCAGATCCTGTTCCATCTCGAGGGCGTGGATCTCGTCAGCCGTCTGATCGATGGCCAGTTCCCGAACTACCAGCAGGTCCTGCCGCAGAGCCACACGACGCGAGCGGTGCTCGACCGGGAGGAACTGCTGCGGGCCGTTCGTCCTGCCGCGCTGATCGCCCACGAATCGGCCAACATCGTGAAGCTGCAGATCGAAGCCAACGGCAACGCGGGCATCACCGTCAGCGCCAATGCCGAAGTCGGTGATCACGTGGGCCAGGTGGAGGCGGCGGTCGAGGGCGACGGCACCACGATTGCCTTCAACGCCCGCTACCTGGCGGACGTGCTGACCAACGTCGACGCCGAACAGTTCGCCCTCGAGCTCAATGGCCCTCTCTCGCCGGGCGTCTTCCGGCCGATTGGCGACGACCAGTACGTCCACGTGGTCATGCCCGTTCGAACGACTTCCTGAGGAGGCCGGAATCCTCGGGCGGATGGCGTTGCAGGGCTCCGCCATCCTCGGACCACTGGCGTCGCTGAGCTCCGCCTCCGACCTCGGAGGGCATCCGCAAGAACGGGTTGCCGGACCATTGGTAAGCGTGTGCTCGACTCCCTAAGCCTTCGCAACCTCCGCGGCTATGTCGCGTTCGACGCCGAGTTCGGCCCGGGACCGCATCTGGTTTGGGGGCCCAACGCCGCCGGCAAGACAAGCCTGCTCGAATCGATCGTCCTGGCCGCATGGGGCAGGTCGCACCGGACGACGACGGACGTGGAGCTGATCCGCTGGGGTGCCGATCTGGCCCGGGTCGAGGCAGGCATCGGGCACGACAGCATCGAGGTCGCCCTGGTGCGTCCCGGCTCGTCCCCTGGCGGCGCGCCGACTGGTCGCAAGCGCATCCGGGTCAACGGCGTCCCGCGTCGCGCGAGTGGCCTGGTCGGGCTGCTGCGCACCGTTGTGTTCGCGCCGGAGGAGATGCTGCTGGTCGCGGGGTCGCCGGTGCTGCGGCGGACGGCGATCGACCAGCTGGCGGGCCAGCGATCGGCTGCGTATCAGCGAGACCTGGCCGCTTACGGCCGCACGCTTCAGCAGCGGAACAGCCTGTTGCGGGCGATCCGCGAGGAGCAGGCGGCCCGGGACGAGCTCCGTTACTGGGACGGGGCGCTGCTCGACGCCGGCGGCGCGATCGTCGCGGAGCGGCTCAGGCTCCTTGCCGAGCTGGCCGATCCCCTCGCCCGCGCCCACGCCGAAATCGCTCCGGAGGAGGCGGCAATCGGGCAGCTCGCCCTGCGCTATGAGACGAACGCGCCCGCGGCGGCCGGCGAGACGCCACGCGAGGCGCTGGCCCGCCGACTGGCCGAAACGGCCGAAAAAGAGGTCTGGAACGGCGCGACGCTGGTGGGCCCGCACCGCGACGACGTCGTGTTCGAGCTGTCGGGGCGCGACCTGGCGACGTTCGCCTCGCGCGGCCAGCAGCGCAGCGCGATACTGGCCCTCAAGCTGGCCGAGCTGGACCTCTTGACAACCCTCGATGGCCGGCCGCCGCTGCTGCTGCTCGACGACGTCTTCTCCGAGCTGGACCCTGCCCGTCGGTCGCACCTGGTCCGTCGCATCGCCAGCCTGCCGCAGGCGTTCGTGACCACTACCACGCTGGACGACCTCGATCCTGAGCTTCGGGCGGCGGCGACCGCGTGGCAGGTGCTGCCGGAGGCAGATGGGGCGCGCCTGCTTGGTCCGGGTGTCGGGGCGGAGGGCCGTCCGTGACGATTGGCCGCTCGTGAGGGGGGACCTCACCTGACCGGCCGACGCCGGCCGATGGAGCGCATCGGCGATCTCATCCCGGAGGCCGCTCGCCGCCTCGGGCTGGACGAGGAGCTGCGCCTCGCCCGCGCGATCTCGACCTTCGCCGCCATCGTCGCCGAGCGGGCGCCCGCGGCGTCGGGCGCGTGCCGCGTCATCCGGCTCGACGGGTTCGCGCTCGTGATCGAGGCGGACGCGCCGATCGTTGCCCAGGAGCTGCGACTGCGATCACCGGAGCTCCTCGAGGCCTTCGCGGCCGCGCCCGGCGGATTGCGCGCCACGGAGATGCGGCTGCACGTCCGACGCGAGGGGTCGGCCGTATAATCCGGCACTGCCTGCCATCTCGGGACGATCATGGAGATCGAACCGGGATCGTCTGCCACGCCCGCGCCCCACCCGGCTCCAAAACGGTCGATCCCAGCAGAGAGGCCACATGGCCGTCAGGCTCCAGATGAAGCTCGGAGTCGTGCCCGAGCAGGATCGCCGCCCCGATTCGCCCGACGCGGTCGTGGTCGTCGAGCCCAGCGTCGGGAGCATCGCCCGCTCCAAGGGCCAGCTCTACCTGCTCGTCACCTCACGGCTGTCGAACCAACGGGCGGCCGAGGCGGCGAAAATCGCGGCCGACACGATCCGCAACGAGTACTACTACGACGAATCGGCCGGCATCCGCGTCTGCCTCGAGAAGGCCATCGAGTCGGCCAACAAGCGGCTCGCCCATCAGCGCGACAGGCTCGGTCTCGGACGTGCCAACGACGGCAACGGGCCGATCGGCATCGGCGTGGCGGTCGTGCGCGGCAACGAGCTGTATGTGGCGACGGTCGGGCCGGCGGAGGCCTATCTCATCCGCCAGGCGCGCCTGTCGACGCTGCCGGATCCGCACCGCGAACGTGGCCTGCCCACCGGCGAGCTGGCGCCCGACGTGTGGCGGGGCGAGATTTCGGTCGGTGATTCGCTCGTCCTGATCTCACCCAACGTCGTTGCCAAGCTGGGCCCGGACGAGCTCAAGGACGCCATGGTGACGCTGCATCCGCAATCGGCGATGGAGCATCTTCACCAGCGCTTCGTGGCCGCCAACGGCAAGGGCAGCGACGGCGCGATTGCCTTCGAGGCGACCGAGGTGGCCGCCACCGCTCGAGGCCGGGCGCCTGTGCCGGTGCGGGCCGCCGAGCCGCTGGCCGGCGCGCCGGACCGCTCTCCGATACCACTGGCGGACCCGCTGGTCGATGGTGTCACCGCCGTCCAGGCCGGCGCGCTGCAGGCGCGGGTCGCAGCCGGTACCGCGCTCGAGCGTGCCGTGCGTCGCCTGCAGGACTTCCTGCCGCGGCGCAAGCCGGCTTATCGGCGGGTGACGCCACTCAGCGCGCGGCGCGAGACGCAGCGCCGTGCGGCCGTCGCCGTGCTCGCCTTCGTCGTCGTGGCGATCGGCCTGGGGCTGGCCGTATTCGTGGCCGGCGGGCAGCCGGCGCACGACGCCATCTCGTCGGTCACGGCCGGGCAGCGAGCGCTGGACGCCGCTCGCGCCGACCTCGCTCGGGTGTTCGCGCCGGGCGTGGACCTCGTGGCGAACGACCCGCGCCGTGCCAGGGAGCTCCTCACGTCGGCCTGGAACGAGCTGGCTGCGGCCGACAAGGCGGGCATGCCGGCGACGGCGGTGGCGCCGGTGCGGGCCAGGGTCCTGGCCGGCCTCGACCGGCTGTTCGGGGTGGTCGCCGCGCCGGACAGCGCCCTCTTCTCGTTCGATGCCTCGGCCAAGCCGCCGTTCGACTTGCGGGCCGTCGTGCGAGGGCCGGATGGCGCGCCATACGTCCTCGACGCGGCGACGAAGGCGGTCTATCGCATCGATCTCAAGGCGGCGAACGCAACCATCGTCCTCCGTGCCGGAACAAAGGCCGCGGGCGCAACCGCCGGCGTGCCGAAGTTCCTGGCCGTAGGCGGGCCGGACCTGCTCATCGTCGACGACAAGAACGTCCTGTGGCGCTGGCGACCGGCAAATACGACCGGTCGCGGAACGCTGACCCGCATCCGGGTCAGCGGGTCGGCCTCCTGGGGCACTGACATCCTGGCGATCGGCACGTTCGGTGCGCCCAACAGCGACGTCTACAACCTGTACCTGATCGACCCGTCGGCCAGGCAGATCCTGTCCTACGCGCCGGCCGCCGGGGGTGGACTGTTCCCGTCCCAGGCGAATCCGTGGCTCGACACCGCGCGGGCGGTGGACGGCATGACGTCGCTCTACATCGACGGCGACCTGTTCGTGACCGACAACGGCGCGCTGGCCCGCTATGTGTCCGGCAACAGCGACGGCTGGACAGCCGCGGCGCCGGGCGACGAGCTGCTGCGAAAGCCGCCCCACTACACCATCGTGGCGTCCGGCTCGCCGCGCCGGACGGGCCGGATCTATGCCTACGACGACGCCAACCATCGCATCGTCGCCCTCGACAAGTCGGCCACCAACGGCACAGCCGCCTATCGCCAGCAGTTCGTCCTGGCTGGGAGCGACGCCCTGAGCGACATCCGTGGGATGTACGTGGTGGCCGGGCTGGGCGACGTTCCCGACACGGTTTTCTGGATCTCCGCCAACACCCTCCACCAGCTGCCGCTGCAGGCCGCCGGCGCGACACCGGGCAGCTCGCCATCGCCGTCGGGCGGTTCGCCGGCGCCTTCGGGCGCCTCGGGCTCTCCCGGCCGTTCCGGTAATCCCTCAGCGACACCGTGATCCCGCTGCGGGACGCCAATCCGACGCAGCGGACCCCGATCGTGACGCTGGCTCTCATCGGCGCCTGCTTCGTGGCGTTCGCCTACGAGCTGGGCGTCCTGGCCAGTGGCGGCGAGCCGGCGCTCGACGCGTTCTTCCTCCAGCATGGCGTCGTGCCGGCCGAGCTGACGGCCAGCGTGAGATCCGGCAACCTGCTGGCCGCGCCGGAGCTGTCGGTGTTCAGCAGCATGTTCCTGCACGGCGGCTGGATCCACCTGCTGGGCAACATGCTGTACCTCTGGATCTTCGGCAACAACATCGAGGATCGGCTGGGCCGGTTGCCGTTCCTTGCCTTCTACCTGCTGGGTGGGGTCGCCGCCGCTGCCACCCAGGTCGCAACGGCGCCGCAGTCGCCCGTCCCGCTCATCGGCGCGTCAGGGGCGATCGCCGCGACCCTCGGCGCGTACGTCGTGCTATACCCACGCGCCCGCATCCTGTCGCTGGCCTTCCTGGTCTTCTTCTATCAGCTGATCGAGGTCCCAGCGCTGCTCGTGCTCGGCTTCTGGTTCGTCCTGCAGCTCATCGACGGCGCCACGTCGCTGGGCGCCACCAATGCACAGGGCGGAGTGGCGTTCTTCGCCCACATCGGCGGGTTCGTCACCGGCGCCCTGATCGCGCTGCTGGTGCGAGCCCGTGGAGCCCGGCCGCCGCGCCCGGCCACGGGACCCCGGCCGCCGCGCCCGGCCACCGTGGGATAATCGGCTCATGGCCGACGGGCTGGTCGAGATGGTCGTCGAGAGTGTGCGGGTCCACATGCTCTCCAGCCGCCACGTCGTCATCCTCAAGGAGACGGACCGCGAGCGCTACCTGCCCATCTGGATCGGACCATGGGAGGCGAGCGCGATCGCGATGAAGCTCCAGGGCCTGACCCCGGAGCGGCCGCTTACCCACGATCTGTTCACCGCCGCCCTCGACGAGCTGGGCGTCCGGATCGACCGGGTCGTCATCTCCACCCTGGCCGAGGAGACGTTCCACGCCCGCCTTTTCTTCGAGCACGACGGCAAGACCGTCGAGGTGGACTCGCGACCCTCTGATGCGCTCGCCCTGGCCGTCAGATCCGGCGTCCGGATCTTTGCCGCGGAGGACGTCCTGGACCAGGCCGGACTGGGGGCCGATAGCGGCATCGACACCGAGGAGGAGGGCGAGGAAGGCGGCGCGGCACTGGAATCGACGGGCGAGAAGATCGTCGACCCGCGGCTGGACGTGTTCCGCGACTTCGTGAACTCGCTGGACGCCGAGCCGGGCGCCGGGGGCGGGCCGCGCGAGGGTCCGAGCGGAGCCTGAAATCCTCGGGCCAATGGCGTCGCGTTGCTCCGCCTTGGACCTCGGAGAGCGAGGCTCTGCTCTTCGTGGAGGTTGCCGGTTCAGGCGTCCTTGAGGATCGGTTCGCCACGGCGCAGGGCATTCCTCGGGGCAGCCCACAGGCGCAGCCGGAGGGCCCAGAAGTCGCGCACTGCGCGCAGCACGACGGCAGGCTTGGCGCCCGTCGCTGAGCCCGCCGTGCGCGGGTAGTGAGGCACCCCCACCTCGGCCACGTTGCGTCCCAGGGCCTGCAGCTTGATCAGCAGCTCGGCCGAGAAGAACGCGCCGCCCGATTCGCTTCGCACGCCGGCCAGGGCCTCGCGCCGGAACAGCTTGCAGGCACAGTCCACGTCGCGGACGCGAAGGCCGAAGAAGATCCGGTTGGCCAACCGGTAGAGGCGCGCGTAGACGGTACGTACGAGCGGGTCGGCGCGCCGAATCCGATAGCCCACGACGACATCGGGCCGGTCGGCCCCCGCCAGTCGCGCCGTGAGGCGGCGGAGGTCCTCGACCCGGAACTGGCGATCCCCGTCGGTGAAGGCCACCAGCTCGTAGCGGGCCGCACCCAGCCCCGTTCGGAGGGCCGCCCCGTAGCCCCGATTGGTGGCGTGGTGGACGGCCCGCACGACGTCCGGATGGGCCGCCGCCAGCTCGTCGGCCATGGCCGGCGTGGAATCGCGCGAGCCGTCGTCGATGATGAGGATCTCCCAGGCTGCGGCGATCGTGGGCAGCACGGCGATTGCCTCCTCGACCAGCGGCCTGAGGTTCGCCTCCTCGTTGTGGGCCGGAAAGAACCACGACAACCGGGGTACGCGGTCCGCCGCCGGCACGGCCTCCGTGCGCGGCGACTTGCGGGACGACGCGCGCTTGCGGCTCGGCTTCGGCGCCGCTTCGGCCTCGGTCACTGGCTGGCTCCCTGTCGCGCCACGACCTGGATCAGGCTGGTGGCGCCCCCGCCAACCGGCTGCAGCCGGTAGCGCAGCAGCAGGCTCGAGACCTCGTTGGCGGGGCGGATGATGTACACGGGCCGGGAGCCGAGCTCGGCGTCGATCACGTCGCTGACCTCTCCCATGTTCCTGTCGAGGCGGGTCCGGTCGTCCACGATCGAGATGTCGGGTCGCCGGTGCTCCACGAGCTGTGCGTACCATAGCGGGGTGGAGTAGCTCCACCAGCTGATGACCACCGAGTTGGGCGGCAGCTGGGTCAGGGTGGCATCCAGCCAGCGCTGCGCCCCCCGGTCCTGGCTCTCATCGACCGCATCTGCCCGGGCCGGCAGCGCCAGGGCGGTCGGCATGAGGAGGGCGACGGCCGCGCCCAATCCCACGGCCAGGCGGAACGCGCCAGCTGGGGCGACCGGCCGGCGCGAGGCCCCCACGGCGGCGACGACGTCCATGGCCGCCGCGGCCAGGATGGCCAGCCACGTCCAGGCGATCAGCACGGGCCCCAGGTAGTAGCGGGTGACGTCCGCGTCGACGTAGGACATGGCGAAGAAGCAGGTCACTGCGGCCGCCACGCCACTCAGCAGCGCGTAGCGCGGCTCCCGCCAGGCGCTGACCAGGAAGGCGGGTGGGAGAAGGAGCAGGAGCGGTCCGAACTGGGTCGCGGCGAGATCGACGAAGCGCAGGAACTTGGCGCCGACGTTGCCGAAGGGGTCGACGATGTTGCCGTGGAACTGCTCCGCCAGGACGACGTAGCGGAAGCCCTGCCAGGTGTCCGGGGTGCCGTACACGAGCGGCGCCCGGAAGATCCCAGCCCGCAGCGGTAGCTCGAGGTAGAAGAGGACGACCGTCGCACCCAGGACGGCTGCGCAGGTCGCAAGCAGCCGCCATCGTCGCCAGATGCCCGGATCCACGGCCAGGACGTACAGCCCGACGGCGGGCGCGAGCAGCAGGGTCAGGCCGTGGTTGGCGACCGAGACCCCGAACACCAGCGCGGCCACGATCAGCCAACGATCGCCCCGGCCCGCGCGCCGGGCGCGCTCCCAGGCGACCAGGGTCACGAGCAGCAGCGCCACGAGCGCCAGATGGAATGCGTGGGCGTCGGCGTGGGTGCTGATGTTCCAGACCAGCGGCGTCGTCGCGAGGCCGAGCCCGGCGGCGATCGCGATCGGCAATGATCGAGTAAGCACCCGAATGTGAACGACGGTCAGGCCGGCCGCCGTCGCCACCAGGATGGCCGACAGCAGGTTCATCCGGAAGGCGGTCTCGCCGAAGGGAGCGAGGACGATCGACGCCAGCCAGCCCAGGATCACGTAGCTCGGGAATCCGGTGGGGTGGGCTGTGCCGAGCAGCGGGCCCACCGCCTGGTATTCGGCGGTGTCCCAGAACCCGACACCGGGCATGAGCGCGTTGCGAGCCAGGACCAGGGCCACCGCGGCGACGGCAAGGGACGCGGCCGCGGTCAGCCCAAAATCCCTCCCGACCGCGAGCGGCGCCCGGGACGGACCCGTGACCTGGCTCGTACGGTCTGCCGGAGGGTCCGGCGGGCGACCCTGTGCTACCCTGCGGTCCACTTCAAACGCTCGTGCAGGAGGCGGAATCCCTCGGTGACAGGCCCCGCAACGGGCGCGCCCGAACGGGGCACCAGTACGCGGGATGCCGCCAGCGCGATCCTCGTCGTACTCGCGCTGGGGCTCGCCTTCCGCCTCATCATCGCACAGCAGCTGCCCGGCTCCGGATTCAAGGTCGACCTCGAGGCCTTCCGCTTCTGGGCCGGCGATCTGGCAAAGAACGGACCGTTCGGCTTCTACGACCGGCCCTTCTTCCATGACTACACGCCGGGCTACCTGTACGTGCTTTGGCTCGTCGGGCTGGTCGGGCAGGTGCTGGAGCCCGTCGGCCGGGTCGTCGCGCTGCCGTCGATCCTGTCCGATGACCTGATCAAGCTGCCCTCGATCCTGGCCGACCTGGGCCTGGCATGGCTGGTCTGGTCGATGGTCCAGGAGCTGGGGGGCAGCAGGCGAGCCGCGCTGATCGGGGCGGCGATCGTCGTCGTCAATCCCATCACCTGGTTCGACAGCGTGGTGTGGGGCCAGGTCGATGCGGTCGGCACGATCTTCCTGCTGCTCGGCGTGCGCGAGCTGTGGCGCGATCGGCCCGAGCGATCGGCGATCTTCACCGTGATCGCGGCCATCACCAAGCCGCAGCTGGGCATCCTCGTGCCGATCGTCGCCGCGGTCGTGATTCGGCGCGCCCTCTTCCCCGCGGGAGGCTTTGGCGCTGAGCTGGAGCCGGGTGTCGCCGGCGGCCCCGAGGGCGGACGCCGAACGCTCGATGCCGAGCGCCGTGTCCGCGGCCCGATCCGGATCGTGACAACGGGGCTGGCAGGGCTGCTGACCGCGGTCGCGCTGTCAGCGCCGTTCGGATTGACGCCGGATCGGCTGATCGGCCAGGTCGCGACCGCAGCGGGTGGCTATCCCTACATCACCGTCAACGCCTACAACCCGTGGGCGCTGCTGTCGCTCGACGGCAATGGACTCGCCGCCAACGGGAGCTGGGTGTGCGATGCGGTGACCACGTCCACGACCGGTGGGGGTCTCTGCCAGCCGGCCTACATGTTCGGGGGGCTGCCGGCCCTGGTCGTCGGCACGGCCCTGTTGCTCGTCGCGCTGGTCGCGATCAGCCTGCTCGTGGCACGCCGGCCGGACCGCCGGACCATCCTCGTGGGCGTTGTCGTCCTGGCGCTCGCCTTCTTCGTGCTGCCCACGCGCGTCCACGAGCGCTACCTGTTCCCGTTCTATGCCATCGGCGCGATCCTCGCCGCCGTCTCCGTTCGGTGGCGGCTGGCGTACATCCTTCTGGCACTGGCGACGTTCGCCAACATGTACGTCGTACTGACGACGCTCTATCCCGACAACCCGAGCGTCCAGGACTGGCTCGGGATGGGAGCGGCGATCCGGTCGTGGCCCGGTGTCGCGATCGTGGCGAGCGTCCACTTGCTGGGCTTCGTGTGGGCCGCCACCCAGCTCCGCGACGGGGCCCTGAATCGCCTCGGCGACGAGGTGGCCGCGACGGCCCGCTCCGCGCGGACTTCGTTCGATGTCGTGGCGGCCGCATCGCCAGGGGCCGGCCTGCCAGTCGGGCTCCCCGGGGGGTCACGCGCCGACGCTTCGTGGGACACACCGCGCGCACCTCCGGCTGGCCGCGTTGCTCGCGCGCTCGCCGCCTCGCCCGCATCGCCGGCAAGACCTGGGCCCGCGGTCGCGCCCCCCACCTGGAGCAGCCGCCCCTCGTTCGCCGAAGTCGGGGCCTGGCATTGGCTACGCAGTCGGGTGCTGGACCGACCCGTGCGGGCGGACCGCAGCGCTGGCCTGGCCCACGAGCCGGGTGGCCGGCTGGACCGGCTCGACGTGTGGGTGGTGGTCGTCCTGGTCGTGGCCGCCCTGACCCTTCGGATGTGGCGGCTGGCCGAGCCCTACCGGATGCACTTCGACGAGGTCTATCACGCCCGGACGGCCACGGAGTTCCTGCAGGACTGGCGCTACGGCCTGTCGAACTACATCTACGAGTGGACCCATCCGCATCTGGCCAAGTACGCCATGGCGGTCGGGATCGTGGCCTTCGGCGACGACCGGGTTGGCGCGACGAGCCAGCTG
>JALZAF010000224.1 GCA_030948505.1 Chloroflexota bacterium
GTGGGTAACTGACGGCGGCCTTCCACGGCGTGGGAAGGTGCTCGTGACCGAGGACGGGTTGGCCCCGATACGTAGTGCCCAAGGGGGATGGCTCGTTCCTAACAAGTGCCCTCGTCCCCGGGAGCGAGCGGACCGGCCGTGGCCTCATAGGAGCGTGGCTTTGACTCAACGCACTGCTGCCCGGCCGGCCCACAGCCATCGTACGCGGAGACCAGCCGGAGGTCAGCCATGCCAGCCATCGGGATCGATACTCACAAGCGGACCCTCGCGGCCTGCGCCGTCGACGACGTCGGGAGCGTCCTCGACGAGCGAGCGTTCAGCTGCGATCCTGCGGGCTTCGTCCAGCTGGCGGCCTGGGCCGGCGGCGTCGCTCCGGAGGTCAGGATCGGGATCGAGGGCTCGGCCTCGTACGGTGCACCCGTGGCTCACCATCTCATGGCGGCCGGGTTCGTCGTCCGCGAGGTCCCGCCGCACCTGAGCCGGCGCGAACGAGCTCGCAGCCGTCGGCCCGGCAAGAGCGACCCGGGCGATGCCCTCGCGATCGCCCGGGTCACCCTCCGCGAGCCCGACCTGCCGCCGGTCCGGCTCGAGGACCGCTCGACCGAGCTCGGCCTGCTCGCCGATGCGCGCGACGATCTCGTCGCTGCCCAGACCAAGGCCCGCAACCGCCTCCACGCCCACCTCGTGGTCCTGTTGCCCGGCTACGGCCGGACGGCCGCTCAGCTCGTCAGCGGCCGCCAGCTCGAGGCGATCGAACGTGCCCTCGATGGCCTGACCGGCGTTCGGGCCGATCTCGCCCGGGTGCTCCTGGCCGAGGTCCGCGACCTCGCTCGGCGGGCGGCCGAACTCGAGCGGTCGATCGCGGCGCTGGTCGCCGGTCATCCCCTCCTGGCATTGCCCGGAGTGGGACCCCTGACCGCCGCTCGCCTGGTGGCGGAGACCGGTGACGTGGCCCGCTTTCGGTCGCCCGCGGCCTTCGCGATGCTCGCCGGGGTGGCGCCCATCCCGGCCAGCTCGGGCGAGGTCCACCGGATGCGCCTCAACCGGGGTGGCAACCGGCGGCTGAACCGCGCGCTGTACACGATCGCTCTCAGCCAGGCTTGGCATCACGAGCCGGCCAGGGCGTATATCGCCCGCAAGCGCGCCAGCGGCAAGAGCTGGGCCGAGGCGCTGCGCTGCCTCAAGCACCGGGTGTCACGGCCCGTCTTCCGACTGCTCCAGGCGGGTCAGTTGGAGTGGGCTATCGCGGCTTGACAACCCATAGGAGCTTGTCAAACGATCCGAATCGGGCTCGCGAGCCAATCTCTGTGCTCAGATGGACGTCCCGCGCCGTCTGTTTTGGGGAGTTTCAGGCGAACACTCCGGAGAGAGTCTTGCGCACATACGAGATCGCAAAAGCATCAGGCGAACTCAATAATGCTTGTACCGAATCTACTCCCGATCCTCTGCCCATCTCTTTCGGCTTGGTATGGACTGGCGGCAGGCGGGTCGAATCGTAATCCCCAAGCGACGCGCGACGTCTTCGTAGTCGGGTGCCTCGACATCGCGGCGCCGGGATCGGCTCGGGTGCGGCTGGGTCGATCGGCGCGAAGGTCCAGCGTAACGTTCTGCGCGGACGAGACGGTCCGCCTCGACGTGGGATGGGCCGACACGCGATGATGGTCACCCTTCGCTTGGAGTGGCTGCATGCTCTCGCGTCCCGAGTCGGCCTGCCTCCTGATCGCCGACATCTCCGGCTACACGAGCTATCTCGCAGGCACCGAGCTGGATCACGCCCAGGACATCCTGGCAGACCTGATGACCACGGTCGTCGGCACCATGAGGCCGACCTTCCGCCTGGCCAAACTCGAGGGTGACGCGGCCTTCGCCTACGTGATCGCGGAGCGGATCGACGGCTCGCAGCTGCTCGATACGGTCGAACGGACGTACTTCGCCTTCCGACGGCGGCTGCGTGACATCGCCCAGGCGACCGCGTGCGCGTGCAACGCGTGCGTGCTCATGCCGCGGCTCGACCTCAAGGTCATCGCCCACCATGGCTCGGTCATCCGCCACCAGATCGCCGGACACGAGGAGCTGGTTATAGGATCCCCTGCGTGACAAGCGTTGTGATCATTCGGGCCGCCGACGTGCCTTCGAACGAGCTTGACGGACGGCGGATCCAGGTTCTGGCCGACGCTGGTTCGGGCGCGACCGAGATCGAGATCCTTCGCGGCACATTTGCGCAGGGTCGTGGCAATCTCCCGCACCGCCATGACCGACAAGAGGTCGTGGTGAGCCTGGGCGGCCGGGCGCAGTATCGGGTCGCGGATGAGTTGATCGACCTCGCGGAGGGGGATGTCCTCCTCATTCCGGCCGGTGCATTGCATTCGTTCGAGGCGTTGGAGCGATTCGACGGGCTCGCTGTCTATCCGAGTGGGGTCCGGTCATTCGACGAGGACGGCGTCGCCGTCGAGTGACATTGCTGGACAGACTCAAGGGCCCACTCTGGCCGCGTGCCGGGCCGACGTGGCTCCTGGACCCCGGCATCCAGGTGTGCCTTACCGCTCGACGGCGGCGCGGATTGCGTTGCCTGTGGGCCTCGCAACCGGGTTACCCTCGGAGTCGAATGGGTGATGGAAGTCGAAGGCGTCAGGTCCTGGGCCATCCGCGTGAAGCCGATCGAGGCGAGCGGCCGCGTCGGCCCAGGTTGGCAGCTCCTGGTCGGCGATCCACCACGCGACGTAGGTGGGCCAACGGCGGGCCTCGAATCACTCGCCCCGTTTCTGAAGCGCCTCCAAGTGCGGCTCAGAGTACGCGAAGGCGAACACGGACTCGAGGTCGCGCCAGATCGACAGGGACACGGCCTCGCGGGTCGTTGCCAGGTCGAAGCGATCGTCCGGATAGACCTCGGCGAGGCGATACCGGCCCCACGGGCCCCAGCGCGGGTCGTCGTCGGGCATCGTCCAGTCCGTGATCTCCGTATCGTCGCAGGCGATCATCCCGGGCGGCAGGTCGGCGGCCGCGAAGACGCGATCGAGCCGAGCCTCGAACCCGGCGACGCGCGGCGAGCCCCACGGCCCGCGCAGTACTCCGAATGTCATGAAGGCCAGGCGCGCCATCGATACCCCTCGTGAGCTGACGGCGCGATCGTAGTGCCACTGGCGACCCCGGAGCAACGAGCCGTGGCAGTTCCCGCATCCGGTGACAGGGCCGAGTCCATACGGCTGCCGAATCGATGATCCGGGCGATCCGCTGCGGAGTGGCGGGGTGGAGTTGTCGGGCCGGTAGCCGTGCTCTTGACATGCGCCTACATCGTGAAGCGACGGGGTCGTTTAAGGGTCGTCGCGCCTCGAGTGGTTTAGGAACCATCAGTCCGCCGTGGGCCCAGCGGTGTCCTAGAACACCACCTAGTGCTATGGCTCGGATATTCGGCGATGTATTCATGCCGTCTTTTGCAGCGGGCCGGGGCCTCGGACAGCCAGCCGGTTCAAGCAGCGTGGTGAGATCGGCTCGGGTGAACTTCCACTCGACGGCTGGGCGAGGACCTCGTAGTAGGACCGGTCTTGGTGACGGAGTTCGGCCTCGAGCCTCTCGTCCGTCCGGGAGACGGCGCCGCGATCCCGTCCAGGTCCGAGCCGGGCCCAGCGACGCGGTGAGCACGGACGACATTGAGCGCCGAGCAGCCGGACCGACCGCGGCGTGGCCGCTGCGGGCGCCGCCGGGACGGTCATGTCGCAACGATGCCCGGCCGGCGCAGAATGCCGTAACGATTTCGGGACGTTCGTGCTCCATGTTTCGGCGGCATGCAATGCCGAACTGTTCTTCCTCGCATTGCCTATGAAGAGCCGGCCTATGACCAGCGGACGCGTCCCCCTCGCCGCCTCCCGGACCCCGCGACTTGCCGTCCTCGGCGTCGCGGCGAGCCTGGCCACCGTGGTGTTCATCGTGGCCCTGAGCATCGTGTACCTAGGGAACGGATGGATGGGAGCAATCGCATTCTCGCTGCTCTCGGTCCTGCTCATCCTCGACATGTCCCTGGTCGGCGGCCTGCTGGCGATCCGGCGTCCGGACAACGTCATCGGCTCCGTCCTGCTCGGCGCCGGGCTCCTGGCCGCCGTTTCATTCGCCGCGGACTACTACGCGCGCCTTGACGACGTCATGGGCCGGGATCGGCTGCCGTTCGTCGTGCCTGTGGCCTGGATCGGGAACTGGACATTCGTGCCGGCCATCGGGCTGATGGTCGTCTTCCTGCCATTGCTGTTCCCGACGGGGCGCCTGCCCGGGCCGCGCTGGCGGATCCTCGCCGGCGCGGTGATCCTCGCCATGTCGTTCGGGACCCTTGCCTCGGCCACCGCGCCGGGGCCGCTGAACAGCGCCGACTGGATCGTCAACCCGGTTCGCCTGCCGGCGCCGCTCACGGACTGGATCACGGCGATCGGCAACCTCTCCGCCCCACCGATCTTCCTCATCGCCGTCGCAAGCGTGGTGAACCGGTTCCGCGCGTCGCGGGGCACCGAGCGCCAGCAGCTGAAGTGGTTCCTGTTCGTCGTCGCGATCGCGGCGTCCGCGCTGGGCATCTCGATTGCTTTCGTCGGACCGGTCTCCGATGCGGCCTGGATCGTGGGGCTGGTCGCGATGGGCTGCCTGCCGCTCGCGATCGGCATCGCGATCCTGCGCTACCGACTGTACGAGATCGACCGGATCGCTTCGCGGACTGTCTCCTACGCCGCGGTGACGGCCGTGCTCGTGACCGTGTTCACGGCCGTCAACCTGGCCCTCGAGGCATTGCTCGCGAGCATGACCCAGGCTGGCACACTAGCCGTGGCGGCCTCGACGCTTACCGTCTTCGCCCTCTTCCAGCCGTTGCGACGCCGTGTTCAGGGGGGCGTCGACCATCGCTTCAACCGCGACCGGTACGAAGCCGACCGGATCGCCGCGGCGTTCGCCGAACGGCTCCGCGACGAGGTCGACCCGGATCGCCTTCGGCTCGAGCTTAACCGGGTGCTGGCACAGACCGTCGCCCCGACGAGCTCATACCTTTGGCTTCGTGGTGGAAAGGAGACCGTTCGGTGATCCGGGACCATCCTGTCGAGGCGCGTCGTGGGGCCGCTTTCGTGACCGCCGTGTCGCTGGCGTTCGTCGCCACCGCACTGATCTTCCTGGCCATCGAGATCGCGAACGGCTGGTTCCCGCTCGGCGAGTCGGGTGTCGCCCAGACGGTCATCGCCGTAGCCATTTTCGCCTTCTCGTTCCCCCTGGTCGGATGGATCATCCTCCGGCGCGACCCGTCGAACCGCCTTGGGTGGATCTACCTGGCCATCGGGTTCTGGCAAGCGCTGAACATGTTCGCAAGCGGGTATTCCACGCTGGCCTATTGGGTGGCCTCCGGCAACCTTCCGCTCGCGTCCGAGCTGTCATGGGTCGCGGTCTGGGCGTGGGTGCCCGGGTTCACGCTCTTCAGCACGCTGGGAATCCTCCTCTTCCCTACTGGCCGCCTGCCATCGCGTCGATGGTGGCCTGTTGTGGCCTTGGCGGCCGTTGCCTTCGTCCTCCTTCTCGTTCCCGTCGTGGCCTTGTGGCCATATCGAGGCCTGCCCCTGGAGCTCCAGAACGCCTTGAACCAGCCGCCCCCTTCCGATCCTGTCATCGTCGCGGCGAACGCGATCCAGAGCGTGGGTCAGGTTGTGCTCCTGGCCGCGATGATCGGGTCCGTGGCCGGGCTGGTAATTCGATTCCGACGCTCGACCGGCGTCGAGCGGCAGCAGCTCAAGTGGTTCACCTACGCGGCGATCCTCGACGTTCTCCTCCTCGTCGTCTGGACCGTCATCCCCCTCGATCCCCTGGCCGGCGCGCTGTCATCCCTGCTCCTCGCGTTCCTGCCGATCGCGATCGCCATCGCCATCCTCCGCTACCGCCTGTACGACATCGACCGCATCGTGTCACGCACGATCGGCTACGCCATCGTCACCGCCATCCTCGGCGCAACGTTCGTAGGGATCGTGCTGCTCGTCCAGACGGTCGTGGTTTCGCTGCTCCCGCAGGTGAGCGAGACCGGCACGCCGGCCGTCGTAGCCTCGACGCTTGCCGTGGCCGCACTCTTCCAGCCCCTGCGCCAGTGGGTCCAGGCGACCGTGGACCGACGCTTCGACCGGGCGCGGGTCGACCGCGACCGCTCGATCGTCAGGCTCGGCAATCGTTTGCGCGACGCGGTCGACCTGGACGCCATCCGGGTCGACGTGCTCGGCACGATCAACGCAACCATCAGAC
>JALZAF010000300.1 GCA_030948505.1 Chloroflexota bacterium
GGGCGGGAGCCTCTGGCCGAAGAGCGCAATTGCGTGGCTCCTCGTCGCGGTCATCCTCGTCGCGGCGGCAGCCCAGAGTGTGTCGCCCACCCGTCGCTGGCGACTGCCTACGAGGAGGGCGATGCCCGCCGCCCCGGATTCCGGTCAGCCCCAATGAGCGATTCAACACCCCAGGCCATCGAAGCGCCGGCGGCGTCGGCCGTGGCGCAGCCGGGCCGCCGTATCCGCTTCGGTAAACCAAGCCCGGGGCACGCGTTTGGCGGCATCACGGCCGTCGCGGTCAAGGAGCTGCGCGGCCGTATGCGGGGCCGGCGGGCCTTCGTGATCCTGACGGTCTACCTGCTCCTGCTGGCCGGCTTCGGCTGGATGATGGAGCTCATCCTCGAGCGCCAGCACAGTGGGGCCGTGGCCGGATCCGCGGCGCTGGCGTCGGCCCAGGTTGGGCAGGGCATCTTCATCGCGATGCTCATGCTCGAAACGCTGCTCGTGATCGCACTCGCGCCAGCGTTCACGGCGGGGGCCATCAGCATGGAGCGCGAGAAGCAGACCCTGGACATGCTGGCGACGACGCCCGTCTCGTCGCTGTCGATCGTGCTGGGCAAGTTGCTCAGTGCCCTGACCTACCTCTTCATCCTGGTCTTTGCCTCGATCCCGCTCACGGCGATGGTGTTCGTGTTCGGTGGCGTATCGCCAGACGATGTCGTCCGCGGCTACGCCGTCCTGCTGGCGACGGCCCTCGGCCTCGGCTCGGTCGGGCTCTTTTGTTCGGCCCTCATGAGGCGCACCCAGGCCGCCACGATCGCGACCTATTTCGGCGTCCTGGCGGTCACGATCGGGTCGTTCTTCATCTTCTATTTCTGGAATACGGTCGGCGGCGCGGGTGGCACCGGCCTCGGGCCGCTGAAGGGCCGGCCGCCCGAGGCGCTGGTGTACCTCAACCCCTATTTCGCCCAGGCTGACGTCATGTGCGGCGTCGAGGCCGGCTTCGGGGACTGGTGCAGTCAGGTCGCCTTCGTGAGCAACCGCTCCATCTTTCCCACGATCGTCCCGGTCGACGGGCAAACGCAACCGGTCCAGGTGATCCCTCAGCCCAAGCCCTTCCCGCCAGTCGTCGTCCCGAACGACTCAGGCAAGGGCGGCGTCGTCGACGTCGCTCCGGTCCAGCCCTTCGGGGTCATTCGCGACAGCCTGTGGCCGAAGAGCGTGGTTGCCTGGCTCGTCCTGTCGGCGGTCCTCATCGCGGCATCGGTTCAGCTCGTGACGCCGACGAGACGAGTGCGCCTCCGACTGCCCCGCTTCCTTCAACGCAAGAGGACGGTTTCGACGTGACCATTCGTTCGATCGCCCGTTTTCGCCGGCGCCCCGCCTCGCGTGGCGCGGCCCGGGACGCGCGGCGATACGCGCCGCTCGACCCGCGAGTGGCCGTGATTGGTCCGCTCGACCCGGACCTCGAGCGCATCCGATCGGCACTCGTCCTCCATCGCCGCAGGCTGTGGCTCCGCAGAATTGCTCGCCGGGGCTGGATCGCGGCCGCCGCCCTGGCCGTCGGCGAGTTGCTCCTCTGGACGGTCGCCCGGTTCCTTCCGCTCGAGGCAGCGCCCGCCGTTGGCGTGACGCTGCCAGTCGGGGCCGTCGTCGCGCTACTCGTCGTGGCCATCGTCGCCCGGCCCAGCCTGGGCGAGACCGCGCTGGCGGTCGACTCCGAGGCCCGAATCGGCGACAGGGTCACGAGCGCGCTGGCCCTCGCGGGAGCCGTTCCGTCTGCCGCCGGCCCCCTGCCGGAAGGCGAAACGATGGACGACGCGCCGGCCCTCGATGAGGCGGCTGAGGAACGCCGATTCGTGCGGCGCCAGCGGGGCGACGCACTGCGTGTCCTCAAGATCGTGCCCCCGAATCTGTTCCGCCCGCGCCTGTCACGGAATCCTGCGCTGGTGGTCCTGGTTGCCGGCCTGGTGCTCGCGCCGGTGCTTCTCCTGCCCAACCCGCAGGACGCGAAGATCGCGGCAGCTCGTCAGGCACGCCAGGAATCGGCCCGCCAGGCTGACCGCATCGACGAAGTGGCCAAGGAGCTCGAGGCCAAGGGCGCGGATGCCAATGACCCGCGAACGAAGCTGGCCAAGGAGCTGCGGGACCTGGCCAGGCAGCTCAGGGAGCGGCCCGCTGACCTGCAGCTGAACCTGGCTCGCCTGGGAAGCGTCGAAGGCGACCTGCGCGCCCAGCTCGATCCGGCGACCGAGCAGCGGGCCGCATCACTCACGTCGGTGAGCCGAGCCCTGTCACGGGCGGCCACGGGCCGGCCCAGCGCCAACCAGGACGGGGACCCGAAGCAGGCGGCGCAGGATCTCGACAAGCTCAAGAAGCAGCTCGATTCGATGACCCCTGACCAGCTCAAGGAGCTGGCCAAAAAGCTCTCGGAGCTCCAGTCCGCCGCCAGCCAGGCGGATGGCGCGGCCGGCCAGGCGCTTCGCGATGCCGCCCAGAGCCTGGGGCAGGGCGACCCCGCGGGCGCGAAGGCGGCCCTTGATCGGCTGGGTCAGACGCTGCAGGCAGCGGCCGGCAAGGTCGGTGTGAATCGGGACCTTGCCTCGGCGGCGTCGCAGCTGCAGAACGCGCGGCGCGATCTCGCCAACGCGGCCAACCCCGGCCAGGGCAACCAGCCGGGCCAATCGAGCAATCCAGGTCAAGGGCAGGGGCAAGGGCAGCCCGGCCAGTCCGGCAATCCGGGCCAGGGTCAAGGCCAGGGGCAGCCGGGGCGATCCGGCAATCCGGGCCA
>JALZAF010000314.1 GCA_030948505.1 Chloroflexota bacterium
CCGCCGGACCCGGCCATCCGCAATCCGCCCCGCGACTGGACGGCGCCGCCGTCGTGGGCGGGGGATCCTGACGGCCCGCCTGGTCCCGGCGGCGGAGGTGGTCTCGCTGGACAGGCCGCCGCGACCAGCTCGGCAGCCCTCAGTTCGACGGCCATCAATGTCGACGATGCCGAAACCGACCAGCCGGACCTGCTGGCCGGACGACCGCAGGCCGGGATGGGGCTGGCGGGCAGTGCGGCCGAGCGGCTGGCCATGGGCCGCCCCGCCTACCCCGAGCCGCGTGTCGGCACGAGCGTCAGTGCGCCGGCCGATGGTCGTCCGGCGTCCGGCCCAGCCCCGGCCTCCGCGCCCGACGATCCCTTCGGCGCCTTCGACCCGGCTGTCGACGAGCGGGAGGGGCCACCTGAGCGGCCGGAGCGCGCGGGCCTGGGTGGCCTGCTGGGGCGCGACAAGCGGCCGCGCGTTGGGGACTCGCGCCGCGGTCGCCCCGTGCCCCCCGATGCCCCTCCGGTCTGGGAGCGGCCACGTCGCTACGAGGCCTACCCGACGCTCAAGACGCGCGTCGGGATGCCGTCGGTGTCGCGCGTTGCCTTGATGGCGCTGGCCCTGGTTGCTGCCGCGGTAGCTCTGTTCCTGCTGCCCGGACTGCTCGGCGTGGGTGGTCCCTCGGGTCCAGTGGGCGGCCGGCCATCGACGGCGCCTTCGGCGGGTGCTTCGGCGTCACTGGCGCCGGCGACTCCCGCTGCACCAACGCCCATGACCTATACGGTGGTTGCGAGGGACACCCTGGAGAGGATCGCCAAAAAATACGGAGTCACCGTCGCCGACATCCTGGCCGTGAATCCACAGATCACGAACCCCAACAAGATCGCCATCGGCGACGTCATCGTCATCCCGACCGCGAGGGCATCGGCCAGTCCGTCGGCCGCGCCGTGATCCTGGGGTTTCGGTCGTTGTAGCTGCGCCCCCGCTCCCGGACGTGATCAGCGTGGCGCGAAATTGATCGAGGTGATCTTTCCGGACTCGACCCGGAACGTGGCGTCGAGATGCTGTGATGGCGCGCCTGGCCGGACCACGAGGATGTCCGCCTCGTAGGTGTTGCCCGTGTCGCGAACGCCACCCGGGATCATCCGCAGGCCCTTCTCGCCGCGCAGGAACCAGCCGCCGACGCGCTCCACGCCGCGCAGCGTTTGCACACTGTCACCGACGTGGACGCGCATCTCCGTCGACTCGGCCATGAGCGCGACGGCCCCCTCGCGATCGCCGGCGTTCAGCAGCTCGAAGAATGTTTCCATAGTCTCCACGGCACCCATGGCCGCAGTGTAGGGCGGCCGTGCGGCTGCCGCAGCCATACCGGTTCGATTCGATCAGAAGCTGCCGCTGCCACCCCCGCCGCCACTGAAGCCACCGCCGCCGCCGAATCCGCCGCCGCCCTTGGAGCCGGGTGAGTTGCCGATGGTACCGAGGACGTTGAACATCCCGCCGAAATCCGGAACCGCGGAGCCGGAGAACAGCGAGCCGCCCGGCGCTCCGCCGGCCGCGCCGCCGCTGCTGATAGGTGACCCGTACCAGACCGGAAACCAGACGGCAGTCGGAGCCACGCGTTGGGATTGGACGTCGGAAAGGGTCCTTGCCAGGACCCCCTCGATCGCCGCGTTCAGCCCGAGCGCGGTGCCCCAGACGACCGCCTGGTCCGGCGTCTCGAGCCACGGCAGCTTCGCTTCGGTGACGACCTGCTGCATGGAGCGGGCCTGGTCCATCGTCTTCTGAAGCGTGCGGCGGTAGGCGGCGAGCATCGCCCGGACCATGGCGCCGGGCATCGTGACCGTCGGCATCCAGCCGGACAGGATGAAGGTCGCGACGCCTGCCGCGACGACCGCCAGGCCGACGACGACGGCGCCCGAGAATGGCAGCCACGAACCCACCCACGCCACGATGCCGCCGCCCACGACCTCGGCGATGGCCCGACGTCGCGCCCGTGCGATGACCTCCGATGGCGGCTTGGCATACCAACCGCCCCGCACGACCTGTGCCTCGAGTGCCTTGTCGAACTCGTCCACGGATTTGCCGAAGGACGGGACTTTTTCCGGCGGCACCTCGCCGCTCGATCCCGCGAGGTCGTTGAGCTTCCGGTAGGCGAGCTTCTCGGCTCCCCCGATGGGGCGGCGCCCGTTGAGGGCTCGCTGGGCTTCGATCGTCGGGTCGCCCTTGGGAGGGTCCGTGTGGATTCCCAACTGGTGTCCCGTTCCCAGCAGGCCGGACCGGCTGTCCTCGAACGAGAGCTGGCCGCGGCTGGCCAGGTCGAGCAGCGCCGTGGTCAGGGCACGCCGGGTCGACCGGCCTTCGACGATGAGCGCGGCGTCCGCGGCCGTCAGCTTTTCGGGGGGAGCGGGCATCAGGATCGACGGGTCATCCAAATAAACTGGGTCCTTGCCGTAGCGGATCCAGCGCACCACCGCCGCCCCGACCAGCAGCAGGAAGAGCAGCGGCGCGACGATGAGCGCCGCGATCGCGTTCAGGGTGCGCGCCGCCGAAAGGGCCTGGACATGAGCCGGCGAGACCGCCGCGTCGAGCTTGGCCAGCGCATCGTGCAACGCCTGATCGAAATTGGGCGGCGACTCTGTGAGCCGCGGGATGATCTGCTGGTCGACGATTCGCTGGGCGTCGCTGTCCGGCAGGTACGCATTGCGGAAGCCATCCCCGCCGATGATCGCAACCTTGCCGTGGATTCCGCTGGGGTCGATGTCGAACAGCAGGACGACGCCGTCGTTGAAGCCGCTTCGTCCGACGCCCCATTGGTTGCCGAGAGCGGCGGCCTGGTCGCGTGCCTCGGACTGGCTCACGTCGTACGGGACCGACTGGGTGTACACGACGACCTGCGCGCCGCTGCGGTCCTCGATCGCGTGGCTCTGCGCCTCCGCCTCGGCGATCGCGGAAGCCGAGAAGATGCGGCGATAGTCGTAGACGCGCCGCCCTGCCACCGGTGGCGGGAACGGCGGGCCGGTCGGCACAAAGATCGGATCTGCGGCCGAGGCCACGGCGGCAGCAACCATGAACACGACCGCCGACGCCAGAACGGCCGAAACGCCAACGGCCATGGCCGCGTGGCCGCGCCCTCGGGATCGCCGGTCGCGCCGGCGCTGCTCGTGGCTCACCTTCGCCTCCCTCGCCGCCCATCGTGACGCGGCGGCGGCCGGATTGCTACGCCGGCGCGCGGGCCTCGCTATTCGCCGCCCCAGTGGCCCGCTCCCGCGCCACCTGTCCCGAGCGGATTCGGCGGGCGAGCTCGGCTGCCTGCTCGTAGCGACCGAAGCTGGGCATGATGTAGGTGCCCCTGATCAGCGACTCGACCTGACCGAGCAGCTCGAGGCTCATCTCCAGGCCAACCTCGGCGCCGCGCTCGCCGGCCGCGGCCATCGCCGCGCGGGCTTCGTCCGGGATGGTGATCCCCGGCACCTCGTTGTGCAGGAACTCGGCGTGCCGTGAGCTCTGCAGCGGGAGGATGCCGAGCAGCAGCGGCAGCGGGAAGCCGGCCGGCCCGAACCGGCGCCGCGCCTCGCGGTCCATTGCCTCCACCTGGGCCAAGCCGTAGAGCGGCTGGGTCATGATCAGGTGCGCGCCAGCCTCGATCTTGCGCTCCAGGCGGTCCCACTCGGTTGCCGCGTCGGCGGCGGTGGGGTCGAGCGCGCAGGCGATCGTGAACCCGGCTCGCTGGCCGATCGGCGAGCCGGCCTGGTCCTCGCCGCGATTGAGGCGGGTGAGGATCTCGATCAAGCCGATCGAATCGACGTCCCACACGCCGGTTCCGGTCGGGTAATCGCCGACCCGCGGCGGATCGCCGGTCAGGGCGATGATGTTGCGGACCCCGAGCGCGTGCGCGCCGAGCAACTCCGATTCGATCGCCATCAGGTTGCGGTCGCGGGTCGTGAAGTGGACGAGGCACTCGAGGTCGAGATCGTGCTGCAGGCCGAACGCGACGGCCATCGCGCCCATCCGGACGCGGGCCATGGCCGAATCGCTGACGTTGACGAGATCGACGCCGGCGGCCTGGAGGAGGCGTCCTGCCTCGAGCGTCCGGTCGATACGGATCGAGCGTGGCGGGTCGATCTCGACTGAGATGACGAATCGCTTTTCGGCCAGGCGGCGGGCCAGGCCGGTCGGCGGCGGTGCGTCGCCGGTAGGG
>JALZAF010000335.1 GCA_030948505.1 Chloroflexota bacterium
TCCCGGAGCAGGTCCGCGACGTCTACAAGATCTGGCGGCCCTCGCCCGTCTATCGAGCCGAACGGCTCGAGAAAGCCCTCGACACGCCGGCCAAGATCTACTTCAAGTACGAGGGCGTCTCCCCCGCGGGATCCCACAAGCCGAACACGGCGGTGCCGCAGGCCTTCTATAACGCGCAGGAGGGCGTCAAACGGCTGACGACTGAGACCGGCGCCGGCCAGTGGGGCTCCGCCCTTGCCTTCGCGGGGTCGCTCTTCGGCCTCGAGGTCACCGTCTACATGGTCAAGGTGTCCTTCGAGCAGAAGCCTTACCGCCGCGCGATGATGGAGACCTGGGGCGCCACCGTGCATGCCTCGCCGACCAACCTCACCAATGCCGGCCGAGGCATCCTCGACGCCGACCCCGACTCGCCCGGCAGCCTCGGCATCGCCATCTCGGAGGCGGTCGAAGACGCCGCCACCCACGAGGACGCCAAGTATTCGCTCGGCTCGGTGGTCAACCACGTCCTCCTGCACCAGACGGTCATCGGCCTCGAGGCGAAGAAGCAGATGGAGATGGCCGGCGACTATCCGGATGTCGTCATCGGCTGCGTCGGCGGCGGCTCCAACTTCGCGGGCCTCAGCTATCCGTTCATCGGCGACCGTCTGAAGGGTGATCGCCCGAAGACCCGCTTCCTGGCGGCCGAGCCGGCCGCCTGCCCGACCCTCACCCGGGGTGTTTACGCCTATGACTTCGGTGACGCCGTGGGCTTGGGACCGGTTGTGAAGATGTTCACGCTGGGCCACAGCTTCGTGCCCGACCGCATCCACGCCGGCGGGCTCCGATACCACGGCGACGCCCCCTCGCTCTGCTTCCTCGTCGACAAGGAAATCGTCGAACCGCATGCGTACAAGCAGAACGAGTGCTTCGCCGAGGCGGTCCGCTTCGCCCGCGCGGAGGGCTTCATCCCCGCGCCTGAGGCGGCCCACGCGCTCAAGGCGGTGGCCGATGAAGCGGCCGCAGCGCGCGAGGCAGGCGAGTCGAGGACGATCCTCTTCGGCCTCTCCGGGCATGGGCACTTCGACATGTCCGCCTACGACGCGTACTTCGCCGGGAAGCTCGAGGACGTCGAGCTGTCACAGTCGCGGATCGACGCCGCGATCGAGGAATTGCCGCGGGTGCCGGCGACGGCCTGACGGTCAGGCGGCCTCACCTTTCACGGCGCGGAACTGGGCGTGGCCCATGATGAGCACGCGCGCCTCCGACTCCACGACAACGGTCGCCGCGTTCGGGCCACGCTCCCACATCGCCCGCCAGCCGCAGCTGTCGCAGGCGCGGAGCAGGCGCGCAGCGCCGGACAGGGAACGCGATCGCAGCCCGCCCTCGAGGACGATCACGAACTCGCTGCAGGGCAAGCCCTCAAGTGCGACCAGCCGGCCCGCCGGCAGGACGACCTCGTCGAACTGGGGGGCGAGCGCCCGCAGCGACCGCTTGGGCCAGCCGGCGAGCTCGGCAGTGGCGCGCAGCACGGCGAGTCGATCGGCGTCCGGCCAGTTGGCGTTGATCACTGTTCGGTCCTCCTTTGCCCGAGGGGAACGCTGGTTTCGTAGATGCCCTGGCTGTGGACCAGGCGCGCGCCGCTGTCGAGGCGGCGGAGTAGGCGAACTGCGGGCCGGTTGTCGGCCTGCATCGTGATGGCGAAGTGTTCGATCCCGGCCGCCCGGGCCAGGTCGGCGAGCCGCGCCAGCATCCGGGTTGCCAGGCCCTGGCGCTGCCAGTCGTCGGCGACCACCACGGCGATCTCAGCCGTGCACCCGCCTGCCAGGCGGAAGTAGCGCGCGACCCCGACGATCTCTCCACCGAGGACAGCCGCGACCGCCTCGCGATCGCCGTCATCCAGGTCGAGAAGCCGTTCCGGCCGTGCCTGGTCGGGCCGCGCGATGGGGCTGAGGAAGCGCCGGTAGATCGTCTCCGGCGACAGCCTGTAGAAGAGCCGCCGAAGTGCTTCCCCGTCCGTTCGTTCGAGCCGCGCCAAGGCGACACGACCCGCCTCCGCCGTCTCCAGCTGCAGCATCTCGACCACCTCCTTCGGCCAAACCGGTGAAACCATTCCCTTCGCCAACAAATAGCACGACCGGTCGTACAAAGTCAAGAGTGACCGACCGTTCGTGCTAACATCAGGCACATGGCAGAAGCCTCGGTAGCTCCAAGCGTCGATCGGCGTCGACTACGAGGCGAGCAGACCCGCCAGGCGATCCTCAGCCACGCCGCCC
>JALZAF010000347.1 GCA_030948505.1 Chloroflexota bacterium
ACCGTCGACGGGCTCGGGCTGCTGACGCTTGCCCGCCTCATCGCGCGGATCGGATCCGCCCGTGCGGTCGTCGAGGCAGCCGCCGGGCACGGCGCGGTTGGTCTGCTGCTGGAAGCGAGTCGCGACAAGGAGAACGATGTCAGGGCGATGCCGGCTCGGGTGGCCTACGACCTTGTCGCGATCCCGGCCAGCGCGGAGGCGATTCTCGAGGGGCTCGCCCGGAGCGGACTGAAGACCCTCACCGTCGAGGACCCGGATTACCCTGGCCGGCTGCGGGCAATCGAGCTGCCGCCGCACGTCCTGTTCGTGCGCGGCGATCCGGCGGTGCTATCCACGCGCCACGCGGTTGCCGTGGTCGGCACTCGACGGCCGTCGGAGGCAGGGCGTCTCGTGGCCGCGCGGATCGGCGCCGCCATCGCCCGAACAGGCGCCGTCGTGGTGTCGGGCCTGGCCGTCGGAATCGACGGCGCCGCCCACGCGGCCGTCGTGGCGGAGGGCCGTCCAACGGTGGCCGTCCTGGGCGGGGGCCATGAGCGTCTCTTTCCGACCGCTCATCGCCAGCTGGCGGATGCGATCGTCGCTGCCGGCGGCGCGCTCGTCTCGGAATTCGCGCCCCTGGTAGAGCCGCGCGCCGGCACGTTTCCGCGGCGGAACCGGGTCATCAGCGGGCTGACGGAGGCCACTGTCGTGGTCGAGGCCGGGGCGAAGAGCGGATCCCTCATCACCGCCCAGTGGGCGCTGGAGCAAGGGCGCGATTGCTTCCTCGTGCCAGGATCGATCGACAGCCGCACGGCCGCCGGATGCCTGGCCTTCCTGCGCGAGTTTCCGGGCGGGGCGCGGATCGTGGCAGGGATCCCGCAGCTCCTGGAGGACCTCGGCATCATCGATCCGCAGGCCGGCGCCGACGATCCCACCGGACTCGTGCCAGTCGCCGCTCTGCTGGTCGAGCTGGGCGGTGGTCCGCGCCGGATCGCCGCCGAGCTGCTGCGTGGCCGCACCACAGCCGACGAGCTCGTGGCCACGACCGGGCTGACGATTGCCGGCGTCCTCGCCGCCCTGACGTTGCTGGAATCGCGAGGGCTGGTGGCCGGTGTCTATGGCCGCTACCGGCCCGTTGGGCCGCTTGCGGCAGCGGCTGTCGAGGGGTTCGGCGCGCCCGGCCGAGGCGGCTGAGATGGACCCTCGGTTTGCCCCTCCCGACCGCCTCGTGCTACCCTCCGGTGGGCCTCCGACCCCGTCACCAAGACCTGCCGGCGGCCCAGACAGCCCCACGACGGCGTCGTCCCCCAGCGAGAGCCAGGAGACTGTCTATTGCACCATTTGGCGGTCTTGGCCCCGCGTTTCCCGACCTGATGCCGGTCCGCTTCAAGCGACGTCGGTCGCTCGGTTGGCTGGCCGCCGCGATCGGCTCGGGATGGATCGCGACCGTGGCACTGGCGGCACTCTCTGCCCCCCAGGCGACGATCGCCACGCCACCCAGCATCCCGATCCCCGTTGGCAGCGTCGCCCTCCGCACGGATCTGCAAGCCGGCCTCGCCTGGGACGCGCCGATCTCACTGGCATTTTCGACGCCGATGAACCCGGCCAGCGTCGCATCGTCGCTGCAGATCGACCCGGCTACGGCGGTCGACCTGGCCTGGAGCACGGACGGCACCACGCTCCTCGTCCGCCCGCGATCGGGCTGGCGTCCCGCGACCCTCCACACCATCACGGTGGGGGCCGGCACCCTGGCCGCGAACGGCAGCCCGATGCCGGCGCCCGTCCGGGCGGCATTCCAGACCCGCGGCGCCCGGCCGGCCGTGATCAGCCCGACCAAGGTCGCCGGGGCGATGGTCTCGGTGGACTCGAGCTTCGAGCTCCGGTTCGATCCTGATGTCGACGGCGCGGGGCTGAGCTACACGGTGCAGGTCGATCCGCCCGTTCCCGGCACCGTGCAGCGGGTCGCCCGGCGGTCCGGGGTGAGCTTCTACTTCGTGCCCGATTCGCCCCTCGCGGCGGGCACGTCGTATCGCCTGTCGCTCGTCCCGAGCGGGCCCGACGCCGCCGCGTCCTCGGCCGAAACGACCAGCATCGCGATCCGCACGGCCGTGATCCCGTTGGTTCTCAGGATCCGCCCGGTCGACAAGGCGACCGCCGTCGGCCGTCGATCGACGCTGTCGGTCCGCTTCAGCGAACCGATGGACCAGGCGGCCACGAAGGCGGCCCTGTCCGTGACTGCCGCGGGTCGCCCCGTCGCCGGTTCGGTCCGCTTCAGCGAGGGCGGGAGGTTGCTCGTCTTCCAACCCTCGGCGATGCTCGGCGCTGGCCAGCAGGTGGTCATGACGGTGTCCACGGCGGCTCGATCCTCAACCGGTGTCCCGTTGGCGACCGCGGTGAGCACGACGTTCACGACCGTCTCGTCGGCCGCCGGTGGGCCCAGGGTATCGACCGGTTCTGGGGCAGCCCCGCCTCCCGCTGATGGATCGGGATCCGTCGGCGCAGGGCCGTGGGCGGCGATGGAGGCGTACTACCTCACCCTGATGAACTGCACCCGGACCGGCGGCATCGTCGCCTCCAATGGCGCGTGCCTCAGCCCCGGTGGGCGGGCCGTGGCGCCGCTGTGGATCGACTCAGGCATCTCCGCCAACGTGAGCCGGCCGTACGCCAAGCTGCTCGCAACCCGCGGCATCTGCAATCACTTCATCGGCGGCACGCCGGGCGACCGGCTGCGCCTGGCCGGCTACACGAGCTGGACCTGGGCAGAGAACCTCGGCTGCCCGTCGATGAGCCCGCGTGCGGCGATGATCGCCATCCAGGTCTTCTTCCAGAGCGAGCGGTCGTGGAGTCCCGTTGGCGGTCACTACGTGAACCTGATGAACCCGGCGTACGACCGGGTCGGGCTCGGGATGTGGATTTCGTCCGGTCGAGTCCGCCTCGTCATCGACTTCTATCACCCGCGGTGACGCGCGCCAAGGCGGACCCCTCGGCGGCTCCCGCGGTCATCCGCAACGCGGTCATCCACATCACCAACGAACAGCCGCTCCAGGCCGATCTCTTCGACCTCCCGGCTCCGGGCGACATCAGCCTCGTGTGCACCAACCTGCGGACGATGAACGGCAGCAGGCCCGTGTTCGCCGACCACATCGATTCGGTATTCATCTTTCCCTACTCGCACATCAGGTTCGTCGAGATCGCACCGGGCGCGAAAGGCGTGCCGGCGTTGCCGGCCCGTCAGGACGCCGCCTCGGGCCAGCCGAAACCAGCCCAGGAGACACCCCCGCCTGAGCCGGAAGAGGAGGGCGACCTCGAGATCGACGAGGACCTGATGCGCCGGATCCGGGACGTCTGAGGGCCTCGCCCACAGCGCCCGGTCAACTCCCCGTGAACTGCCGGCGAAGGAGCCGGTGCTACACTCCCGGCCGATGCCCAGGCACCTCGTGATCGTGGAATCGCCCGCCAAGGCGCGTACGATCGAACGCTACCTTGGGGACGATTACCGGGTCCTCGCCTCCTACGGACACGTCCGCGACCTACCCGAAAACCCGGGCAAGGGCAAGTTCGGCGTGGACGTCGACCACGACTTCGCGCCCGAATACGTGATCAGCGACGACCGCCGCAAGCAGGTCGAAACGATCGCCCGTGAGGCGAAGCGGGCGGACACCGTGTACCTCGCAACAGACCTGGATCGGGAGGGCGAGGCGATCGCCTGGCACGTCGCCCAGGCCGCCAATGTCCCGCCGGACAAGGTGCGGCGGGTGACCTTCAACGAGATCACCGAGGGCGCCATCCGCGAGGCGTTCGCTCATCCTCGAGACATCGACGCCAACCTCGTCGACGCCCAGCAAACCCGGCGCATCGTCGACCGTCTGGTCGGCTACACGCTCAGCCCGCTCCTGTCGCGCAAGGTCCGTGGCGGGCTATCGGCGGGGCGTGTCCAGTCCGTTGCCGTTCGGCTCGTCGTGGAGCGCGAACGCGAGATCGACGCCTTCACGGCCCGCGAGTACTGGACGCTCGAGGCGCTCCTGGCGACCGATGCGGGTGTGACCTTCTCCGCGGACGTCGTGAAGATCGACGGCCAACCGCTGGACGTCACGAGCGGTGAAACGGCGGAACGCCACGCCACGGCCTTGCGTGGCCTGCGCCCGGCGGTGCGAGCGGAATCGAAGCGGCCGCTCAAGCGCAGCCCGGCGCCGCCGTTCACGACGTCGACACTGCAGCAGGAGGCCAGCCGGAAGCTGAGCTTCAGTCCGAAGCGGACGATGTCCATCGCCCAGCGGCTGTACGAGGGCGCCGATACGCCGGACGGGCATGTTGGGCTGATCACCTACATGCGGACGGACTCCACCGCCATCGCCGGGGTGGCCATGGGCGAAGCCCGGGACGTCATTCGTGACCGCTGGGGCGCGCCGTACACCATGCCAAAGGGTCGCGTCTACAAGACCAAGTCGAAGGGCGCGCAGGAGGCGCACGAGTCGATCCGTCCCACGAGCTTCCGGCGCGATCCCGACTCCCTGGCCGGCAGCCTCAAGCCGGAGGAGCTGCGCCTCTACCGGCTCATCTGGCAGCGTGCTATCGCCTCGCAGATGGCCGCCAAGGAGATGGAGACGACGACCATTGACCTGGAAGCCGCGCCGTACGACCTCCGCGCCAGCGCCACTCGAACGCTGTTCGACGGCTTCTCGCGCGTCTACACGGAGGGCCGCGACGACGGCGCCGCGGAGGACGACGAGGAGGCCCAGCTGCCGGCATTGGCCAAAGGTACTGAGACGACGGTCGTCGACGTCACCCCGGGCCAGCACTTCACGGAGCCTCCGCCGCGATTCACCGAGGCGACCCTGATCAAGGCCCTCGAGGAGCACGGGATCGGGCGGCCGTCGACGTACGCGGCCACGATCTCGACGATTCTCGATCGCGGCTACGTCCGCGTCGAGGAACGGCGCCTCCATCCCGAGCTCATCGGCAACATCGTCACCGATTGGCTGGTCGAGCACTTCGGTGAGTACGTCGATGTCGCGTTCACCGCCCGGATGGAGGAGGAGCTCGACGAGGTCGCTCGCGGCGAGCGGCCATGGGTGCCATTCCTTCGCGCGTTCTACGACCCGCTTGCCGAGCTCGTCGCGGAAAAGCGCCGGACGACGAAGCGGCCGACCGAGGCGACCGACGAGGTCTGCTCGGAAGGGCATCCGATGGTCATCCGCCTCGGTCGCAACGGCCGATTCCTCGCCTGCTCGCTCTACCCGGAGCACAAGGAATCGCGACCGCTTCCGGGCGAGGAACCGCCCCGCCAGGAGGGCGAGGGCGAGGTCTGTCCGAAGTGCGGGGAGGGCACCCTCGTCGGCCGTCAAGGCAAGTTCGGCGCGTTCGTCGGCTGCTCCCGCTACCCGGATTGCGACTACATCAAGCGCGAGGGCCCTCCGCCTCCGGATCGGCTGCCGTTCGAAGTCACCTGTCCCAAGAACCGCGACGGTCATCTCGTGGCGCGCCGCGCACGACGAACGGGCAACGTGTTCTATGGCTGCTCCAACTACCCCCGCTGCGACTACACCACGAACTTCGAGCCCGTGGGCGCGCTCCACGATGCGGACGACGGCCCGGTCGCCCGCAAGGCGGACACCGGCATCTGCCTCGTGTGCGGCGCAACCGTCGACCTGCCCGAGGGGGACCTCGTCGGCAAGCGGCTGGCGGGCGGGCCGCCCAACCCGGAGGCACTCGCGCGGCCGGTGCGGGGTGGGCGTCGCAATGGTCGCGTCGGGTCCGGGTCGCCGCGGGCTCGGGAGTCCGGCGGTTGGGGCAACAAGACGGTCAGGAAGCCGCGGGCCAAACCGGCCGGGACCGCGCCGGAGGCGTGAGCGGCGCGGGCACCGG
>JALZAF010000354.1 GCA_030948505.1 Chloroflexota bacterium
TACCTCCTCTGGCCGGTGCTCCTCATCTTTGCCGCACGCAGCAGCCGGCCGAGACTCGGGATCGGACTCGTCCTCGGCAGCGTCGTCGTGAGCTCGCTCGTCGCCAACCTCGTCGTGACCGACGCCGCGGTGAACTGGGCGTTCTACTCGCTCCCCACTCGCGCCTGGCAACTCGCGATCGGTGGACTGCTCGCCTTGGCCAACCTGCCGGGCGGCGCCCCGTTCGCAGGGTCGTCGGCCAGGTCGGCTGGTTCAACCAGGTCGGCCCGGTCGGCCCGCTCAGCCAAGCCGACTGCAGCACCGGCCGAGCCGCGAGCCGTATTGCTGGCCGTCGTCGGCTGGCTCGGCCTGATGGCCATCCTCGGGTCGGCCTGGGCGCTCGATGAGAGCATCGCTTATCCGGGGGCCTACGCCCTTGTGCCGACACTCGGTGCGGCCGCGATGATCGCCGCCGGCGCCAGCCCCCTCGGCCCACGACTCGCTCTGGGGCTTCCGCCATTTCGCTTCCTTGGCCGGATCTCCTACTCGCTCTACCTGTGGCATTGGCCTCTGCTTGTCCTGCCGGCCGTCGCGCTCGGTTCCGGGACGCTCGGCCTAGGTGTCCTCGGCATGGGGCTCGGCGCCGTGGGAACAGGCGGCGGGGCGATCACGACACAGCTCGACTGGTCGGTCCGGGTCGGCCTCGTCGCGGTCTCGATCGTCATCGCAACGATCTCGTGTTTCGCCGTCGAGGAGCCATTCCGCCGGAGCGCCACGCTGGCGAGTCGCCCCGCGCGAACGCTCCGTCTCGCGTTCGCGACGCTGGTCACGGTCGTCGCCGTAGCCAGCGTCCTGGCCATCGAGGTCAGTGGCCAGTTCGACGAACCGGCGGTCGCCGATTTTGATGGGTCGACCTCGTCGGCGGCCGCGGTCGTGCCGGGCGAGGCCATCGGCGTGAGTACGCCTGACCAGAACGCGACCGCGGCGGTCGTCGTCTTGCCGCGCTCGGCCGACCCGTCAGCAGCGGGCGCCGACCCGCCACCTGGCGCAGCACCCTGGATTTCGACAGGTTCGTCATCCGCTTCGGTGCATGGTGGCGCGGACAGTTGGACGCCAGGCGCGGGGAACAGCTCAACGCCGGATACGACCTCGCCTCCTGATGGCGCTCCGTCGGCGGCTCCGACATCGGCCGCGACGTTCGCCCCGGCCAAGCCCAGCGCGGCTGGCAGCGGCTTCGCCCTGCCCGCCCATGTCGCGCCGTCACTGTCCAACGCACACGGCGACAAGGAGCGCCTGTGGGCGGACGGCTGCCTCGCCTATGAGCACGCAACCACGCCTTCTGCATGCGTCTACGGCGACCTGGGCGGGAGGTTCACCGTGGCCCTCGTCGGCGACTCGCACGGAGCACAGTGGTTCCCCGCCTTCGAGCGCGTCGCGCAGCTCCTCCACTGGCGCCTGCGCGTGTTCACGAAGGTGTCGTGCCCGTTCATCGACATGCCGGTCTTGAGCAACGCGCTGAAACGCGAATACACTGAGTGCGCGGCCTGGAATGCGGCGGTCGTCGCAAAACTCGCTAGCGCCCGACCCGACCTGACGATCGTCGCCATGAGCCACTGGATCTTCCCGCTGCGGTCCGCCGATGGGACGATCGCGGCAGAGGCGGCGGCACTCGCCCGCGAGATCGCCCTCGTCCCTGGGCATACGGCGATCCTGGTCGATACGCCCCATGCCGCCTGGGACGTCCCCGACTGTCTTGCCGGCCATCGCGCCGACATCCGCCCTTGTGCGACGCCGCGTCCCACTGCCCTCTCACAGCACGGGCTCATTGAGCGCGCGGCCGCCAAGCTCGCGAGGGCAGCGACCATCGACCTCGCGTCGGACATCTGTCCGACCTCGCCCAGCGCATCCTGTCCCGCGGTCGTCGACGGGATGATCGTCGACCGCGATGCCCACCACCTGACGGCGACGTTCTCGGCCTCGCTCGCGCCGGAACTCCAGCAGGGACTCAGCCTCGTCATCGGCCAGAGGTAGCCCTGAGCCGGGTCAGTCAACCCTGACGCGGGATCAGGATGAATTGGGGGCTGGCGCAGGTGCCATCAATTCGGTAGCGTGCCCTTCGTGAGGCGGCGAGGCTCAACCCGTCACCAGGGACTGGGGCCCGACGCCGAGGAGGAGCCATGGCCGTCGCCGCGATCCCGGCGGATCTTTTCGACGTCACCACGTCGTTCGCACTCCAGGAGAAGAAGAAGCTCCGCAAGCACTTCGCCCGATTCGACATCCTGTTCTTCCTGATCTGCACACTCGTCGGGCTCGACACGATCGGAACGGTCGCGGCAAAAGGTCCCGAAGGTTTCTCCTGGTTGCTGATCCTGGGGGTCGTCTTCTTCATCCCCTATGCGCTGCTCACCTCGGAGCTCGGCACGGCGTTCCCGGAGGAGGGCGGACCTTTCGTCTGGACGCGCCTGGCCTTCGGTCGCAAGGTCGCCGCGGTCAACGCCCTCATCTACTGGGTCTCGAACCCCATCTGGGTCGGCGGGACGCTCGCGATCCTCGCCGCGGCGACATTCCAGGAGTTCTTCGTGCC
>JALZAF010000023.1 GCA_030948505.1 Chloroflexota bacterium
GCCATCGCGTCCGCCTCAACGGCGGGCCTCGTCTACCTCACGGCTCCACGGACCTCACCGGCTCCGGCCGCCGCGGCGGCGACGGCCGCGCCTTCGGCCAACGCCGCGCTCACGGTGACAACGTCGACCACGGACCAGACGGCGATGATCGCCCAGGCCCAGAAGTCCGTGGTGACGATCACCACCTCCGGCGCGGCCTCGAACGATCCGTTCGGCCGAGGAGGTTCGGGTGGCGGCGTCGGCTCCGGGATCATCGTGTCCGCGGACGGCCTGATCCTCACCAACGCCCACGTCGTAGCAGGCGGAGGCACGCTCACCGTCCAGCTCCAGGACGGCCGCCAGCTGCCGGGCACCGTGGTCAGCTCTGACGCGGCGAAGGATCTGGCGATCGTGCGGGTCCAGGCCACCGGGCTGACTCCCGCCCAGATCGGCAAGTCTTCCGGCATCAAGGTGGGGGAAAGCGTCGTCGCGATCGGCACCCCCCTCGGCGAGTACGCCGAGTCGGTCACGGCCGGCATCATCTCCGCGACGAACCGCACCATCACCGTCGCCGGCGACCGGCGTGGCCAGGGCACGCAGCTCAGCGGCCTGCTACAGACCGATGCGGCCATCAACCCCGGCAACAGCGGCGGTCCCCTCATCGATGCCGCGGGCAACGTGATCGGCGGCGTCACCGCGGCCTCGGGCGCGGCCCAGGGCATCGGCTTCGCCATCCCGATCGACGAGGCCGCGAGCATGATCGCGGCGGCCAGCACAGCGTCCTAGACCCGGGCTGCCCGCGGCTGGCGCGTGAGCCGGCCGCATCGCGAGGGCGGCCAGATCAGCCATAACATCTAGACATTCTGGCCGTCCTGCGGATAATTCCTGTGTATGAGTGCCCGAACAGGAATCAGGTCGGCGCCGCTCATGCGAGTCGGCGAGGCGGCGGAGATGCTGGGCGTGTCCGTCGAGACGCTCCGCCGATGGGAGGCGGACGGTCGCCTCAAGATCAGCCGATCCGATGGCGGCCAGCGGCTGGTGCCGCTCGCCGAGGTCTCGCGCCTGCTCCAGGAGCGTCGACGATCCGCCACTGACCGGCCGATCGTCGCCCAGTCCGCCCGCAACCGATTCCCCGGCGTCGTCACCCGGATCGAGAAGGACCGCGTCGCGGCGGTGGTCGAGGTCCTTGCCGGTCCGCACCGCCTGGTCAGCCTGATGACCGCCGAGGCCGTCGAGGAGCTGGGCCTGCGCGTCGGCGACGAGGCCGTCTGCGTGGTCAAGTCGACCAACGTCATCGTCGAGATCCCGGGCTAGCGTGCGAGCCGCGGTCGCCCTTGCCCTCGGCGCGGCCCTGGTCGCCGCTGCGTGTTCGAGCCCGGCCTCCAGCCCGGGTGGCAGCGGCGGGGCAAACGCCACGGAGCTGACGGTATTCGGCGCTGCATCCCTGAAGGGTGTCCTCGCTAAGGCCAAGACCGCCTACGAAGCGACTCACCCCGAAGTCAGGCTCACGATCTCTACCGATTCGTCGGCCGCCCTGGAGACGCAGATCGAGCAGGGTGCCCCGGCCGACGTGTTCCTCTCTGCCGACACCTCGAACCCCAGGAAGCTCGTCGACAAAGGGTTGGCCGACGGTTCGGCACGCGCATTCGCCACGAATCTCCTGATCGTCATCGTCCCTGCGGCGAACCCGGCCGCCGTCAAGTCACCCCTTGACCTGGCCCGACCGGGGATCAAGATCGTGGCCGCCGGCGAGGCGGTGCCGATCTCCAAATATGCGGCTCAGCTCATCGCCAACCTCGCCAGCCAGCCCGGCTATCCGGCCGACTTCGCGGCCCGCTACACGTCGAATGTCGTCTCCCACGAAGACAATGTCGGCGGCGTCGTGGCCAAGGTCGAGCTGGGCGAGGCCGACGCCGGGATCGTCTATCGCACCGACGCGAGCGCGTCGACGAAGGTGGCCCCCATTACCGTCCCGCCCGAGGCGAACGTGCCCGCGACGTATGCCGGTGTGGTGGTCAAGGCATCACCCCATCGACCCGCGGCGGGGGCATTCCTCGACTGGCTCGGCGGGGCGGACGGGCAGGCCCTCCTGGGAACATTCGGCTTCCTGCCACCGACGAGCTAGGAACGGCCCATGGCGACCCTGACGCGGGCCGGCCGTCCGATTCAGCCACCCATCCGGGGGCGTTCACCGGTGGTCATCGCGGTGGCGGCGGTTCTGGCCCTGTTTCTCGCGCTGCCGGTCGTCGCGCTGGTCGCGCGCGGCGTGCTGGGTGGCGCCCTGACAGGATTGCCGCCCGGCGGCCCCGTCATCGTGGCGCTCGGGCTCAGTCTGGCCACGACCGCCCTGAGCCTGGCCGTGTCGGTCAGCCTCGGCCTGCCACTGGCGATGCTCCTCGCCCGGGGCCGGTTCCGCGGCAGCTGGCTGGTCGAGGCGATCGTCGACCTGCCGATCGTGATGCCCCCCGCCGTGGCAGGCCTTGCGCTGCTGCTCGTGTTCGGCCGGCGGGGGCTGCTGGGGGGCGTGCTCGAGCCACTGGGCCTGGCGATTCCTTTCACGACCGTCGCCCTCGTCATGGCCCAGACGTTCGTTTCGGCGCCGTTCTTTATCCGTTCCGCGCGCACCGGCATTGCCGCGGTGGATCACGACCTCGAGGACGCGGCCCGGGTCGACGGGGGGTCTGAGTGGGGAGTTTTCCGCCGCATCACCCTGCCCCTGGCCGCACCGGCACTGGCGGCAGGGCTGGTCATGACGTGGGCCCGCTCACTCGGCGAGTTCGGCGCCACGATCATGTTCGCCGGCAACGTCGAGGGCCGGACGCAGACACTGCCGCTCGTCGTCTACTCCGAGTTCCAGGCCGGCGACCTCGACTCCTCCGTCGCCGCCGCGACGATCCTGATCCTGGCCGCCCTGGGTGTGCTCGTCGCGGTCCGCGTCCTACATTGGGGCCGGGCACTCGACGCGCGGTCCGTAGCCTGAGGCGTGCGCCGGGCTCGACCGTTGGCGCACGATATGCCCAGACGGAGGAGGGACGGATGGCGAGCACACGCGGTCCGCGGGTCGTGCGGTGGGGCATCCTGGGCACGGGCGGAATCAACGAGCGCTTCCTGGCCCACGTTCGCGAGGCCCCTGGGACCACGTTCGAGGCCGTCGGCAGCCGTACCGCAGACCGGGCAGCCGCGTTCGCGGCGCGGTACGGGATCGAGCGGGCCCACGGCTCGTACGAGGCGCTGCTGGCCGATCCCGCCATCGATGCCGTCTACATCTGCCTCCCGAATGCCCTCCACCACCCGTGGACGATGAAGGCGCTGGCGGCCGGCAAGCACGTCCTGTGCGAGAAGCCGTATTCGAGGCGACCGGCCGAAGTGATCGAGGCGTTCGACGCCGCTGACGCGGCCGGCCTCAAGCTCATGGAAGCGTTCATGTGGCGCCACACGCGTCAGGCACGCATGTTCATGGAGCTGCTGCCGGAGGTCGGCGAGCTGCAGGCGATTCGGGCCACGTTCAGCTTCCGGATCGAGGACACGGCCGACGTGCGGTTGCGACCGGACCTCGATGGCGGCTCGCTGATGGACGTCGGGTGTTATTGCCTGAGCGGCGCGCGGCTCATCACCGGCGAGCCGGATCGCGTGCATGGCGAACAGGTCGTCGGCGAGTCGGGCGTCGACGTGGCGTTCAGCGGATTGCTCCATTTTCCCGGTGAGGCCGCCGCCACGATCTCCTCCGGCTTCCACTCCGAGCACGCGACCCTGGAGGCCATCGGCAGCGACGCGACGTTGACCCTGGTGGATCCCTTCACGGGTCGCGCCAAGACGCTGCGCATCGGCGAACGGGATGTCGCGGTGGCGCCGCAGGATCCGTACCGCCTCGAGGTCGAGAACTTCAACGCGGCGATCCGCGGCGAGGGCGAGCCGCTGCTCGGTCGCGCCGATGCGCTCGGACAGGCACGGGCGATCGAAGCCCTCTACCGATCCGCCGACACGGGCACGACGGTCAGCCTCGAGCTGGCCGTGGGCACGCAGGGGCGCTAGAGAGCAAAGGCGCCCCGGATCCGCTCCGCGATCACCCGCCCGATGGCCAGCGACGCCGTTGCGGCCGGCGATGGCGCGTTGCGGACGTGGAGGACGCGCCCCGAACCGCCGAAATCGAAGTCGTCGACCATCGTTCCATCCCTGGCGAGGGCCTGCGCGCGAACGCCCGAAGGCCCGAAGGCGATGTCCTCCGATCGCAGCTCGGGCAGGTAGCGCTGGAGCTCCTGAAGGAACGCCCCCTTCGACCAGTCGCGCCACATCTCCGCGAGGCCCGTTTGCAGGTAGCGCGTCGCGAGCCGCAGGAAGCCCGGATACGTGAGTGTCCCCGCCAGGTCGCGCGGCGAGATGTCGCGGCGACGGTAGCCGTCCCGGGCGAACGCCAGAACGGCGTTCGGACCGGCCCACACCTCGCCGTCGATGCGTTTCGTGAAGTGCACACCCAGGAACGGGAAGCTGGGATCGGGGACTGGATAGAGCAGGCCGTTGACCAGCGGCCGCGCGGCCGGGGTGAGCGTGTAGTAATCGCCCCGGAACGGCACGATGTGCGGACCTGCGCCGTCCGTCCCGTCCGTCCCGCGGGTCATGCGCGCCACGCGGTCCGCCCACAGTCCGGCGCAGGTCACGACGGATCTGGCGAGGATGTCACCGCCCCCCGTGTGAAGGACGATCTCGTTCGGTCGCTCCTCGATCGAGGTCACCTCGCGCCCGGTTTCGATCGATCCGCCAGCCGCGCGGACGTCGTCGGCGTAGGACATCGCCACGCGCCGGAAGTCGACGATCCCCGTCGAGGGGCTCCACAGCGCCTTGATGCCCGCGGCGTGGGGCTCGATCTCGCGGATGCGCTCCGGGCCGACGAGCTCGAGGCCCGGAACCCCGTTGGCCGTCGCGCGCTCATGGAGGGCCGCCAGCCTGGGCAGTTCGTCGTCCGAGAGAGCCACGACCAACTTTCCGGGGTGCTCGAGGGGGATCCCCTTCTGCTCGCAATACGCTTCGAGAGCCGCCTTGCCCTCCCGGCACAAGGTCGCCTTGAGCGAGCCCGGCGCGTAATAGAGCCCCGCATGCACGACGCCGCTGTTGTGGCCCGACTGGTGGCCGGCGACCTCGGCTTCCTTTTCGACGACAACCAGGCGCAGCTCGGGTCGTTCCAGCAGCAGGTGGCGGGCGGTGGCCAGGCCAACGAGCCCCGCGCCGACGACCGCGACGTCGAAGATCGGCCGCACCCCCGCGGTCACCCGACCGGGGTGACGGCCGGGAACGGCACGCCGAATCGCCCGGCGAGCTCGACCAGCCCGGCATGGTGGCGAGCGTCGATCGTGATGCCGCGCTCGTCGGACCGCCGCTCCGCCTCCGCCTCGGGCTCGCCCGGCATGAGCACCCGCCCGGGCGACCCTGGCACCGTCTCCGCCGAGGTGAGCTGGTCGAGGTAGTGCTCGAGCCGGGCCTCGAACGCACCCGCGTCGTCGATCGCCGCCGGGTCGATGACCATGAAGCTCTGGCCCAGGTCCGACGGCGACTCGGTCGAGAACAGGCCCACGATGTTGGGCCCGAACGCGGCCCCGCCGAGAATCCCGGTCAGGATGTCGACCCCCAGGCCCAGGCCGTAGCCCTTGTAGCCGGCCGTGACCTCGAGGCCGCCGAGCGGAAGCAGGGCGCCGGCCAGGGCGGCTTCGGGGGTCGTTGCCGGCTGCCCGTCGGGCCCGATCGCCCAGCCGATCGGCAGCGTCTCGCCGCGACGCGCGGCGACTTCGATTCGGCCACGGGGAATCGTCGAGGTCGCCATGTCGAGGCAGAAGGTCCCCCACCTGCCTGCCGGCGCCGCGAGCGCGATCGGGTTCGTCCCGATCATCGGCCGTAGCGCGCGCGTTGGCGCGACCAGCGGCGAGCTGTTGGTGAACGACAACCCGATCATCCCCTCCGCCGCAGCCCGCAGCGCGTACCAGCCGGCGATCCCGTAGTGATTCGAGTTGCGGACCACCGCCGTCGCCGAGCCAGTCGTGCGGGCTCGTTCGATCGCCCAGTCGACGGCCACCCGCGACGCGTGATGGCCCCAGCCGTTGCGGGCATCGAAACGAGCAAGGGCCGCCTTCTCGCGTTCGACCACGGGCCGGGCAGACGGGTCCATCACGCCGGCTTCGATGAGCGCCACGTAGTTGGGTAGGCGGGCCGTGCCGTGCGACGCGATCCCGCGCCGGTCGGACGCGACGAGGATCTCGGCCACGTCCGTCGCGATGTCACCGGGAGTCTCCAGCCTGGCGAGGAGGGCCACCGTCCAGGCCCGGAGGAGTTGGGTCCGGACGGTGGCGCCCTCGGCGGGATCGGCGTAGACGGGCATTCGGTGGGGTCAGGCCGGGGCCGTCGCGGCCTCGAGCCCGTGCTTCTCCGGGACCAGGTCGCCGCGCTCGAGGGCGCGCCGGAAGATGTCGACGGTCTGGCGGACGGCATCGTCGAGCGGGGTGATGGGGACGTCGCCCAGGATGGCGGTGCCGGTGTCGTCGATCACCTCGGGCAGGGGCAGCGGCTTCGGCTCGAAGGTCACCAGGCCGCGCGCGGCGGGAACTGCCGTTTCGATAGCCGTGACCAGCTCGTCCATCGAGGCGACCGACCCGCCCAGGTTGAAGATCCGGGCGCCGCTGAGCTCGCTGCGACTGGCGGCGATGAGGGTGCGAGCGACGTCTTCGGCGTACTGGAGCATCGTTCGTCCACCGAACGAGATGCGGTACGGCCGGCCGAACACCGCCGAGAGGATCGCCTTCGTTGGTCCGCTGGTCAGGCCCTGGTCGCGGCCCGGTCCGTAGACCGTCAGCGGCCGCAGCCCGATCGTCGACAAGCCGTCGTCGAGCCAATAGATGCGGGCGTTGCCTTCGTTGGCCAGCTTGTAGACGCCGTAGTGCGTGCCCGGATGGGCGGTCGCATCGACGTGCAGGCGTCCGTCCGAGGCGTCGGCATCGGCCGCATCGAACATGCCGATCGAGCTCGTGTACACCACGCGCCCGATCCGCCCGCCGGAGCGCTTGGCGGCCTCGAAGATGTTGACCGTGCCGACGACGTTGACCGCCGCGCCGAGCGGCGGGTTGGCCCGGGCGAACGGGACCTGCAGGGCGGCCAGGTGGATGAGGTTCGTGATCTCGTGCTGGTCGAGAGCCCGGATGACGGCGTCGAGGTCGGTGATGTCGCCGCGGACGAAGGTCACCGCGGCCAGCTCCTCGTCGGTCATGATCAGGCGCAGCCGTTTCGGATCCCCGGCCAGGTCGAACGCGGTCACGGGGACGCCTTGGCGAACGAGGGTCCGTACGGTCCAGGCGCCGATACAACCGAGGGCGCCGGTGATCAGGAAGCGCTCCCCGGGCGGGCTCACGCCGCCGCTCCGGTGCGGCAGCGGTTGACGAGGCGGCCGATCCCCTCGATCTCGACGATCATCTCGTCGCCGTCGGCCAGCCACACCGGCGGCTTGCGGAACGCTCCCACGCCGGCCGGCGTGCCCGTGGCGATGACGTCGCCGGGCTCGAGGGTGAATGCTTGCGAACAATGGCTGACGATCTGGGCAACGCCGAAGTACAGGTCCGACGTCCGCGCCGACTGGCGCTCGTCGCCGTTGACCAGGCACCGAATAGCGAGGTCGGCTGCATCGCCGAGCTCGTCACCGGTGACGATCGCCGGCCCCAGCGGACAGAACGTGTCGAGCGACTTGCCGCGGACCCATTGCCCGTCGCCGAACTGCAGGTCACGAGCCGACACGTCGTTCAGGCACGTGTAGCCGAGCACCGCGGTCAGCGCCTCGGCCGGCGACATCCGCCGCGCCCGCCGGCCGATCACGACCGCCAGCTCCGCTTCATAGTCGACCTGCGAGGTGAGGGCCGGGTCCCAGCGGACGTCCGCGCCGGGCCCGACGACGGAGGTGGGGAACTTGGCGAAGATCAATGGCGCGGGCGGCGGCTCGGAGCCCGATTCGGCGGCATGGTCGCGATAGTTGCGGCCGATGGCGACGACCTTGCCCGGGCGTGGCACGGGGGCCAGCAATTCGAGCTCATCGACGGCCCTCCCCTTGCGGGCGATCGCGGCGCTCCCCGCGGCGCGCAACGCATCGAGAGCGGCCTCGCCCCCGGCCAGGAGATCGGCCATCGTCAGCGGACCGCCCGGGACGACGTCACTGGCAGCGAGCGCCCGTCCGTCGGCCAGCACCGCGAGGCGCTCACCGTTGCGGCCGTCTCGATACGAGCAGAGCCGCATCCGCCTCCCGCTCCACGCTCCTGTTCAGCATGCTGGCTGCCGAACGAGATGTTGAACGGTACGCTAGCCTCGTTCGAGTCGTCAATCGCGCTACGGAGGCACGGGTGAGCCCGTCCGGTTACTGGGGTCGCGTACTTCGCGTGGACCTTGGGTCAGGCGCCTTCGACGAGCGGCCGCTCGATGAGGCGACCGCCCGGCTCTATGCCGGCGGCTCGCTGCTCGCCACTCGCCTGCTGTGGCAGGACACGCCCGCGGGCCTGGATGCCTTCGACCCCGATGCGCTCCTGGTCTTCGCCTCGAGTGTGGTCGCCGGCCAGGACGGTCCGGGTCTCGCTCGTTTCGCGGTCGTCGCCAAGTCGCCCCTGACTGGCGGCATCGGCGAGGCGCGCGCAGAGGGCCCGTTCGGCGTCGCCCTCAAGGCGTCGGGCTACGACGCGATCGTCATCCGCGGCCGGGCCGCCGGGCCGGTCGCCCTGGCGATCGTCAACGGCCGGCCCCGCCTGCTGCCAGCCAGCGACCTGTGGGGACTGGATACGTCGACGGTCGTCGACGCGCTCACCGCCCGCATCGGGTCGTGCCACGTCGCCACGATCGGTCCGGCCGGGGAGAACCTCGTCCGCTACGCCAGCATCGTCTCCGACCGGTCCTTCGCCGCGCCGCGGATGGGCCTCGGGGCGGTGATGGGTGCCAAACAGCTCAAGGCGGTCGCCATCGCCGGCGGCTCCGCGCCGCCGGTCGCGAACCCCGCTGCGCTCGAGGCCATCGCGACACGCTACGCCGCGTCCGTGGAGCGCAACCCGGTCACGCGCTGGCAATTCGAGCCGCCCGGATTCGGGGCCTGGCTGGGCGGGGCGTCGCAGGGCTCGTTCGCGGTCGAGAACTACCGAACGTCCGTCTTCCCGGAGGGTGGCTACGACGCCGCGGCGTTCAACCGTCGCCTGGCATGGAGCGAGGGCGGCTGTCCGGGCTGCCCCAGCGACTGCATCAAGGGCTTCTCCGCCTGGCGCCTGGACCCCGCGCTCATCGCACAGCGGCGCGAAGGCGGCCTGCACCAGGAAGCCGCCGCGGCGCTCGGCCCCAACCTTGGCCTCGAGACGGCGGACGAGGCGCTGGCCCTCAACGATCGCTGTCTTCGCCTGGGGCTGGACCCGGTGTCGCTCGGCTTCACCCTCAGCTTCGCCATGGAGTGCGTCGAGCGCGGCCTGGTCGACGCCGGCGACTTCGATGGGCTGGACCTGCGCTTCGGCGACGCCGGCGCCGCCCTGGCGATGATCGAGCGGATCGCGCGCCGGGAGGGAGCAGGCGACTGGCTCGCCGAAGGCTCCGCCATCGCCGCGGCCGGGCTAGGAGCGGAGGCGGAGCCGTTCGCCCTGCACGTCAAGGGCCTCGAGATTCCACCCTTCGACCCGCGCGTCCAGACCGGGCTGGCACTTGGCTTCGCAACCGCGCCGTTCGGGCCGCGCTACGACGTCGCCGAGCACGATGCCGACTACGACGACGCGGCGCCGTCGTGGCCGCATGCCCTGGAGCTGTCGCGAACGCTGGGCATTCTCGAGCGGATGCCGGCGACGGCGCAGACGCCCGCCAAGGTCCGCATGTTCGCCTCGCTGGCGGAGCTCTGGAGCGCCCTCGATGCGCTGCTGGTCTGCCCTTTCGCCAGCGCACCGGTTCGCATCCTGTCGCTCGACGACGTCGCGGTGCTGGTGGCGGCCGTGACCGGCTGGCAGACCAGCTCGCACGAGGTCATGGGCTGGGGCGCGCGGCGCCTCCAGCTGATGCGCATCTACAACCAGCGGGAAGGCCTCACCGCCGAGGACGACCGCTTGCCGGCGCGCTTCTTCGAGGAGCCGATCGACGCCGGCCCGAATGCCGGCCGCCGCCTCGACGAAGCGGCCTTCGCGGCGATGATCGCGCTGTACTACGAGCTGATGGGCTGGGACGAGGCAGGTGTCCCGACGCGCGGCACGCGCCACGCGCACCAGCTCGAGTGGACGCTCCAGGAGGAGGAACGATGGCCTTCGACCCGACCGAGCGCGTAGCCATCGGCACGACGGCCCTGCGCCCGACGCGGCTGGGATTCGGGACGGCCGAGATCGGCGGCCTCTACCGGGCCGTCGCCGACGAGGATGCGGTCGCGCTCGTCGGTCATGCGTGGGACGCCGGGGTCCGCTACTTCGACACCGCGCCGTTGTACGGCTACGGCAACGCCGAACGCCGCCTGGGCCTTGCGCTGCGGGACCGCCCACGCGACGACTTCGTCCTGTCGTCCAAAGTCGGCCGGTTGCTCGTCCCGATCGACGAGATCCCGCCCGACGCGGACATCGACCCGCAGCGCATGAACGGCGTCGACGACGCCAGCTACGCCGGCACCCCGCCCGTCCGGGTCGTGTTCGACTACAGCCGCGACGGCGTCCTGCGATCCGTCGAGGCGAGCCTCGCGCGCCTTGGGCTCGATCGCATCGACATCCTCTACATCCACGACCCTGACGACCACTGGCAGGCCGCCATCGAGGGCGCCTACCCGGCCCTCCATGGCCTGCGCGAGCAGGGCGTGGTCGGCGCTATCGGGGCGGGGATGAACCAGGCAGAGATGCTGGCCCGCTTCGCGCGGGAGGGCGACTTCGACGTCTTCCTCGTCGCCGGGCGCTACAGCCTGCTCGACCAGGCGGCGCTGCCGGAGCTGCTGCCGCTGTGCGTGGAGAAGGGCATCGCGGTCGCCGCCGGCGGGGCCATGAACAGCGGCCTCCTCGCAGACCCGAAACCAGGCGCGCGGTTCAACTACGCCCCTGCTTCGGCCGAGCTGGTGGCGCGGGCGCAGCGGATCCGCGCCGTCTGCGAGCGCCACGGCGTGCCCATCAAGGCGGCCGCGATCCAGTTCGCCCTGGCCCACCCGGCCGTCGTCTCGCTGGTCGCCGGCGTCAGGACCGTCGAGCATTTCGACGATTACCCCCGCTACCTCGCGACCCCCATCCCCGACGACCTGTGGCGGGAACTGCGGACGGAGGGCCTCATCCATCCGGATGCCCCGGTTCCCGCCGCTGGGCCCGCGGGGCCGTGACGCCGCGGTGACGACCGTCGACGCCCATCAGCATTTCTGGGATCCGGGGCGGGCCGACTACCCGTGGATGACCGACGACGTGGCCCCCCTCCGGCGGAGATTCGGGCCGGACGACCTGCGGCCGCTCCTGCTCGCCGAGGGCATCGAACAGACGCTGCTCGTTCAGACGCGATCGAGCTTCGACGAGACGCTCGAGTTCCTGGCCCTGGCGGAACGCGAGGCGTTCGTCGCCGGGGTCGTTGGCTGGATCGACCTCACGGGTCCGGCGGTCGCCGATGACATCGCCCGCCTGCGAGCCGCGCCCGGTGGCGGCCGGCTGGTGGGCATCCGCCACCAGGTGCACGACGAGCCCGATGCCGCCTGGCTGGCGCGGCCGGATGTCCGGCGCGGGCTGGCGAGTGTCGAGCGGGCGGGTCTCCTCTTCGACCTGCTCGTCCGGCCGCGCGAGCTGCCCGAGGCGCTGGATCTCGCGCGCGCAATGCCCGGCCTCGCATTCGTCGTCGACCACATCGCCAAGCCGTCGATTGCGGCTCACGAGCTGGAGCCGTGGCTCAGCCGGCTGCTGCCGCTGGCGGGGCTGCCGAACGTCACCTGCAAGGCGTCAGCGATGGTGACGGAGGCCGACCCGGCGGCATGGACGGCGGCCGACCTGCGGCCGTACGCGGAGGCGGTACTCGAGATGTTCGGACCGGGGCGATTGATGTTCGGTTCGGACTGGCCGGTCTGTCTGCTGGCCGCCTCGTACGCGGAGGTCGTGGGAGCGGCGCGTGACCTGTTCGGCGGGTTGTCTGCTGCGGAGCAGGCGCGAATCTTCGGCGGAACCGCTATGGAAGCCTACCGGCTGCCGGTCGGCTGAGCCCTGCTCCCCCGCCCCGCCTCGCGGCCCACGTTAACGACAGGATTTTCCAGCACGCCCAGCGGACCGCCATCGATCCGCACCTGGTCACCCGCGGTGAGCGTGAATGGCGTCTCAGGCACGACGCCGGTCCCCGTCAGGAGGATTGCCCCCGCTGGCAGCTCGAGGGCGCGGCACAGCCAGCCGACGAGCTCCTCGAGCGGCCGGACGATGCGGGCCGTGGACGTGGCCGCATCGACGACCGTGGAACCGGCGCGCTCGACGACGAGCCGCAGAGGAAACGGCGGCTGGGCAGCCGACGCCGGCACGAGTGCCGGACCCAACGCACACGCGCCGTCATAGACCTTGGCCTGCGGCAGGTAGAGCGGGTTCTCGCCCTCGATCGTTCGGCTCGAGACGTCGTTGCCGATGGTGTAGCCGGCGATTTCGCCGCGGGCGGTCACGACGAGGGCGAGTTCCGGTTCCGGAACGTTCCAGTCCGAATCTCTTCGTACGCCGATCGTTTCGCCCGGACCTCGCACCCGCCAGGCCGCGGCCTTGAAGAACAGCTCCGGTCGCTCCGCCGCGTACACGTGGTCGTAGACCGACGCCTCGGTCGACTCCTCCATCCGCGCGTCGCGCGAACGCTCGTACGTGACGCCGGCCGCCCACACCTCCTGCTCGTCGACGGGCGCGAGGACGCGCACATCCCGGGGGACGGCATCGCCGCGGTCGACGCCCTCGGCGACGGCCTCGGCCAGCGCCCTCGCGCCAGCGCGGAGAAGAGCCGCGATGGTCAAGTTCGGATCGAGCAACCGCGTCGGCCCGCCGTCCACGTCTCCTGCCGCCAGGCGGATCGATCCGTCTGGCAGGGCGAGGCGGAAGAGCGCCGCGGTCACACGCGCTCGACGGCCCGGTCGCCGGCCGCTCGCCGCACGATCAGCGGGTTGGACAGGAGACCTGCGAGCCGCTTGAGATCCGCGGCCAATGCCTCGAGACGCGCATCGTCGGCACGAGCCTTGAGGAGCGTCACGCTCACGCCATACGGGTCTCCGCCCGACCGGCGCCGCGGGATGGCCACGCCCAGACAAAGGATTCCCTCGGCGGTTTCCTCGTTGTCGATGGCGTATCCGCGACGGCGCACCTCGTCCAGGTCGTCGAGCAGGTCGGCCACGCGGCGGTGCGAGTTGCGGGTCATCGACGGCAGCGCCTCCACGCCGCGCAGCCGCTCGGCGAGGTCCGCCGGATCGAGCGACGCGAGCGTCGCCTTGCCGAGCGCCGTGCATGACGCGGGCAGGCGTCGCCCGATCTCCGACGCCAGACGGATGGCCTGCCGCCCGTCGTGCCGGGCCACGTACGTGACCTCGAGGCCATCGAGCAGCGCCAGCTGGGTCGTTTCCTGGGAAGCGACGGGCAACTCTCCGGCCAGGTCGTAGAACTCCTGGACTTCATCGACTGTCGCGAGATAGGCCCCGCCCAGCTCCGCCAGGCGGCGTCCCAACTGAAAACCCTGGTCCGCCCGCCTGATGAGTCGAGCATCGACGAGGGCCGCACAGATGTTGGCGACCGACGACTTCGGCAGGCCGAGCCGGCGCGCAAGGTCGCTCAGCGCGGTGGGCGCCGAGGGGGCTTCGGCGAGGGCGTCGAGGATCGCAGCCGCCCGCGTCACGGCGGGGGCAAGGGTCGCGCCACGTCCCTCGGCATCGACGTCCACGGAATCGTTGACGGTCCTTGACTCGGTTCGCATACTGTTCAGTCTACCGACTGTCGTCCAGCATACTGTACGGCACGTCCAGCCCGAGGGACACCACAGATCGTGATGGCGACGCGGATCGCTTCGCTCGACGTGCTCGATGTTCGCTTCCCGACGTCGCGCTCGCTCGACGGCTCCGACGCCATGAACAAGGACCCCGACTACTCGGCGGCGTATGTCGTGGTGCGGACCGACGATCCCTCCTGGCCGGAGGGTCACGGGCTCACCTTCACGACCGGGCGCGGGACGGAGGTCGTCGTCAGGGCGGTCGAGGCCTTTCGTCCGCTCGTCGTCGGCAGGTCCACCGAATCCTTGTTCGGCGACATCGGCGGCTTCTGGCGCGACCTCGTCGGCGACACCCAGCTGCGCTGGATCGGGCCTGAGAAGGGGGCCACCCACCTGGCGACGGCGGCCATCGTCAATGCCGTCTGGGACCTGTGGGCGAAGCATGAAGGCAAGCCCGTGTGGAAGCTGCTCGTCGACCTGCCGCCGGAGGAGATCGTCCGCGCGATCGACTTCCGCTACCTGACAGATGCGTTGACCCCCGACGCCGCCCTGGCGATCCTGCGCCGTCTCGAGCCCACCCGCGGGGCGCGAGAGGCGGAGATCCTGCGGGACGGGTATCCGGCATACACGACGTCCGTCGGCTGGCTGGGCTACGACGACGACAAGGTTCGACGGCTGTGTGAGGAAGCCCTGGCCGAGGGCTGGACCCGTTTCAAGATGAAGGTCGGCGGGGACCTCGATGACGACGTCCGCCGGGCACGCATCGTACGTAATTCGATCGGCCCGCAGAACCTCCTGATGATGGACGCGAATCAGCGCTGGGATGTTGGGACGGCGATCAGCTGGATGAACACACTGGCCGAGTTCGATCCGTACTGGATCGAAGAGCCAACCAGTCCGGACGACATCCTGGGCCACGCCGCCATCGCCCGGGCCGTCCACCCGATCCGCGTCGCGACCGGCGAGCACGTCCACAACCGGGTCATGTTCAAGCAGTTCATGGCGGCCGGCGGGATGGACGTCTGCCAGGTGGACGCGGCTCGCCTGGGTGGCGTCAACGAGGCGCTGGCCGTGCTCCTGCTGGCGGCCCGCTTCGGGGTTCCCGTGTGCCCGCACGCCGGCGGCGTGGGCCTGTGCGAGCTGGTCCAGCACCTTTCGATCTTCGACTACATCGCGGTCAGTGGGGAGTTGGGGGGCCGCATGATCGAGTACGTCGATCACCTCCACGAGCACTTCGTCGATCCCGTCGTAATCCGGGACGGCCGCTATATCGCCCCGTCGAAGCCCGGCTACAGCGCCGAGATGCGACCAAGTACGCTGCAGGACTTCGGCTATCCATCCGGCCGCGAATGGCAGACAGCGGAGGTTGCACGCGCTTGACGACGGAGCGGGCTTTGCTCGTCGAGATGGAGGGAATCAACAAGGAATTCCCTGGCGTCCGCGCCCTCGACGCCGCATCCTTTCAGCTCTATCCGGGCGAGGTCCACGCCCTGGTTGGCGAGAACGGCGCCGGCAAGTCGACGCTGATGAAGATCCTGGCCGGGGTGTACGCGAGGGACGCAGGTGTCGTCCGTTTCAAGGGCCGCGAGGTACAGATCCCGAACCCCCGGGCGGCACAGCAGCTTGGCATCAGCATCATCCACCAGGAACTCAACCTGATGCCCCACCTTACGGTGGCCCAGAACATCTTCATCGGCCGGGAACCAAGCGGCCGGCTGCCGTTTGTCCTCGACGACGGGCAACTCAACCGCCAGGCCCGCGATCTCATCGATCGATTGCACCTCAAGCTGGATCCGCGCTCAAAGGTCAAGGACCTCGCGGTCGCCCAGCAGCAGATGGTCGAAATCGCCAAAGCACTGTCGTTCAACGCCGAAGTCCTGATCATGGACGAGCCCACCGCCGCCCTCACCGACACCGAGATCGCGGAGCTCTTTCGGATCATCCGGGAGCTTCGCGGAAACGGCGTCGGCATCGTCCACATCTCGCACCGCCTCGAGGAGCTCAAACAGATCTCCGATCGGGTCACGGTGATGCGCGACGGCCGTTACATCGCCACTCTCGAGACGAAGGACGCCTCGATCGACGCGATCATCAAGATGATGGTTGGCCGGACGATCTACGAGGGCACGCCGGAGATCCCAGAGTCCGCGCCGGACGAGATCGTCCTGGAGGTTCGGGGGCTGACCCGTGGACGAATGGTCAGAGACGTCTCGTTCAACCTTCATCGCGGCGAGATCCTGGGGTTCGCCGGCCTGGTCGGCGCGGGCAGAACGGAGGTCGCGCGAGCCATCTTCGGGGCCGATGCGCTGGAGGCAGGCGAGATCTTCATTCACGGGCGCAAGGTCAGGATCAAGAGCCCCGAGGACGCCGTGCGGCAGGGGATCGGCTATCTCTCCGAGGACCGCAAACGCTACGGCCTGGCGGTGGGCATGAACGTCGAAACGAACATCGTTCTCGCCGCGTTCCGCAAATTCCTCAGCGCCTTCGGCCAGATCAACACCCGTCTCACCCGTGTCGCCGCGGACGGACAGGTCAAGTCATTGGCGATCAAGACGCCGAGCATCAAGCAGATCGTGCGCAACCTCTCCGGAGGCACGCAGCAGAAGGTCGTGGTCGGCAAATGGCTGACGGCCGACACCGACATTCTCATCTTCGATGAGCCAACCCGCGGCATCGACGTGGGCGCCAAGAGCGAGATCTACCACCTGCTCAACGAACTCAGCCGGCAGGGCAAATCGATCATCATGATCTCCTCCGAGCTGCCGGAGATCCTGCGCATGAGCCATCGCATCGTCGTGATGTGCGAAGGCCGGCTCACGGGCGAGCTCAGCGGCCAGGAAGCCACGCAGGAAAAGATCATGACGTTCGCGACCCAGCGCGCACCCGTCAGTACTGCGGCGTGACGGACGAGGCGATCCGGTGAGACTCGCAACGAGGCTATCCAGGCCGCGACCAGGTGCGCTGGTTCGCCGGGGCGCCGTCCAGCAGCTGCTGGCGTTCGGCGCACTCCTCGTGATCATCGTGGTCTTCTCGCTGCTGTCGCCGAATTTCTTCGAGTTCGACAACGTGGTCGGGATCCTGCTGGCAACGGCAGTCAACGGCGTGCTGGCGCTGGGTGTCACGTTCGTCATCATCACCGGCGGCATCGACCTTTCCATTGGCACGGTGATGACGCTAGCCGCGGTGATGACCGGCGTCCTCATCACGAACCTGGGGCTGCCCATCCCGGTGGGGGTCCTCGGCGGGATGGCCACCGGGGCTTTGGCGGGCCTCACCAACGGCATCCTCATCGGCCGCTACAAGATCCCGTCGTTCATCGCCACGCTGGGTATGCTCAATGTCGCCAAGGGATTGGCGCTCGTCATCTCGGGGCTGAAGCCGATCTATTTCAGCGACGCGCCGGGTTTCAACCAGGGGGCCATGGGGTCGATCATCGGCTCCGTCGTGCCCGGAGTGGACATCCCCAACCTGGTCATCGTTTTCTTCGCTGCTGCGCTCGTCGCCAGCCTGGTGCTGTCCAGGACCATCCTCGGTCGATACACCTTCGCGATCGGCAGCAACGAAGAGGCGGCGCGACTGTCTGGCGTGAACGTCGTGCGCTGGAAGATCGCCGTCTATACGGTGTGCGGACTGTTCGCCGGACTGGCCGGGGTCCTCATTGCGGCGCGCCTCAATTCCGCCCAGCCGTCACTGGGCCAGGGTTACGAGCTCGACGCAATTGCCGCAGCCGTCATTGGTGGCACGTCGCTGAGCGGCGGGGAAGGAACGATCCTTGGTACCGTCATCGGCGCCTTCATCATCAGCACGCTGACCAACGGGTTGCGCATCCTGTCTGTTCCGCAGGAGTGGCAGACCGTCGTAACTGGCGGGATCGTCATCCTCGCTGTCTACCTCGACATCGTCCGGCGGCGCCAGCAATGACGTAAGCGACCCCGTTCCACGTTGGCCCTCATGTCGGGCCCCAACAGGCGCCCGGCAGGCGGTATCGTCAGTTTCGGAGCAAGGAGGAGCATGGTGAGGTCCAAGAGGTTCTTCTCGATCCTGGTGGTTTCGGTGCTCGCGGCGGCCTGCTCGTCGAGCGGCTCCTCGGGAGCCCCCGGCGGTAGTAGCGGCGGTGCCAAGCCCTACATCCCGATCATTTCGAAGGGCTTCCAGCACCAGTTCTGGCAGGCGGTCAAGAAGGGTGCCGAAGAAGAGGCGGCCAAGGACAACGTGACCATCACGTTCGAAGGCCCGGAGAACGAATCGCAGGTCGACAAGCAGATGGAGATGCTGCAGACGGCGCTCAACAAGAAGCCGGCAGCGATCTGCTTTGCGGCACTTGACAGCAAGGCTGCAATCCCGTTGCTGCAGAAGGCCAAGGACGCCAACATCCCCGTGATCGGTTTTGACTCCGGCGTCGATAGCCCCATCCCGGTCACGACAGCAGCGACCGACAACATTGCCGCCGCCGGCACCGCCGCGGACAAGATGGGCGAGCTCATCGGCGGTTCGGGCAAGGTGGGCGTCATCGTTCACGACCAGACGAGCCGGACAGGCATCGATCGTCGTGATGGCTTCATCAACGAGATGAAGAAGAAGTACCCCAACGTTCAGATCATCGGGCCGCAGTACGGCGGCGGAGATCAGCTCAAGTCCACCGATCTCACGAAGACCATGATCCAGGGCAACCAGGACATCAAGGGCATCTTCGGCGCCAACGAAGGTTCGGCCATCGGCGTCCTCAACGGCGTCAAGGAGCTCGGCAAGAACGGCAAGATCGTGGTCATCGGCTATGACTCCGGCCAGGCCCAGATCGATGCCATCAAGAGCGGCGTCGAAGCCGGCGCCATCACCCAGAACCCGATTGGCATCGGCGCGAAGTGCGTCGAGGCCGCCGTCAAGGCGATCAAGGGCGAGAGCCTGCCCAAGACGATCGATACCGGCTACTACTGGTACGACAAGACCAATATCGACGATCCGAAGATCGCCGCAGTCCTCTACAAGTAGGGCGAGCCGACCTGGGGCCGCCCATTGACGGGCGGCCCCACTCTCTGGGGTTCGGTGGCTCGTTGCCGCCGGCCTCACGTCATGGTCGCGCGACGCCTCCTGTCGATTCCACCCCCGCCCGTTCGTGGTGTACACGACAGCGGCCATTCGGTCGCCGAGGCAGGAGGAATCGGAGACATGGCCGATCGAATCGTTCACGTCGAGGTTGTCGGGCGCGACCAGGGCAAGCTCCAGAAGTTCTTCTCGGAGCTGTTCGGCTGGAAGCTCGACACCAACAATCCGGGTGGCTACGGCATGGGATCCGCGGAGGCCATCGGGATCGTCACGGGCGTCGGTGGAACGCAGGACGGCTCCGCCGGGCACGTCACCTTCTACGTCGCGGTGCCCGATATCGACAAGGCGCTGGACAAGGCGACGAAGCTGGGCGGACGGGTGATCATGCCCAAGTTCAGCCCGGGCCCGGGTGCCACGATCGCACTGCTGGGCGATCCGGAAGGGCACGTCATCGGCGTGACCCAGATGTGACCCGCGCGGAGCCGGGCACCCGAGGGCGCGTCTGCCGAATGGCGATGCGCCCTTCGCGGCTTCCGGCGCCGGCGTCGGCTCAGGAGTCGAGGATTCGGCGGTACAGCTCAGCCTGCCGCGCGGCTGCCGCGGCATAGCGGGCGACGCGCTCCGGATCCGGGACCACCTTCCGCGTGGCCGGCGCCGGGACGTCGGCCGGGGAGCCGATCGTTCCGCCGGCGGCAAGCGCCAGGATCGCCGCACCGCGGCTCGATGCCTCTCCGGCCGACGCCTCGATGGGGCGACCCAGCGCCGCGGCAAGAATGTCCACCAGCAGCGGCGAGCGAGCCAGCGCACCACCCGAGGCGACGATCCGCGGCGGGCCTGCGAGCGTCGTCGCGAGGCGGCGGTCGAGCGCGGCGAAGTCGAGCGCGATCGCCTCGAGCACGGCCAGAAACACCTGGCCCGGAGTGCTGCCCAGCAACAATCCGGCGAGCACGCCACGGGCCCCGTCGTGATAGCCGGGACCCCGCTCGCCGGCCAGGTACGGCAGGACCGTCAGGCCGTGGCCGTCGGGCGGCAAGGCGGCCGCCTCGACCTCGAGCGCCCGCATCGACCGGCCGAGCAGGCGCGCCACGGCCGCCGCAACCCCGCCGCCTTCGCTCAGCTGGCCACCGACCAGGGCGGTCCCGTCGGCCAGGCGATGACCGAACAATCCGGCAGGGATCGTGGGAACCGGATCCGCGACGATCGCCCGCAGCGCGCCCGAGGTGCCGACCTGGAGCGCCGCCGGGCCGCCGGCCAGGCAGCCCAGGCCGACGTTGCCGCACGAGGCGTCCGACCACGGGCTGAACCACGGGACCCTCGCCAGGGCCGGCCAGCGAGTCGCGGCCCAGCCGCTGAGCCGGGCCCACGAGTTGGGCGCGGCGATCTCCGGCAGCGCGGTCGCTCTGAGGTCGAGCGCTTCGAGCAGGGCGCCGTGCCATGTACCCGCCCGGCGGTCGAGAAGGCCACTCCCGGACGCCTGTGACAGGTCGCTGGCGCGGCTTCCCGTCAGCTCGCGGTACAGCAGCTCCGGCGCCCCGGCCCAGCCTGGGGACGAAGGCCCGATGGAGCGGCGAAGGTGGACGATCTTGGCCGGCCAGTAGCTGGCATGGAGCGGTGCGCCGGTCTCCTGCCACAGCCGTTGTCCATCGAGCCAGGTCCGCAACTCCGCCGCCTCGCCGGCACTGCTGGTGTCGGCCCAGGTCAGCAGCGGCGTGATCGCGCGGCCGGTGGGGTCTGTCGCGGCGAGGGAGTGGAGGAAGCACGAGATGCCCACGCCGGTGACGCGGCCGAGGTCCGCGCCCGCGCGGGCAACGAACGCGTCGAGCGTGCTTGCCACCACGCCAAGCAGCCGGGGGAATTCGACCGAGACTCCGCCGTGGCCGTCGATCGTCGGCAGGTAGCGGACCTGGGAGAAGGAGCGGCGACGCGGCCGGCCGTCGGCGCCGAACAGCTCGGCCCGGACGGATGAGCTGCCGATGTCGATGGCGACCACGAGCGGCCCGCCGCGCGACCGGATGCCCGTCCCGCGCGCCGGCTGGCTACCCATCGCCGGCAGTGTAGGCGAGGCATTCATGGCCACCGGGTGTACCGTCACGTCATGAAGGGTGATCGGGTCGAAGCGGTGGTCGACACCGGCCAGGGCGTGCAGCGCTTCGAGATCGTGGCCACGCGGGCCGGCCGGCGGATCGAAGTCACCACCGCGCGTGGCGTGGTCGAAGTCACGGAGGTCACCCGCAGCGGCACGCCGGTGCGAACGGGGCGCTTCATGGCCAGCCGGCTGATCGCTCTCGTCGAGCACCCTCACCAGGAGGGCGGCGGCGCCGGGGTCGACGTCACCACCCAGCGCCGGATGGGCGCGTCCGAACCGACCTCGACCGGCACGCGCCGCGGGCGTGGTGCGCGCTCGGGCATGCACGTGATGAGCGACGACGAGTCGGGGGGCGAACCGGAGTAGGGCGAGGCCGGGGGCCGCCCAGGCGGACGACCGGCGGCCGTTACTCCTGCAGCTCGCTGCCGGCGACCTCGACGCCCGCGATGCGGCCGATCTCCTCGATCGCATTCACGAGGCTGGCGCCGGGACGCTGGCGGACCTCGAAGCTGACGGTGTAGCCGCTCGTATCGAGTCGCTCGGTCTGAACGCCCAGGATCTCCAGGCGGTGAGAAGCGAGGGCGACCGAGATCTCGCCCAGGGCCTCCAGGCGCTGGACCACCATCTGCAGTCGGATCGACATGCGGTCAGCGGAGTGAAGGCGCTCCGCGATCCGGTTGAGAGGCCACAGCGAGAAGGCCACGATCACGGTGCCGGTCAGGCCCAGGATGTACTCCCCCGTCCCGGCTGCCAGGCCGATCGCCGCCGTCGCCCACAGGCTGGCCGCGGTCGTGAGGCCGCGGATCGAGGCGCCGTCCTTGATGATCGCCCCCGCGCCCAGGAAGCCGATGCCGGACACGATCTGGGCGGCGACGCGCGATGGGTCCAGGGGAGACGTGCCCGTGGTTCCGGCGAAGCCGTAGATCGACAGGACGGTGAAGATCGCCGACCCGAGCGCCACGAGCAGGTGCGTGCGCATGCCTGCCGGGTGGCCGTGGATCTCGCGCTCGACGCCGATCAGCGCCCCCAGCAGGGCGGCTACGACGAGGCGGATCGACAGGTCGATCTGGAGGCCGACATCGATCATGCGCGAAGTCTAGGCTGCGCCCATATTTCCGTGCTGCGGCAGAGCGCCGCCCGCGAGCGAGGTGAGACGTGACATCGACCAGGCGGGGCAGCGTGCACGCCGTCAATCGGAAGCTGTATGACGAGGCGCCGCTGGGAGCGCGAATCGCCGATCGCGTCACCGGCTTCCTTGGCAGCTGGAGGTTCATCGTCATCCAGACGGTCATCGTGATCATCTGGATCGCGGGCAACGTCATCCTGCTGTTCCATTTCGACGTCTATCCGTTCATCCTGCTCAACCTGGCCTTCTCCACCCAGGCCGCGTACGCGGCCCCATTGATCCTTTTGGCCGGCAACCGGGCCTCGCTGCGGGACCGCCTGACGCTCGAGCACACGGCGGCCAAGGCGGACCTCGAGGATGCCCAGAACCGCCAGCTGATCAAGTCGGGCACGGAGATCCTGCACCGCGTCGAGGGGCTGGAACAGCAGATCCTCGAGCTCGAGAAGAAGGTCCTCGAGCGCCTCGACCGGTCAGGGCGGGCGGGCGATGGCGGCGCCCGGCGCGGGCCTACCGGGTGAGCGTCACCTTGCGGATGTTGCGCGGTGCATCGGGATTGAGCCCGCGCGCGCGAGCGAGGTGGTACGCGAACAGCTGAGCCGGCACGATCGAGACGATCGGCATGAGCCAGTCCGGAACGCCTGACGGCAGCGCCAGGCCGCTGCCCAGGGCACGCGCATCGTCCCGATCCGAGATGACCAGCAGCTCGACTCCGTGGTCATCACGAATCCGTCGCAGCAGCTCGATCAGGTCCGCGGCGGGCGGGCCGGACGGGACCACCGCGAGGACCGGGAAACCGGGCTCGAGCAGGGTCAACGGGCCGTGCTGGAAGTCCGCCGAGGAGTACGGGTCGGCCAGGACGCGGGCGAGCTCCTTGAGCTTGAGCGCCCACTCGCGCGCCGTCGCGTACTCGTAGCCGCGCCCCAGGACCACGCATCCTGAGATCTCCACCCGGCCCTTCGCGAACCGCTCCGCGTCCGCCTCCGTTTCGAGGGCGGCATCGAGGGCCGCGGGAACCCCGTCGAGCGCGGCGAGATCGTCGTCACTTTCGGCCAGCGCCGCGGAGAGCAGCGCGATGGCGGTCAGCTGGGCGGTGTACGTCTTCGTCGCCGCGATCGCCCGTTCCGGGCCGGCGAGTAGATCGATCGTGTGCTCCGCTGCGCGCGCGAGTGGTGAGCCGGCGGTATTGGTGATGGCGATCGTCGGCACACCCTGGCGGCGCGCCGCCGCGACCACGCCAACGATGTCAGGCGAGGCCCCCGACTGGCTGATCCCGACCACGACCGACCGGCCGAAACGTGGCTCCGACTCGTACAGCGAGGTCACCGAGGGCGCGGCGAGCGCGACCAGCAGGCGGTGACGAACGCCGAAGACGTACTGGGCATAGACGGCCGCGTGGTCGGACGTCCCGCGGGCCGCGACGACGATCGTGTCGATCGGCGCGCCGCGCAGGCGATCCGCGATGCGGGCGATTGGCGCGCGGCCCTCGCCGAGCAGCCGCCGCACGACGGCTGGTTGATCCCGGATCTCATCGCGCAGCCCCATCGACCTAGTCTGACAAAGCCCGGTCGCCCACGCTCCCCTCGGGTCGACCCTGCTGCAACGCCGTCGCAAGCGGCCGGGATGGTCCGTTCTGCCCGTCCCGACGCGATATGGGGCATAGTCGGGCGAAGCCGTTCCCATCCCCCCGCTTGGAGCTTGAATGCAGGCCGTCCAGCAACGCGTCTCTCCACAGCGCCTTGACGGCCGCCCGACGGCCGCGGGCTGGCTCGCCCTCGTCGTGTTCGGCTTCCTGGCCGTGATGGGCTTCCTGATCGCGGTCGTGATCGTGGGCGGCTACGTCTCGCTGACGCGCGACCTCATTCCGCCGCAGGATCTCGAGAAGATCCTGCCGGCCGAGGAATCGATCATCTACGACCGGACGGGCAAAACCGAGCTCGCTCGCTTCGGCGACATCCATCGCGAGGTCGTGACCTTCGACCAGCTGCCGAAGATCCTCATTGACGCGACCACCGCCGTCGAGGACAAGAGCTTCTGGACGAACAGCGGCTTCGACCCGGCGGCGATCGTCGCGTCCGGACTCGACGCCCTGCGCGGCAACGCGCGCGGTGCCTCGACCATCACCCAGCAACTGGTTCGCCAGCGGTTGCTCGACCAGTCGCTCGTCCAGGCGGGCGGCCGAACCTACGAGCGCAAGCTCAAGGAGATCATCCAGTCGATCCGCCTCACCCAGTGGTACAGCGGCGACGAAGGCAAGAAGAAGATCATCGCCGCGTATCTCAACCAGAATTTCTACGGCAACAACAGCTACGGCGTGAAGGCGGCGGCCAAGAGCTACTTCGGGCTCGATGACCTCAGCAAGCTGACCCTCGCCCAGGCGGCCATCCTCGCCGCCCTGCCCCAATCACCGTCCAACTACGACCTCGTGCGCAACGCCGTCGAGCAGAATGACGGGACACTCCTGGTACCGGCCGACAGCGAGATCGTCCATCGCCGCAACATGGTCCTCGACCTCCTCGCCAGCGGACGGACGCCGCTGTCCGACGGCCAGTACACGGCGGCCGACTTCGAATCCGCCAAGCTCGAGCCGGTCGTCGTGGTGGCGCAAACCGCGCCGCCATGGCTGGCGCCGCACTTCGTGTGGGCGGTCCGGGCAGAGCTGACTGACCGCCTGTGCGCCGGCGAGCAGACCTGCCCCGTGATCGAGCAGGGTGGCTTGCGGGTCACCACCACCCTCGACCTGAAGCTCCAGAAGATCGCCGAGAAATGGGTCCAGGCGGCCGCCATCGTGCCCAGGGCGAAGGATCCCAGGGCCGCGGCCAAGGCCCTCGGGCTCACCTACGACGCGTGGATGCAGCGGTTGCGCGACAAGGACCTCAACAACGGTGCCCTGGTCGCGCTCGACTACCAGACCGGTGAGCTGGTCGCGTACGTCGGCTCGGCCGACTAC